>NZ_JBFRGU010000003.1:0-457656 GCF_052115485.1 Microvirga sp. 2MCAF38 | reverse complement strand
GGTCGTACGCCGTAAACGTCGCACCACCAGACTCCGCCAAAACCTTCGTAATCGCTGCCGTCAAGGACGTCTTGCCATGGTCAACGTGGCCAATCGTTCCAATGTTGCAGTGCGGCTTATTCCGCTCAAACTTTTCCTTCGCCATCGATCTCTACCTTAACTAGGCCAGGATTCAAAAACTTGGGTGCGTCCGATATTGCGGTTGAGCTATTTCCGCAAGAGCCAATTTGAAAATTGACGCGCATTGTTTCCGACAGGGGGCTTCAACGCACTTTAGCATTGGAGTCGAATGACAGCCGCCGCCTGTGTCCACCGGGAGCGTCATCGCCCCTTCTCAAGAAGCTACGAGCCACACAAAACACTACATCAGTTAAAAATAGGGTAGCTCTCGACAAACTTCCTTCCCAAGAACTGGCTGCCTTTTATGTTAAGATGATTTGTATCCCTGTATAATATATCTTCACCATTCGTCATTTTGCAAACGGTTTTGTTGCAGAAAAATTTAGAAGTTTCTAGCAACTTAACTCGAGGATCCTTCTTGACGACCCTTTCGAGTGCGGGCTTAAAAGCAGATAATTGATAATTTACGTTCTTTATATCGATTTCACAGTTCTGCTTCGTTGATAAAAATCTTTTTAATCTACACTTATCCGGATCAAACGGAAACGAAGGAACATCATCCGTGATATAAAGCTCTTTTCCACTTTCCAGCAAAACCCCTGTTGTCTCTAGTATTTTATCCTCAAGTGCCTGCCCCAGTGGAATTTGGCTTATTCTCCATGCCCAATACATTGTTACGATAACTTTCTTTATCGTCTTACTCGATGATACGGTCTTAAAAATCGAACCGTAATCTTCATTATCGATAAAGGGCGCACCGTTCTTGATATAAAAAGCAATATTCTTGTCAGGGAGCGCTTCCGCCAACCCGATAAACAAATGCTCGGCATGGCTGTCCCCGAGCAGGACAATATCTACGTCCCGATCCTTTTTGGATTGGAGACACCGGACGTAGCCCTCCCATTGAAGCGCTTCATCAGCAACCTGCTTCGGTGTACAAGTGTAAAAAGCAGCAAATGGGTATTTGTGAAACTCGAGATGCCCGACATCGCCCTTATAAAGCACTTCAGGTGAGGCGTTCCTTCTGAAAGGAAGCCCTTCCCGAGCATTTATTTCATAACCGACATACCCTATTGCGGCGATCAATACCGTTAGACCAATCGCTTTTGATGCAGCGAAACCTCCGAACCGAAGCGGGCGTTCGATAATCAGATAGGTTAACCCCGCGAGAATCACCGAAGCAAAGACAGCGACACATCGAATCGCAAAGCTAGGCGCCTCATTTTCGATGATTCGCGCAAACGACAACAAAGGCCAGTGCCAAAGATATAGCGGAAAACTGATCAGCCCCACCCAAACCATAATTCGATTCGTAAGCAGGTAACGATTGAGAAAAGCACGCGGGCCTGCGAGGATGGTCAACGTCGCTCCGAACACAGGCAACACCGCCCAAAACCCCGGAAAACGGTCCTCTTTCGAGATCAGAGCCACGCTAGCGCCTATCAAAAGCGCTCCTAGGACAGAAGCAACCTCTCGAGCAAAGTAAATTCTTCCTTGAGCATCACCCCAAAATAAGCTGAATATAGATTTTTGGCACCAATTTTTGACTCTTTCTAAGTAAATATCCTTATTCAATACCAATAAAGCTAAAATTGAACCCGCCAACAGCTCCCAAAAGCGGGACAAAGGTGAATAAAAATTTGCAATAGGATAATTTATATAGGTAAAAATATTTATAATAAATGACAAAAAGGTCAATAAAATTGCAATTGCAAATAAATTAATATTTTTCTTGAATAAAAAAAGAAGTAATATTGGCCATATTAGATAGAATTGCTCTTCAATTCCTAAGCTCCACAAATGCAAAAGTGGCTTTGTTTCAGCAGAATTGTCGAAATAGCTGCTTTCTGACCAGAGAGTAAAATTGGAAAAAAAAGTAGCCCCTGCTGCGATATGCTTTCCTAATTGCTCATACTCACCAGCTAGTAAAGCAATCCAACCAAAGACAAGGCACGACACAAGCACAATTGCAAGTGCTGGAAATATTCTTCGAACACGGCGAGCGTAAAAATCCGCAAACCTGAAGGAGCCTCGCTCGAGACTGTTGATTATCACTGTGGAGATCAGAAACCCTGAAATAACGAAGAATATATCAACGCCGACGAAACCGCCTTTCAGAACATCTGGAAATGCGTGATAAAAAACAACCGCCAACACCGCGACCGCGCGCAACCCATCAACATCTGGTCGATAGGTTGGATGCGAAAGATAACTCCCATCGTTGCTAGCAAATACTTTCTTTTTTTTATCGTAAGATGACATTGCCCCAATTTTCTAATTTTGCATAGAACCAATCAAAGCACCCGATTGATGCAATCAATATACAAGTTTTAGTATATCGCCATAGCGTGACCGTTCAGCAGAAGAAGTTTTTCTTTTCGGTGTTTCTATGGAGATCCCGGGCAAAGCTTTCCCACCCCGCCTCCCAAACACAGACAAACATCCTGGCATGAAACCGAAGGTTGGAGAGCTGGCCGGCGTCAGCGTGGAAATTGGAGCGGGTGAAGGGAATCGAACCCTCGTATTCAGCTTGGAAGGCTGCTGCTCTACCATTGAGCTACACCCGCAAGCGTCTCGCTTGAGTGGATGGTGGGGGAAGTAGGACTCGAACCTACGAAGGCATAGCCAGCGGATTTACAGTCCGCCCCCTTTGCCGCTCGGGACATTCCCCCATTTGATCCAACCAAAACGCGCCGCGTAAGGTCGTCCAAAACGAACACCCCGCCCGGAGGCGGGGGTGTCGTGGGCGCTCTTATGGTGACCCGCCTCCCCGGTGTCAACACCAAACAGCAAACCTCATCGTGAGTTCTGCGATCATGTGTTATGGCGGCTCACGCAACACAAAGAGATTTCCTTAAAAATGAGCGAGCGTCCCTTCTCCTCCCGCAAACCACGCTTCAACCGTCCCGGTGGAAAGTACGAGCGCCGGGACGCGCGTCCGAGGCGGCAAATGGAGAACGACGAAGGGACGGTGCTCTATGGCTGGCATCCGGTCGCCGAAGCTTTGCGGAACCCGAAGCGCAAGTTCACCCGCCTTCTCGCCACCGAAAATTCGATGCAGCGCCTCACCGAGGAATTGGGCATCCCCCTGCCGATCAAGCCCGAGATCGTTCGCCCGGGAGATATCAACAGGCTGGTGGAAGCCGATGCGGTCCATCAGGGCCTCTATCTCGAAGCGGAGCCCCTCGCCTCGCCCACGCTGGATACCTTGAGCGGAGAGCGCGTCGTCCTGGCTCTCGACCAGATTACCGACCCGCACAACGTGGGCGCGGTTGTCCGCAGCGCCGCGGCATTCGGGGTCGAGGCCATCATCACCACAGCCCGGCATAGCCCGGCCGCCACGGGCGTTCTGGCCAAGGCGGCTTCCGGCGGCCTCGAACACGTGCCGTTTCTCATCGTTCGCAACCTGGCCGATTCGCTCATCAAACTCGGCGATCGCGGCTTCACGCGAATCGGGCTCGATTCCTCAGGCGAGGCGCGGATCGACGAGATGCCGCTGAAAAATCCCGTCGTGCTCGTGCTGGGTTCCGAGGGCAAGGGCTTGAGACAGCGCACACGCGAATGCTGCGACCTGATCGGCCGCCTCGACATGCCCGGCGAGATCAAGAGCCTCAACGTCTCGAACGCTGCCGCCATCGCGCTCTACGCGGTCACGAAAGCCGTCTCCAGGACGTAACAATAAAACGATAATCGTCTTGTCGAGGCTGCCGTTTTACTTGCGCGAACGTCTCCTTAGACAGAAGTCGCAAATACGAATTGTGAATTGTGAGGAAATGCCCTGCCGTTAGGCTGTCTCTCCAATGGGAGTTCGGTGGCGAATCGTGGCCATCGACTTACCTGCCGCCAAGGTCTCGATGCTTTGACGCAAAAACCCGGACAACCGGGATCAACATTGGAAGGAAACACTATGGCAACCGCAGCCACAACGCCCCGGACGGACGCCGCAGTCCGCCCGATGAGCGGTGAGGAGAAGAAAGTCATCTTCGCCTCGTCGCTCGGTACTGTTTTCGAGTGGTACGATTTTTACCTTTACGGATCGCTCGCCGCCATCATCGGCGCACAGTTCTTCAGCCAGTATCCGAAGGCGACGCAGGACATCTTCGCGCTTCTCGCCTTCGCTGCGGGCTTCCTGGTGCGCCCGTTCGGCGCGCTCGTCTTCGGCCGCATCGGCGATCTCGTCGGCCGCAAATACACCTTCCTCGTGACCATCCTGATCATGGGCCTGTCGACCTTCATCGTCGGCTTGCTGCCTGGTTCGGACAAGATCGGCGTGGCCGCTCCGATCATCCTGATCGGTCTGCGCCTCCTGCAAGGCCTGGCGCTCGGCGGTGAATACGGCGGTGCGGCGACTTACGTGGCGGAGCACGCTCCCCATGGCCGTCGCGGGTTCTACACATCCTGGATTCAGACCACGGCGACGCTCGGTCTTTTTCTCTCACTCATCGTGATCCTGTTCACGCGTACGATCCTGGGTGAAGCAGAGTTCGCTGCTTGGGGCTGGCGCATCCCGTTCCTGGTCTCGGTCGTGCTGCTTGGCGTTTCTCTCTGGATCCGCATGCAGTTGCACGAATCCCCGGCATTCCAGCGCATGAAGGAAGAGGGCACGGGCTCCAAGGCTCCGCTCTCCGAAGCGTTCGGCCAGTGGAAGAACGCCAAGATCGCTCTTCTTGCCCTCTTCGGCCTCGTCGCCGGTCAGGGCGTCGTCTGGTACACGGGTCAGTTCTACGCTCTGTTTTTCCTGCAATCGATCCTGAAGGTCGACGGCTACACCGCGAACCTGCTGATCGCCTGGTCGCTCCTGCTCGGCACCGGCTTCTTCGTGTTCTTCGGCTGGCTGTCGGACAAGATCGGCCGCAAGCCGATCATCCTCGCGGGTTGCCTGATTGCCGCCCTCACCTACTTCCCGCTCTTCAAGCAGATCACCACCCTGGCGAACCCTGCGCTCGAAGCGGCGGTGGAGAACGTGAAGGTGACGGTCGTCGCCGATCCCGCCGGTTGCGGAAATCTCTTCAACCCGGTCGGTACGCGCGTCTTCACCACGTCCTGCGATCTGGCCCGCGACTATCTGGCCAAGGCTTCCGTGAAATATTCCACCGAAGCCGCTCCGGCAGGTCAGCCGACGAAGATCCGCGTCAACTCGACCGAGGTGCCGTTCGACACCGCCAAGCTCGCCGATTCGCGGACCGCGACCACGGCAGCGCTCCAGGGTGCGGGCTATCCGAAGGCGGGCGACGCGCAGATTGCGAAGATGAAACACCCGTTCGATCTGTTTAACAGCCAGATCGCCGGACTTGTGGGCCTTCTCTTCATCCTCGTGATCTTCGTGACGATGGTTTACGGCCCCATCGCGGCTGCGCTGGTGGAGCTTTTCCCCACCCGCATTCGGTACACGGGCATGTCACTGCCATACCATATCGGTAACGGCTGGTTCGGCGGACTTCTGCCCGCGACCGCTTTCGCGATGGTCGCCCAGACCGGCGATATCTATTACGGTCTGTGGTACCCGATCGTGATTGCGCTGATCACCTTCGTCGTCGGCATGCTCTTCGTCCCTGAGACGAAGGACCGCGACATCTTTACTTACAAAGGCTAGCAAGCCTTTTGACGCAGACAGAAGCCCCGCCCTCGTGGCGGGGCTTTTTGTTTGGCGCGCTTAGAAACAGGTGGTCAAGCGACGGACGATCCAGCCTTCCCCTTCCACGAAAAGGCGCTTGCGCGCGCGCTGGCAGTTGCCTGGCAGCGTCTTCCCGCCCGTGGAAGAGGTGGTGGCTTGCGGCTCCTTCTTGGACAGAACCGACGAAATCTTCGCGGCAGTCCCCTTTGGCAGAGGCTTTTTCGCCTGCGCCGCATCAACCGGCGTCCCGAGGCAAAATATCAGGATGGCGATAGCCCCTCCAAACCATTGCGACCGGGTTTTCTGCTTAGAGGATCGCGGCATAACCTCCGCCTTATCCGATGATCCAAAAACATCCCCCTTAGGGAAATCTGGTGAGGAGCGATTGGTTGCGATGCGTCCGAGCACATGATTTTGATGATTGATGGGAACTTGCCTGAAAGGCTTTGCGCTGCTACCTGAGCGCCTATGGGGCCGGCGTAGCACAGCGGTAGTGCAGCGGTTTTGTAAACCGAAGGTCGGGAGTTCAATCCTCTCCGCCGGCACCATTTTTCGGCACTCTCGGCCTAGAGCCGTTCCGTTCCTCACCCAAGACGAACCGCCGAGCATTCATGTCCGTTACGATCACCGATCCCGACGATCCCCGCATCGAGCCCTACCGGGCCGTGCGCGAGCGCGATCTCGTCGGGCGCGAGGGGCGCTTCATTGCCGAGGGCGAGGTCGTGTTGCGCGTCCTTCTCGACAGCGCGCGGTTTGACGTCGAATCTCTCCTGATTTCAGACAGCCGCGTCGGGCCGTTGGAAGATGTCTTGCGCACCATCTCACCCGGTACGCCGGTCTACGTCGCCGGTCGCGCGGTCATGGACGCGATCGTCGGATTTCCGATCCACCGGGGCGTTCTCGCAATCGGCCGCAGAAGAGACGACCCTGCAGCCGAAGAGTTGCTGTCGTCGCTTCCGCAAAACGCTCTCGTCGTCGGCCTGGTCGGCCTCGCCAACCACGACAATGTGGGCGGCATTTTCCGCAACGCCGCGGCCTTTGGCGCGGATGCGGTGCTACTCGACGCGGAAACGTGCGATCCGCTCTATCGCAAGGCGATCCGCGTCTCGGTCGGCGGCGCGCTTGTCGTTCCTTTCGCCCGCGTCCCATCGGCCGGCACCATGGTCGACGTTCTGCAGCGCACCGGTTTCGACATCATGGCGTTGAGCCCGTCCGGCCGGGAGAACCTGATCGGCGTTCGTTGCGCCCCTCGGACGGCTCTGCTCCTGGGCGCTGAAGGTCCTGGCCTGCCGACGGATCTGCTTGCCCGCACACGCACCGTCGCCATCCCTATGAAAAGCGGCTTCGATTCGCTCAATGTATCGACCACGAGCGGGATCGTGCTCCATCACCTGACAGCTTCGCGCGCCTGACGATTTCGTGAAGCCTAACGGCTTGATCCCAAGCGCAGTCATTATAGCCTCTTCAATTCATAGGGGGAGGTTGTCATGTCTGTCACACGTCGCGTGGTTCTCGCGGGTAGCACGCTCGCGCTCGCAAACCCATTCGGAGATAAAGTTTTGGCTCAAGGCACAAGCACGATGTCGAACGCGTCTTCTCAGGCTCCCGGCTTCTACCGCTACAAGGTCGGCGACATCGAGGTGACGGCCATCAACGACGGCTTCGCCAAACGACCGCTGGAAGGCTTCGTCAAGAATGCGGAACTCTCCCAGGTCCAGGACGCGATGAAGGAGGCCTTTCTATCGCCGGAAGCTCTTTCGATCACCTTCACGACGTTGGTGCTGAACCGCAACGGCCGCCTCACCCTCATCGACACGGGCAACGGTGATCTCGGCGCGCCGACCTCCGGCACGTGGATGGCGAATTTCCGCGCCGCCGGTTTTGATCCGGCACAGGTCGACACCGTCGTCATCAGCCATTTCCACGGTGACCATATCAACGGCCTTCGCCTGAAGGACGGAACTGCCGTGTTCCCGAAAGCCGAAGTCATGGTGCCGGCCACCGAATGGGCTTTCTGGATGGAGGATGCCCGCATGAATCAGGCGCCGGAGGCCATGAAGGGCGGCTTCCAGAACGTGCGCCGGGTCTTCGCCCCAATCGCAAAGGATGTGAAGCGCTACGAGGCCGACAAGGAGGTTGTTCCAGGCCTGACGGCGATAGCCATCCCAGGCCACACGCCGGGCCATACCTCATTCATGCTTTCATCCGGCGGCGGCAAACTCATCGTCATGTCCGACGTGACGAACCACCCGGCTCTTTTCGTCCGCAATCCGGATTGGTCGGCGGTCTTCGACATGGATGCGGACTTGGCCCGCCTGAGCCGACACCGGATGCTGGACCTCGCGGCGAGCGAGCGGGCGCAGGTCGCGTTCTACCACGCTCCCTTCCCCGCCACAGGTTATATCGGGAAAGAGGGCGGCAGATTTCGCTTCGTACCCGTGCAGTGGAGTGCGGCTGTCCTCTAGAGCATGATCAGAACAAGTGGAAACTGGTTGTTCGCCCCGATCATGCGACATTGAAAAATCGAGAGTTCGATCATGTTTCAAAGAGACATGATCGAACTCTAGCCGTTAGAGCGACGTTTCGGCCAGGAGCCAGGCGAGCGTGCCCGCGTCGACACCTGTGGGCTCGATGAAAAAAATGATCGGCGTCTCGTAGGGATGCCGATCTTTGAGGGCCGTATGCACGTCCTCGCGCCGGCGGGTGACCGTCTTGAGAATGGCGACAACCTCTTCACCACGCTCGATTTTTCCCTTCCAGGCATAGACCGAGACCATGCCGGGAAGCACGTTCATGCACGCGATGAGCCTGTTTCGAACGAGCTCCTCGCCAATGGACAAAGCTGTGTCCGCATCGGGAAAGGTCGTGTAGACGAGGAGTGGTTGCTCCATGCTATGCCTCTCTGGGGTATGGTCAGTGGTGACGCCGGGTCCTCAAGAATAAAAGCGTGGTTCCGAGAGGAATCATGCGAAAATGAGGGACTGGATCAGGGTTCAACGAGGGTATCTTGGGATGACGCGCCGTTTCAACAGGGTCGCTTTCGTTGCGAGCCCCTCCCCTGAAGCACAGCGTACCCTCGAAACGCTGCGGGCCGCCTATCCGAACGTCCCCCCAGAAGACGCGGACGTCATTGTGGCGCTGGGCGGCGATGGCCTCATGCTGCAATGCCTGCATCAGATCATGGGCAGGTCCAAACCGATCTACGGCATGAACAAAGGCTCCGTCGGCTTTCTCATGAACGAGTTTCGGCAGGAGGGTCTCTTCGAGAGACTGGAGGAGGCGCAGCGCAGCGTTGTGCACCCTCTCCTCATGGTCGCCTGGGATGCGAATGGGCAATCTCACACCGCGCGGGCGATCAACGAAGTATCCATGCTGCGGCAGACCCACCAGATTGCAAAACTGAAGGTCAGTGTGGACTCGCATGTCCGTTTGGAGGAGTTGAGCGCCGACGGCATTCTCATCGCCACGCCGGCAGGCTCGACGGCGTACAACCTTTCGGTCGGCGGCCCGATCCTGCCGCTCAACACGCCGCTTCTGGCGCTTACTCCCATCTCCGCCTTTCGGCCACGTCGCTGGCGGGGGGCTTTGCTGCCGGACTACGCCCGCATCGAAATCGAGGTTCTCGAACACGAGAATCGCCCGGTGAGTGCGGTGGCGGACCACACGGAATTCCGAAACGTATCGCGGGTGCAGGTGTCGATGGATCGTAGCATCGACCTGGTATTGCTCCATGACCCCGGACACGGCCTCGACGAGCGCATTCTGCGCGAGCAATTCGGCTATTGAGAAGACCGACGCGAGCCATAAAATCCGACCAGCGGGAGGAGAATGCAGAAATGACGGCTGAGCATGAACGGCATCCCCGCGGCGGGCTCTATTTCGAGGATTTCGAGATCGGCGCAACCATCCCTCATCGTCTCACGCGGACGGTCACGCAGATGGACAACATGCTGTTCTCCAACATGACCCTGAACCCGCAGCCGCTCCATATCGATGCTCATTTTTGCGCGACAGAGACGGAATGGGGGAAACCTCTCATGAATTCCCTCTTCACGCTGGGCTTGATGATCGGCATTTCGGTCAACGATACCACCGTCGGTACCACCATCGCCAATCTCGGCATGACGGATGTGAAGTTTCCGGCTCCTCTCTTCGAAGGCGACACCGTGAACGCGACGACCGAGATCGTCGCCAAACGCGAGTCGAAATCGCGCCCCGAAGCGGGCATCGTCGAATTCCTGCATCGCGCTTACAAGCAGGATGGCACCCTCGTCGCCGAATGCCGCCGACAGGCCTTCATGCGCAAGCGCAACGCTGCTCCCTGGCAGGCCGACATATGATGCGCTCGCTCCTCTTCGTTCCAGGCGACAGCGCCCGCAAGCTCGAAAAGGGTCTGGCCTCAGGGGCGGACGCCTTGATCATCGACATCGAGGATTCGGTGGCGCTCTCCGCGAAAGAGGAAGCCCGCCGCGTGACGGCTGAGTTTCTCGCGTCCGTTCGCGAAACCCGCGACCGTCCGCGCCTCTATGTCCGCGTCAACGGTCTGGCGACAGGCATGACCGATGCCGATCTCGACGGCGTCATGCGGGCCGTGCCGGACGGCATCGTTCTACCGAAAGCCATCGGCGGCAAGGACGTCGCGCATCTGGGCGCGAAGATCGCGGTACGCGAAGCCGAGTTCGACCTTGCGGACGGCGGCACGCGCATCATCGCCATCGCAACCGAAAACGCGCGCGGCGTGTTCGCGCTCGGTACTTTCGCCGGGGCGAGCCAGCGCCTCGACGGCCTCGCCTGGGGCGGGGAAGACCTGTCCGCCGATATCGGCGCCGAAACCAACCGCCGCAACGACGGGCATTATACCGAGCCCTACCGGCTCGCCCGCTCGCTCACCCTGTTCGGAGCGGCGGCCGCCGAGGTCGACGCCATCGATGCGGTCTACACCAATTTCCGCGATCTCGACGGCCTCGCCGCCGAATGCCGGGAAGCGCGCCGCGACGGCTTCGTCGCCAAGATGGCGATCCACCCGGCCCAGGTGCCGGTGATCAACGAAACCTTTGTGCCATCGCAGGAAGCGTTGGAGCGGGCAAAAGCCGTCATTGCCGCCTTCGCGACCAATCCCGGTGCGGGCGTGGTCGGCGTCGATGGTGAAATGCTCGATCGCCCCCACCTCACCCGAGCCGAAAGGCTTCTCGCGCGGGCTGGCGACAAGAGCTAGGCCCATTGAGTTTCTTGCTCATGTAGACGGTTATGCCGCCCATGAAGGGCTCGCGTTCAACGATAAGGTATCCGGTCTTCTCATAGAGAGCGACATTTGCCTCGAAGGCGGCATTCGTCAGCAGGCGAATCTCGGGGCATCCGGCCTCGATGGCCTTGCACTCGGCGTGCGCCAACAATTGCCGGCCCAGCCCTTTGCCCTGGTCGCTCGGGCCAACGGCGACGCTCTCAATCCAGAGATGATCATCGCGCAGCATCGTCTCGATCAGCCCCACCATTCTGGAACCGATATACATCAAGTCGATCTGGTGTTCTTGGACGGCCCGTTCATAGTCGGCATTCATTGGCCGAGGTTCGCGACCGATGACGGGAATCCATTTTGCGTATGCCGAGCGCACGACCTCACGGATCATGTCGGCGTCTTCCGATTTTGCTGCCCGAAATTCCACGAAAAGTTCCAAAGACATAGAAGGATCCTTGCGAGCTAAATAAAAACCCCGCCGACCGGATGGTGGGCAGGGTTGCTGAATTCTCGATAACGAAGGCAGGAGAAAGAACTAGGCTCCCACGGATCTTCGCTTTCTCGGAGTCGACGCACCACCGCGCACAATCGTACAGCGTCGGCGCTCTAAGGTTGAGAAGCGTGAGTTCATGAAACTTACGCTACCAAGATATCATTGGCTGTCAATTGACTAGCGGGCCGGCTCCGAAATCGGCTGAACTCCCGTGCCACGCGTACATAAACATCGCCTCACTTCTCGTTCGGACGGCGCAGAGAGAACTTCGTCTCCGGCGTCATCACGAAATAGTCGCGATAGCCGGAACGCGCGATGGGACGCATGGCGGCGGTGTCGAGCATTCCATCGACGAGAAAACGGTCATCGATATAGACGCCGACGACTTGGCCGATGACGAGATAATAGCGCGGATCCGATCCATCGAGCGGCACCAGCGGCACGGTTTGAAGCCATTTGCATTCGAGCGCGGCGGGAGCCTCGGCCACGCGCGGCGGCTTGACGATCCGCGAAGGCGCGGCTTCGAGCTTGGCGTGAGCCATCTCGTTCTCACCGCGCGGCAACAGCGCGGAGGTGGCGTTCATCTGATCGCGCAGATCGAAGGTCGCGAGGTTGCAGACGAACTCGCCTGTCTCTTCGATGAACGTCACCGCGTCTTTCCGCCCGGCCGACGAAAAGGCGACCATGTGCGGATGGTCGGAAACCGCGTTGAAGAACGAATAGGGCGATAGGTTGATCTCGCCCTTCGCGCTCATGGAAGTAATCCACCCGATCGGGCGCGGCGTCACGATGGCCTTGAACGGATCGTGCGGCAGGCCGTGATCGTTAGTGGCTGTTTCGTAGAACATCAGAACCGCGTCACAATATCGGAGAGGCTGGGCCGCGGCCTGTCGGTCGGGGTTTCCTTCGCCGTCCCGATATGGACGTAGCCGGCCAGCCGCTCATCGGGGGCGAGACCCAGGGCGTCGAGCACACGCCGGTCGAACGCCGTCCAGCCGGTCAGCCAGGAAGCGCTGAAACCGAGCGCGTGCGCCGCATTGAGGAGGTTCATGCACACAGCGCCTGCCGACAGCTCCTGCTCCCAATCCGGGATCTTCACGTGGGGCTTAACGCGGGAGACGACCGCTACCACCAAGGGAGCATGGGAGAAACGTGCCAGTTCCACCGCCACCTTCTCGGCCTCGGCTTCCGGCTGATCCGCCTTGAACGCGGCTGCGGCAATTTCGCCGAGCCGGCGCCGTCCGTCCCCCTCGATCACGATGAAGCGCCAGGGAACCAGCTTGCCGTGATCCGGCACACGCGCAGCGATCGTCAGGAGCGTGTCGATGTCGGTTGGGTTCGGTCCAGGCTCGGTGAGCCACAGGGCTGGGACGGAGCGTCGCTGCTGAAGACGGGACAAACTTTCGTTCATAAGGCTTTCATCCGGACCTGATACTGTGCAAGGATCATCGGGACGGCAAAGGAAAGCCGCAGACAATAAGAGCCGGGGCTCATGCCTTGCCCTCGCCATGTCTCTGCGGGTGGAACATCGCCGTCCTAGTGGGGGCTGTCGCTGCGAAATAAAACGAGCAGCGCATGTATAGGGGTAGCGTGCTGGCCCGCCAAGCCGGATTTCGATCCTGGAACACGACCCGAAAAAATGGGGTCCGATTTTCCGACAAAATCGTGAGAGATAAAGGCGATGAGTTCGCGCCGTGCGCCGATGAGGCGAGGCTGGCAGCGTCTAATACTTTATCGAATTTTGGGGTCGCCGCATTCATCTTATACAGAATGCCGGTTGGTGGATGGCGCTAACGACGAATGAAAACAAATCTCCTAGAGGATGACGCGTCCTCCTCAAATGTCTGGACGTCCAGACAAACCGCCGTATCCCTGCTCCTGATCCTGCTGATCTGGGCTATGGCCGCGTCCGTGTGGCCGCTCACAGGCAGCGTCGTGCCGTGGGATTCCAAAAACCAGTTCTACCCGACCTGGCGCTACCTCGGCGAGGCCCTTGCCCAAGGGGAACTCCCGCTCTGGAACCCCTATCATTTCAGCGGACACCCCTCCGCGGCCGATCCGCAATCCCTGCTCTTCACCCCGACGATGCTTCTTTTCGGTTGGCTCATGCCCAAGGCGTCGATGGAAGTGTTCGATGTGGTGGTCTTTGCCCATCTTCTGCCGGGAGCGCTTGCTTTCGTGGGACTCTTTCGGCGCCGGGGCTGGCATCCGGTCGGCGCAGTCATCGCGGCCATCGTCTTCATGCTCGGGGGCTCGGCGACGGCCCGCCTGCAACATACCGGCATTATCCTGAGCTACGGCTTCTTCCCGCTCGCCCTCCTGCTTCTCGAGGAGGCCCTGGACCGTAAATCCTACTCGCTCGGCGTGCTTTTCGCGATGGTTGCGGCCTTCCTGACCATCGGGCGGGATCAGGTGGCTTTCCTGTGCGCGCTGACCCTGATCTGCGTTGCTGCGCATCGGATCTTCACCTCTGAGCGCCCTCTCGTCTATTTCAGGACCCGTGTCGGCATTCTCCTTATCATGGGCTTCGTCGGCGGTGCACTGCTGGCCGTACCGTCCATCCTCACCATGCAGTTCCTCGCGACCTCCACGCGCCCCGGCTTCGGCTACGGTGTCGCGGCCATGGGATCGCTTCCGCCGGAGAGTCTGACGACGATCCTCTTCGGCAATATCTTTGGGTCTCTCCGCTGGACATACGACTACTGGGGCCCCGACTGGCACAGCGTCGCCGAGGGGACCTGGACCGACCGGGCGACCAACTATCTGTTCGCGGGCACCATCCCAGCCCTGCTCCTCCTGTGGCATGGCATTGCGGGAGGGCGGCTTCTCGCGCGCGAATTCCGCTTCTTCCTGATCTTCGGGATCGTCGTTCTCCTCTATGCGCTTGGCCGCTACACCCCCGGCTTCGGCCTTGTTTTCGACCATCTCCCCGGCGTCAAGCTCTATCGCCGTCCGGCGGATGCGACGTTCCTGATCAATATCTTCCTGGCGTTCGCCGCCGGCTACCTCGCTCACCGTTATATCCGGGACGGCATTCCGCGCCTGGACAGGGCGAAAATCGCCTCCTGGCACGTGGCCCTGCCCTCGCTCGCGGTCCTTCTGTTGGTGGCGGCGATCGGAAGCGCCCTGGGCTTCGCACTCAAAGCCGGTCAGGTTGCGCCGGCCATGAGTGAGATCGGTATCGGCCTGACCTTCGCGTCAATCGCCTTGCTTCTCCTGACCCGATTTGACGGCAACGCCCGCTGGCGTCCCGTCGTTGCTCTCACGCTGGTTATGGCCACGGGTGGCGAGTTGATCTGGCGGCATGCGGCCTCGGCTCTCAATGCCGAGCCGGAGGAGCGGTATGCCGTTTTTGAGAAGCTGCCTGCCGATCAATTGCACGGCCTGAGCATCCTCAAGACCGAGTTGGACCAGCGCCACGCCGCAGGCGATTACCCGCGCGTGGAGATCCTGGGCCTGCGCGGCCCCTGGCAGAACGCCTCCATGGTCTTCGGGATCGAGGACATCATCGGCTACAATCCGCTCCGGCTCGCCGATTACGAGCGAGCGGTCGGACCGGGCGAGAATGCGGAAGATCCCAATCTGCGCCAGTTTCCGGCGAGCTTCCGGGGGTACAAGTGCCGCCTCGCCAACCTCCTTGGCCTCGAATATCTGGTTCTGGACCGCAAGCTCGAACGCATGCCGCGCCACTTCCCCCGCCCCTCGAACGCGGAATTGCTCTACGGCTCGGGACGGATGTGGATCTATCGCCTGAACACGGTCAGCCCGCGCGTCTATGTGGCCACCAAGGTCACGCCCGTCGATTCGGAAGCGGCGCTCGATCAGGAGGACCTCCCGGAATTCGACCGCCTGAACGAGGCTCTTGTGGATATCAGCAGCGTGCCGCTGCTCAAAACCTCCCATGAGATCGTCCCTCCCGCCAGCGCGGAGAAGCCGAAGAACGAAGCCCGGATCACCCAATACAAGCGGACATCCGTGACGATCGAGGTGCAGAACGAACAGGCAGGTATGCTCGTCCTTCACGACATCTTCTATCCCGGTTGGGAAGTCCGCGTGGACGGCGAACGCCGCCCCATTTTGCGCGCAAATCTATTGTTCAGAGGCGTCGAGGTTGGCCCCGGCCAGCACAAAGTGGAATTCACTTTCCGTCCGACGTCGCTGGAAAATCTGATTGCGGCGACGGCGGATCTCGTGAAAAAGGAAGTCGAGCCCGTCAGGACCGTGCAAGCCGCCGCCCGATAGGGACGATAGGTTGGAAGTGGCGAAACGTTGAAACCGTCCATCTGGAGTTTGAGCCTTCTTGCCGCCTGCGTCGCAACCTCGGCCTGGGCGCAGTCTGCTACGCCTTCATTGACGCAGACCCCTCCCCCTATCCCAAGCTCGGAATTCACGCTCAACGCCAGTGCCGCCTTTGCGGATAGTGGCAAAGCGATCGGCTCGGGGCTTGTCTGGCGGGTTTACGAAGATCGGGGCGACGTCACGCAGCCGCTGATCGTCGCCCGCTCCAGCGCGCCGACACCTCGCTTCAATCTGCCATCGGGCAATTACATCGTTCACGTAGCCTACGGTTATGCCAGCGCGTCGAAGCGTATCAGCGCCCAATCCGGCACACTCACCGAGCGCCTTCCGATTACGGCCGGAGCCCTGAGGCTCAAGGGAGCGGTAGGCGACAGCCCCATCGCACAGAACCAGATTTCGTTCTCGGTCTATGTCCCGATCGGCACCAACTCCGAAGGCAGGCTCGTCCTGTCGAACGGAAAGGCGGGTGACATCATCCGTTTGCCGGAAGGCTCCTATCACGTCGTCTCGACCTATGGCGACGCAAACGCGATCATGCGCGCGGACCTGAAGGTCGAAGCCGGCAAGATCACGGAAGCGACCCTCAATCACCGGGCGGCTATCGCCACCCTCAAGCTGGTGGCCTCCGCCGGCGGGGAAGCTTTCGCCGGCACGGCCTTCAGCGTGCTGACGCCGGGCGGCGACGTGATCCGCGAGGCCATCGGCGCGTTTCCGTCCGTAACGCTGGCGGAAGGCGATTACGTCCTGATCGCCCGCCACGACGGCAAGGTCTATACGCGCGAGTTCAAGGTCGAGAGCGGTCTCAACCGCGACTTCGAGATCGTCGCGACGCAATAGGCTAATGGACACCACAACCAGACAGAGATACGTTGTTACACATGCGTACTCTGTTCAAAGTTGTCGGCGCATTCCTGATCGCCCTTGTCATCGTGCTGGTCGCGCCTGTGCTGCTGCTACTCATTGGAGTAGGCGTCTACGACGCCCTGACCCGCGACTGCTCTCATATCGTCGACAAGGAATACGCAACGAAGGTCATCGAAGCGTACCTCGTTCAACCCAGAGCCAGTGCTGTTCTGGGCAGAGCGAAGCCAAAGGTTGTCGCAATAGAAGAAAGTGGCGACGACTTTACTGACGACCCCGGTCCGGGAGAACGCACTTACAAATTCAGACTCGAGGACAGCAAGGGCAATAATTGGCCCCTTGCGAGAGTCGATGCCTGTGGTGGTCTGGAACTCGCTGGCTTGCTGGACGGCAGGTGAGAGGAAAACCGCCTTAAATCCCTCGTCTGAGGACGCGTCTCTCGGTCATGTTAGGACGGCCGCGGATGCACCAAAAACGTTCATGGCCGCAACAGGTGCGGCCATGAAGAGCAAAACAGGATCGGGCTAAATCAGACCAGCGTTCCCCCCACCACGTGATGCCCGTCGAGGGTTGCGTGGGCGTCGGGTTCCGAGACGGCCTTTGCCGCGCGGCGGAGATCCGGAGTGACGGCCTCTTCCTTGAGAATGCGCAAAGCTTCCTCGAGGCTGAGATTGGTCTGGTCCGGGCTGCCGAGGCGGCGGATGGAGACGGCGCGCTCGGCCACCTCCTTCTTGCCGATGATGAGAAGCACCGGCACCTTGGCGAGCGAATGTTCGCGCACCTTGTAGGTGATTTTCTCGTTGCGCAGATCCGACTCGACGCGAAGCCCGGCGGCCTGCGCCGCCTTCACGACTTCACGTGCGTAATCGTCGCCGTCCGAGGTGATGGTCGCCACCACCGCCTGCACCGGCGCGAGCCAGAGCGGGAAGTGCCCGGCGAAATGCTCGATGAGGATGCCGGTGAAGCGCTCCATGGAGCCGCAGATGGCGCGGTGAACCATGCACGGCGTCTTCTTCTGTCCGTCCGCATCCACGTAGAACGCGCCGAAGCGCTCCGGCAGGTTGAAGTCCACCTGCGTGGTGCCGCACTGCCAGTCGCGGCCGATGGCATCACGCAGCACGTATTCGAACTTCGGCCCGTAGAAAGCGCCCTCACCCGGATTGATGCCGGTCTTGATGCGCCCGCCCGACTGCTCCTCGATCTGCTTGAGGACGCGGGTCATCACCTCTTCGGCGTGATCCCACATCTCGTCCGTGCCGACGCGCTTTTCAGGACGGGTCGAGAGTTTCACGACGATATTCTCGAAGCCGAAATCGCCGTAGGTCGAGAGGATCAGGTCGTTGATCTTCAGGCATTCCTCGGCAAGCTGCTCTTCGGTACAGAAAACGTGCGCATCGTCCTGTGTGAACGCGCGCACGCGCATCAGGCCGTGCAGCGCGCCCGAAGGCTCGTAGCGCGATACCGCACCGAACTCAGCCAAGCGAAGCGGCAGGTCGCGGTAGGACTTGAGGCCGTGCTTGAAGATCTGCACGTGGCCGGGGCAGTTCATGGGCTTGATGGCGAAAACGCGCTCGTCTTCCGTCTTGGTGACGAACATGTTCTCGCGGTACCAACCCCAGTGACCCGAGGTCTCCCAAAGAGCCTTGTCGAGGATCTGCGGCGCGTTGACTTCCTGATAGTCGCCCTTGAGGCGGCGGCGCATGTAGGAGGTCAGTTCCTGGAACAGGGTCCAGCCCTTCGCGTGCCAGAAGACGACGCCCGGTCCTTCCTCCTGGAAATGGAACAGATCCATCTCGCGCCCGAGACGGCGATGGTCGCGCTTCTCGGCTTCCTCAAGCTGCCTGAGGTAGTTGTCGAGGTCTTCCTGAGAGGTCCACGCGGTGGCGTAGATGCGGGTGAGCATCGCGTTTTTGGAATCACCGCGCCAGTACGCGCCCGCCACCTTCATGAGTTTGAAGGCGTTGCCGATCTTGCCCGTAGAGGTCATGTGCGGGCCGCGGCACAGGTCGAACCAGTCGCCCTGGAAGTAGATCTTCAGATCCTGCCCTTCCGGGATCGCGTCGATTAGTTCGATCTTGTAGGTCTCGCCCTTCTCCCTGAAGACCTGCTTCGCCTTATCGCGGCTCCACACTTCCTTCGTGAAAGGTTTGTCCCGCGCGATGATCTCGCGCATCTTCGCCTCGATGGCCGGGAAGTCTTCCGGCGTGAAAGGCTCGTTACGCGCAAAGTCGTAATAGAAACCGTTCTCGATCACCGGACCGATGGTGACCTGCGTGCCGGGAAAAAGCTCCTGCACGGCTTCGGCTAGAACGTGCGCGCAATCGTGCCGGATCAGCTCCAGCGCGCGCGGATCTTCGCGGTTCAGAAATTCGATTTTGGCATTGGCGGTGATCGGATCCGCGAGATCCGTCACGGTGCCGTTCAAGGCCATGGCCACGGTGCGCTTTGCCAGCGACTTGGCAATGCCTTCCGCAATCTCGCGGCCGGTGATGCCGGAGGCGTATTGGCGCTCTGCGCCATCAGGGAATGTGAGGGTAATCATCAATCATCTCTCAAGCTCACTCCTGCCAACGGAGCAGGTAAGCGTGGGGCCGACGGGCTGGGTTTTGCTTACGACGAGCGGCCGCCGTCAGGTTCGACCGCTTCGCAGGTGATCGCGGGGGCGTTGACGCCCCGCCAGCGACCATACACCCACGGCTTATACCAGCGGGCGTGTTCGGGCAACGTTTCAGGCACGAGATCGAGCCCCGATGTGCCGAAGGGCCCACAGCGGCAGATCCGTGCCAGCCCCATCCAGCCTCCCGGCCAAAAGCCGTGCCGCTGGATCGCCTCGTCGGTATATTCCGAGCAGGACGGAAGATGGCGGCACTGGCGGCCTATGAGTCCGGAAAGCGTGAGCTGATAGGAACGGATCGCCACATGGGCGATCCGGCGGGGCATGTGTTTTGCCGTTGTCTCCTGGGGCGCGTCCTTTTGATGCCACGAGTGCGTCACGTCAGGAGGCTTCCGAGCGCCGCTGCGCCTCGATCTGCTCGATGGCGTCGACCACTGCCTCGAAAGTGAGGAGGATGGAGGCGTGCCGGGCGGTGAAATCCTTCAGCGGCTCCAGAACGGCAAGATCTGCCCATTTGCCCTCCGGTGCGCGCCCATCTTCCTTGAGAATCCTGCGTGCCTGTTCCTGAACGGCGCGCAGCTCCGCCACGGTGGAACCGATCACCTTGCTCGCCATGATGGAAGAGGAGGCCTGTCCGAGGGCGCAAGCCCGTACCTCATGCGCAAAGTCGGCAACCACATCGCCGTGGAGCTTGAGATCGACTGTCACGATGGACCCGCAAAGCTTTGACCGCTTTGTCGCACTCGCATCCGCGTCCGCGAGCCGCCCGAGCCGCGGGATGTTCGCGGCGAGTTCGAGAAGGCGGCGATTGTAGATCTGATCAAGCATGATGCGGCTGTCACGGGACAAGAGCGTTGTCGCTTGATATAGGTTATGTTGGCGTCAAGCGCGATCCCGAGAGATCCGAGGGCGCGCCGGCCCCATATGACGGTCAAAGGGCATCGCGCCCGATGGCATGGAACAAAAGAAAGGCTCCACATGGATGATGTGGTTAAGTCCTTGTCCCAGCGTCTGTCTCCAGCCGCCGACAAGCCCGTAGACCGCCCGACCCGCGAAGAAGCGGAGGCGGCCGTTCGCACCTTGATCCGCTGGACCGGCGACGACCCGGAGAGGGAAGGATTGCGCGAAACGCCAAAGCGCGTCGCCAAGGCGTTCAAGGAGCTCTATGCCGGCTACAAGGATGATCCGCACGAAATTTTGAACAAGATCTTCAAGGAGGTCGAAGGCTACGACGACCTGGTTCTGGTGCGCGATATCCCCTTCTATTCCCATTGCGAGCACCACATGGTGCCGTTCCATGGCGTGACCCACATCGCCTATTACCCGACCAAGGGTGTCGTCGGCCTGTCCAAGCTTGCCCGCCTCGTCGAGATCTACGCGCGGCGGCTCCAGACCCAGGAGACGATGACGGCGCAGATCGCCTCAGCTCTGGAAGAAGCTCTCGAGCCGCGCGGCGTCGCAGTGATGATCGAAGCCGAGCATATGTGCATGTCCATGCGCGGCGTGCAGAAAGCAGGCGCTGTCACGCTGACGAGCCAGTTCACCGGCGTGTTCAAGAAAGATCCGGCGGAACAGGCGCGCTTCATGACCATGGTTCGTCACGGCAAAGCTTGAAACTCGCGACCATCGGGGGCATTCGAGAGAAGCAACCTGCTCTCCAGTGTCCCCGAGTCATCCCATGTGCGCGAACCACCCACCCTTCCCCGCCGCCGGCTCCAAGTCCGAGCTGGAAGAAGGCGCGACCTTGACGCCTCGCTTCGGCACGGATGGTCTTGTGACCTGCGTGACGACGGAGGCCGACACAGGCGAACTTCTCATGGTCGCCCACATGAACGCCGAAGCACTTGCGAGAACGCTTGAGACGGGCGAAGCGTGGTATTGGTCGCGCTCTCGGAGCGAGCTGTGGCACAAAGGCGCGACGAGTGGACAGATCCAGACCGTCGTGGAAATGCGCGTCGATTGCGACCAGGACGCCTTGTGGCTCAAGGTGAAGGTGGCGGGCGATGGCGGGTGCTGCCATACGGGCCGACGCTCGTGCTTCTATCGGGTAGTGCAATCGAAGGAAGGCGAGACGACACTCGCACTCTCAAAACAAGCTTGATCCCTACTCATCCGGAATTGTGGGGGTGAAAAGCCTGACAGGAAACGTTACTGCGCACTCATGAGACACAATCACGTCCTTCTCGCCCGCATCGCCACCAGCACGATCTTCTTCGGTAACGGCTTCGGAATCGGAACCTGGGCGGCACAATTGCCGCGCTTCAAGGCGGCGCTCGGCCTGTCTGACGGAGAGCTCAGCCTCGCACTTCTCGCTTTCGGGCTTGGTGCGATCACCCTCATGCCCGTCGTCGGGTGGATCTCGACCCGCGTCCCGAGCCGAACGATCACCATCGTGACCGGCTTCGGCTTCGCTATCACGCTGTTTCTCCCGGGCATCGCGCCGAGCCTTCCGCTCCTCATTGCGGCATCGCTCGTGGCTGGCGCGTTCAACGGCTCGATGGACGTCTCGATGAACACCAATGCCACGGTTGTCGAGAAGGCTTGGAAGACACCGATCATGTCCTCCTTCCACGCCTTCTTCAGCCTTGGCGGCCTCGCTGGGGCAGCAATCTCTGCTGCTCTTATTAAAGCGGGCTTCGATATTGCCGCAACGCTGCTCATGTCCTGCGCCGTGATGGGCCTGCTCTTCTTCTTCTCTTCGTTTTTCATGATGAAGGACGAGACGGAAACGGCCGAAGGTCACGGCTTCGCCTGGCCGCGCGGAGCGCTGATGGGTATCGCGGTGCTCGCCATGCTGTGCATGGTCGTGGAAGGCGCGATGGTCGACTGGACGGCCATTTATCTCCGCACTGTCGCCGGTGCAGAGCTTGAAACCGCCGTGATGGGCTTTGCCGCCTTTTCGTTGACCATGACGATCTGTCGCTTCATGGGTGATTTCGTCGTGAGCCGTCTCGGCCGCGGTCCAACCTTGCGCCTCGGCGGCCTTCTCGCCGGTATCGGTTTGACGCTGGCCATCGGAGTGCCGACGCCTATCGCAGCAATGGCTGGCTTCGCGATCGTTGGTTTCGGGCTTTCCAACGCTGTGCCGGTCCTCTTCAGCAGCGCAGCGGAGGTCAACGGCGTCCCGGCTGGGATGGGCGTCGCCATGGTGGCGACCCTCGGCTATGGCGGCCTGTTGATGGGGCCCCCTATCATCGGCTTCGGCGGCGATCATCTCGGCCTGCGCGCGACGTTGATCGGCCTGGTCGTCTGCGCGCTCGTTATCGTGCTGATGTCTCGTCGGGCATTGAGCCCCTCTTTGACATAAATCCGCACCCCTCTGACCACCTAAGCTTCTCATGCGTTATTCATGAGCCCTTCATCAGGAGGTGCCAAAGATGGCTTCAACCTAGGAGCTGCTCTATGTTCTGGGATGGCATTGCCCGACGAAGTGTCGGGCCTGAAGGCGGCGGGGAAGCCGAAATGCACGCGCCAGTCGAGCGCGAAGCAAAACCGAAGGTGAAGATAGGCCTGGCGCTCGGCGGCGGTGCCGCCCGGGGCTGGTCGCATATTGGCGTCGTTCGCGTTCTCGCCGAAGCCGGTATCATTCCCGATGTGATTGCCGGATGCTCCATCGGGGCGGTCGTCGGCGGCTGTTTTGCTGCGGGCAGACTCGACGAAATCGAGGCGTTCGCTCTCTCCTTGACGAAGCGGCGAGTCATGGGATTGCTGGATTTTCATATTTCGGGCTCAGGCCTGATCGCGGGCGGGCGATTGCAGCGTCTCCTCGAAGAGAACCTCACCGATCAGCGTGTCGAAACGCTCCCCATGAAATTCTGCACGATCGCGACCGAGCTTGCGACAGGCCACGAGGTCTGGCTGACAAGGGGGCAACTTGTCCAGGCCATGCGCGCTTCCTATGCCCTCCCCGGCATCTTCGATCCAGTTTCCATCGGCGGCCGATGGCTGATGGATGGTGCGCTCGTGAACCCGATTCCGATCACGGCCGCACGCGCGCTCGGTGCCGATATCGTCATCTGTGTGAACCTGAACGGCGAAGTGCGCGTACGCGGCACCGTCATTCAATCCTACGACAGCACCCACACGGACGAGCAGGATATCGAGGAGCACATGGAGGAGCCGCGACGTTGGGGCATCTTTTCCGCGCCAAAGGCTCCGAAAAATCGGCGCCCCAATGCGCCGGGCATCGCCTCGGTGATGGTCGATGCCTTCAACATCACGCAGGACCGCATCGCACGCTCGCGCCTCGCCGGCGATCCTCCCGACGTCATGATTGCGCCGAAGCTTGCGAAAATGGGATTGTTCGAGTTCCACCGCGCTCAGGAATGCATCACGCTCGGACGGCAAGCCGCGGAACGCGCCTTGCCGGATATCACAGAGTTGCTTCAGGAAGCGGCGAAGTCATAGAGCATGATCAGAACAAGTGGAAACCGGTTGTTCACCTGGATCACGCGGCAATAAGGAATCTAGGTCGCCTCTGGGGGAGCGAGTGCGATCAGGCGCTTGCGATATATTCCTTGATCGCCTTGGTCTCCGCCTCGATTTCAGCGAGACGGTGCTTCACCACGTCGCCGATCGACACAATACCGATGAGAGCGCCCTCCTCGACCACCGGCACATGCCGGATTTTGCTCGTGGTCATGATCTCCATGATGAGCGGGATGTCGGCTCGCTTCGTGCAGGTGACCACCCCGCGGGTCATGTGTTGGGACACCGGATCGGTCAATGCGCCCGCGCCTTTGTCGGCGATGGCGCGGACGATATCGCGCTCGGAAATGATGCCGGCGACCGGCTCCTGCCCGTCGGCAACGATCACCGCGCCGATTTTCCAGTTCGAGAGAAGCTCAGCCGCCTGAGCGAGGGTCTTCGTCGGGTCGATCGTGACGACGTTTCGTCCCTTGTTCAGAAGGATGTGGTCGACAGACATGGGGCGCCTCCGCGTAACCGGAAGCGAAGGCCGTTCCCTCCGCCTCCGAGAATGGCTGGAGCCTCGATCTTTCCAAAGCGCCGGAAAACTCGAAACCCAGCGTCAATCACTAGATTCTCGGCTTTCTCGATCTTTTTTTCAAGCGGATTAGGGATGATGACGCGGCCTTAACGGATCGATGATCGGAAAGAGCGCCAATCCGGCGAAAAATCCACCCAGATGAGCTTCCCACGCAATGCTGACATCCGTGACGCCGAGCGGCCGTGCAAAGGCATCCGAGAAATAGTTGATCACGATCCAGATGACGAGGAACAGCATCACCTGTCGGTTCGCGATAAGGCCTCGCAGAGTTTCACGATGGCGTTCGTGAGGTTCGTTCATACGGCCTTCCGCGTTGAAACTCGGAGGCGCGAACATGAACCACGCCGCAGCGCCCATCATGCCGGACACCGCGCCGGATGCACCAATGAGGGGCAAGACCTGCCAAGCATGCATGAGCACATAAAGAACCGCCCCGACAAAGGCCGTCACGGCGGCAAGGGCAAGAAAGCGTGCCGGTCCGAAACGTCGCGCAAGGGGCGTTCCGAATGCCGCAAGCCAGACGCAGTTCAGGAGCACATGGGTCCAGGATCCGTGCAGCAACGCGTAGGTCAGCCCGGTCCAGGGCTTTCCGCCCTCATCGCTCAGCACATATTGGGCAAGGGCGAGCGGCAGGGTTTCCATGTCACCGTTCCCCTGAAGCGATGAAATGATATCCTGCGCATTGACCCCACCATAGGCGACCGCCCAACGCGCCGGAACCACGGCGAAGGCAATCAGCCATTCGAAGTCCACCTCTTCCGACAGAACGAAGGTGCGAAGTGCGTGAATGCCGATGAGAACGGCGATGCTCACGAGCACGACGGTCGGAAGCTGAAAAATGGGCTCGCGCGTGGCGCGGGAAGGAAGAGATGAGGGCATGGGAACCGGATGTTAGGGCGCGATACTAACCCAACGACATCTTTATGTATTTTCAGAAAAAACTCTTCAAAGGACTAAGATCCCAATCGAGTTAGCTTGGCAATTGCGTCACATTCCGCATCTGCCAAGGTGAAAAACCAAGTAACGAAAGCCCTTATTGCCCGTGCTTTATAGCTTGGCTTAAGAATTTATTAACCATACCCGGAACAAACCTGCCCGCGACGCGTTAACTCACCCTTAACTTTCTTGTTGAGCCATCAGTTAAGCCGTGTCAGCTTGGTTAAAAGAACTTTAACGGGCTGTGCGGGGCATGTCTCACATTTTTTTCAGTGGCTTCAAGCTGGGCGGTCGCAGGACCGGCCTTTTGGGTACCAAGGCCGTGTGTGCGGCTCTTCTTGGGATTGCTTTTCTTATCGGTGGGGCAGCTGAAGCGCAAAACTTTGCCTCTCTGTCGGCATCGCCGCTTCCAATTCAAAAAGGCGGCGGCTCCAAGCCGATCCTCGGATGGCAGGAATTCTGCCAGAGCAACCCTTCCGAGTGCGCCGTCAATTCCTCAGAACCACGCACCATTAAGCTCACCGCACAGATCTGGAACACTATCGTTTCCATCAACAAGCGCGTGAACAATGAAATCACCCCCGTGACCGATCAGGATCATTGGGGCGTCGTGGACCATTGGGATATACCCACCGATGGCAAGGGCGATTGCGAGGACTACCAACTCCTGAAGCGCAAGAAGCTGGTCGAGCTAGGTGTTCCGCGCCGCGCCATGCTCATGACAGTGGTGATCGACGAACTCGGCGAAGGCCATGCGGTTCTCGTTGTTCGCACCGATCGCGGCGACTACGTGCTCGACAACAAGCACTCGAACGTCCTGTCGTGGGATCAGACCGGCTACGTCTACGTGAAGCGTGAAAGCCAGGACGCCGTGGCCTGGGTTTCCCTCGGCGGTATCACAGCCTCGCCGACGACCACCGCGAACCGCTAGAACTTGCTTATTGCCGCATGATCCGGGCGAACAACCGGTTCCGATCATGCTCTAAAATGTGCGACCCGGATCAGTCGATCCGGGTCAGCCCCTTCGCGAACCTCTTCCAGTTCTCGACATAGTTCCTCGCCGCTTCCTTGAGCCGCGCGATAGCAGTCTCGTCGAGTACCTTGATCGCTCGTGCAGGCGAGCCCACGATCAGCGAATTGTCCGGAAATTCCTTGCCCTCGGTCACGAGCGCGCTCGCACCGACGAGGCTGTTTTTTCCAATCCGGGCGTGGTTCAGCACGGTCGCTCCCATGCCGATGAGCGAATTTTCGCCGATGGTGCAGCCGTGCAGAATGGCGCGATGGCCGATGGTGCAACCTGCACCGATGCTGAGAGGCGCGCCGAGATCCGTGTGGAGCAGCGCGCCCTCCTGAATATTGGTCGCCTCTCCGACATCGATGAGTTCGTTGTCGCCACGCAGGACGGCGCCGAACCAGATGCCGACATCGACTCCCAGTCGGACGCGTCCAATCACATGCGCATCCGGGGCGATCCAAAAGCGCCCAGCCTCGGGCACGACGGGTTCGACGTCATCGAGACGATAGAGCGGCATGGATCGGGCCTTGCGGAGAGTTAGAGCATGATCAGAACAAGTGGAACCGGTTGCTCGCCCGGATCATGCGGCAACAAGGAATTGGAGAACTTGATCGTGTTTCAAAGAGACACGATCGAGTTCTAGTCTTCGAGATCCGTATCGAGGATCGCCATGGTGAAGTTATAGGAGCGGTCGCCATCCTCGTCATCGAGGAAGAGCACACCCAAAAATTCTTCGCCGACATAGACCTCCGCGGAATCGGTCTTCTTCGGGCGGCCGACGACACGGATGGAGGCATTTGCAAAAGTCTGGCGAAGGTAACGCTCGACCTTCGCCATCTCGGTCTTATCCACGATGAATCCTTTCATGAAATTGATGAACGCTGCACTTGCCACGACGGAAAGAGCGGGGCAAGCGCGTCGGAGGCGTCAAATCCCTTCCGACAGGAAATGATCCATCGCACGCGCCGGCTCCGCGCAGCCCGCGGTGCCGACCACCTTGGCCGGAACACCGGCAACCGTGGCATTGTGCGGCACAGGTTGCAACACGACCGACCCGGCCGCGATGCGGGCGCAGTGTCCGACCTCGATATTGCCGAGGATCTTTGCGCCTGCGCCGATGAGAACGCCCTTCCTGATCTTCGGATGACGGTCCCCGCGCTCCTTGCCCGTGCCGCCGAGCGTCACGTCCTGAAGCATGGACACGTCGTCTTCGATCACGGCCGTCGAACCGACGACAAGACCGGTCGCATGGTCGAGGAAGATGCCCCGGCCCATGGTGGCGGCAGGATGAATGTCCGTCTGGAACACCTCGGACGACACGCTCTGAAGGTAGAGTGCGAAGTCGCGCCGCCCCACGCTCCAGAGCCAATGGGCGAGACGATGCGCCTGGATGGCATGGAAACCCTTGAAATACAGCACAGGCTCGATGGTCCGCTCGCAAGCCGGATCGCGATCCATCACGGCGCGGATATCGGCGCGGAAGGCCTCAGTGATAGAGGGCTCGGCTTGAATAGCCTCGTGGAATATCTGTTCGATCAAATCGGCCGGCACGGAGGGGTGTGCAAGACGCGCCGCAACGCGATGACTGACCGCCGCTTCGAGACTCGCCTGATGGATCACCGAGCTGAGCATGAAACCCGCAAGGACCGGCTCACGTCGGGCCGCGTCTTCCGCCTCTCGCAGCATACGGTCCCATAGGGGATCGACCGTTCCGGCGAGCGGCTCGACGGTTCCCGACTTCAGGCGCTGATGGGTCGTCATAATCAACTCCTTGCCAAGGCGACGGGTGGCGGGATTAGCATAGATAGTCTTCCGGTGTCCCCTTCTTTAGCCCCAATAGATCATGCACGCTTCATTTTCTTCCCCCTCCCCGCATCTCACCGTGACCGTGGAGGATTCCATCGCGTCTATCGCCATCGACAATCCGGCACGGCGCAACGCGCTCAATTTTGCCATGTGGCAGGCCCTGCCCGTCATCGTGACGGCGCTCGATGACGATGAACGGGTGCGTGTAATCATCCTGCGCGGCGCCGGAACGGGCGCCTTTGCCGCAGGGGCGGACATTGCCGAATTCGAAAGCATCCGGGGCACCGCCGCCGGTAGCCGTGACTACGAGCGGGCCAACGAGACGGCCTTCTGGGCTGTCGCCCATTGCGCGAAGCCCGTCATCGCCATGATCCGGGGCCATTGCCTCGGAGCCGGGTGTGGGCTCGCGGTGGCGTGCGACCTGCGGATCGCGGGGGATAACGCAGTGTTCGGCATCCCAGCGGCGCGTCTCGGCGTCGGCTATCCGCCGAGCGCCATGCGGCTGTTGACAGCCTCCGTCGGCCCGGCCGTCGCGAAGGACCTGTTCTTCACCGCGCGCAGGATCGATGCGCAGGAGGCCAAACAGCTCGGCCTGATCCAGACCATCGTGCCCGAGGAGGCACTGGAAGAAACGACTCTCTCCCTTGCCCGCACGATTGCCGAGAATGCGCCTATGACGATCGCCGCCGCCAAGGCAGCAATCGACGCTTCCTGCGGCTTAGGAAGGCAGGGGATCGACCCGCAAGCCCTGGCTGACGCCTGTTTCGACAGCGCCGATTATGGGGAGGGCCGACGCGCTTTCCTGGAAAAGCGTCGGCCGGTTTTCATCGGGCGATAGACGGACGGTGCGCGACAGGCTCCGCCTTCACGGCCCGGCGATAGACGAAATAGCGCCCCTCGGCGACCCCGACACGGGTCGACAGATTCGTGCAGCGTGGCAGATCGAACGCCCGATCCGCGAGGAAAAGGCCACCCGGCTCGAGAAGCGGTTCGATCAGCGGCGCCATGCGCTTGGCGAGCTGCCGGTTCAGCACCTCGTCGCCCGAGCCGATATCGGCGTGGATGAGAGCGGCACAGCCAAGCCCCATCCGCTCCGCGAAGAGGGGTAGCGTCTCGAAGATATCGCCCATGATGAGATAGTCTTCCGCCGGGCAACTGTCGGGATGGGCCGCAAGTGACCGCTCGAACGCATAGATCTCCCGATCGGGCAGCCGGCTCCGCAGGTGATCGTATGTCCGTCCGTTGCCGAGGCCGAGTTCGAGGATCAGCCCCGTCGGCTCGATTTCATTGACGGCCCAATTCAAAAGATTGCGCTGGGCGGTCAAACGACGAATGACGCTATCCAGACGTGTCATCGACTTCCCCTGCGTAATGCATCTGGGAAAATCGAATCTCAAATCAATGACCTAGGTCGCGTCTCTTGAATCAAATGCTGAAGCATCTCAAGGGTTAAGCTCATGTGGAACATGAACATCAGCACCCAGCGCTAACCGATTCCAGAGACTCGTCTTTATCCGACGTCGTCGGATAAAAATGAACTCACGGCCGGGTGGCGAGGAACTCCAAAACTCCCTGTTTATGCACCCGGTCACCCACCGCGAGATTGTGGTCCCGGCCAGGGATATCGAGCGCCCTGGCATTCGGTATCAGCCGGGCGAGCTCCGGGCCGGAGCCCGCCACATGATCGGCGGTTCCCACGGACACGAGGGTCGGCACGTCGATGGCGGCGACCTGCTCGCGGGTGAGCACCTGACGCGATCCACGAATGCAGGCGGCAAGCGCCCTGAGATCGCTCTTGGTCTGCTCCGCAAAGGCGCGGAACATGCGCTGCATGGGATCCGTCAGATCGTCGAGAGACGGCGCTTCCATGGCATCGGCGATCCCGAGCGGCAGGCCGACGCCTTCGACCAGATGAATGCCGAGCCCACCGAGTAGAGCGGAACGCATGCGCTCAGGGGCCGCGATAGCGAGATGAGCGGTGATCCGTGCGCCCATGGAATAGCCCATCACATCCGCTTTCTCGATGTTCAGATGGTCCAGCAGGCGGCGCGCATCCTCCGCCATGATAAAGGACTCGTAGTCCTTGGGATCATAGAGCTTTTCGCTCTCCCCATGGCCTCGGTTGTCGAGCGCGATGACCCTGAAACCCGCCTTGTTCAACGTCTTGAACCACAGCGTGTTCAGCCAGTTCACGGCATAGTTGGAGGCAAAGCCGTGAATCAGAAGAATCGGGTCGCCATGACCCTCTTCGGGAGGGGCGTCCACATAGGCGATGCGGACACCGTTGGAATTGAAGAACAGCATGGGTTGGCAACGCTCGGTTCGAGTTTCGAAAACCAGAATCCATTTCTGAAGGCTATGCTCTAAGCCATTGATCGGATTCGGTGCAAATGGGCGGACAACAGCACCTTCCCATGAATCTGAATCGACAGAAAATGGCCTACCCTCTTGAACCGACGCATTTTCCTCCGCAAAAACGAAGGCGCACTTTTGCTGAAAATGCTCTAGGCGCATGACAGATCAAACATTATGGTGCGCGCCAAATCCGCACTTCAGGCAAAACCCCATTTCAGGGCACCAACATGGCCGACAAAGGTACTCCTCACTTCCACAACGACCCCGGCGTCTCCACGATTCACATCGGAGCGAAGGAGTTCATGTGCATCGGAGCGACCCCGCCGCTCGACCACCCTCATATCTTCCTCGACATGGGATCCGATGACGAGATCATCTGTTCCTATTGCTCGACTCTTTACAAATACGACCCGTCCCTGAAGTCGAACGAGGCACGCCCGGCGGAATGCGTCTGGGAGGAAGACCTCACCGAGACGACCGCGCGCTGACGTGACCGGCTTGTCCTTCGCCGTCGTCGGCGCCGGAATTGGCGGCCTGACGACGGCTCTCGCGCTCGCCCGTCAGGGTCACACGGTGACACTGATCGAGCGTCGCACAGGTTTCAGCGAAGTCGGTGCGGGCCTGCAACTCTCCCCCAACGCCAGCCGCATCCTGATCGGCCTCGGCCTCGGTCACGCACTCCAACGCGTCGTGGGTGAGCCTGAGCGGGTCGTGGTGCGCGCCCTCCGCACGTCCAAAACCATCGGCGAAGTGGCGCTCGGCCCTTTCATGAGAGAGCGCTTCGGCGCGCCCTATTGGGTGGTACATCGTGCCGATCTGCAGACCCTGCTACTCGATGCCGTCCGCTCCGAGCCAACGATCCGGCTCATCATGGGCCGCAAGGTCGAGAACATCGAGAACGGACCGGAGCGCACCGAACTCACGCTTGCCACCGAAAACGGCCACCGCGAAACCCTGACGGCCGACGCGGTGATCGGCGCGGATGGCGTGTGGTCGAAGGTCCGGCAGGCTCTCGGTACGCGTCCCCTGCCCTCCTTCCGAAGCGCGGTGGCGTGGCGGGCGACGCTTGAGCGCGGACAGGTGCCCGCTGAACTCGCACGAAACGAAACCGGCCTGTGGCTTGGCCCCAAGGGGCATGTGGTTCACTATCCCATCGCGAATGGCCGCCTGCTCAACATCGTCGCTATCGAACGGCGCAAAGAGCCTGTCGAGGGCTGGTCGGCCCCAGGAGACAGCAAGACTCTGCTCGACCACTACGCCCACGTCGCTCCCGTTCTCAACCAGCTTCTCGCCAAGGTCGATAAGTGGCTCCTGTGGTCGCTCTTCGATCTTCCGGCGGAAAGCATGGCGCAAAACCGCATCGCCCTGATCGGGGACGCCGCGCATCCAGTGCTGCCGTTCCTCGCCCAAGGCGCCGCGCTCGCCATCGAGGATGCTGCGACCCTTGCCGCGCTGATGCCGGACGATCCCGCAAAGATCCGCCAAGCCTTCGCCACCTATGAAAGCCTGCGCGTCGGTCGCGCCCGGCGTGTTCAGGACGAGGCGCGCACAAACGGTCGAATCTATCACGCCGGAGCTATCGTCGCGTTTGGGCGCGACCGCGTCATGCAGCGTCTCGGCCCGCAAGGAATGACCGAGCGCTATTCCTGGCTCTACGATTTCAAGATCGCACACTGACTTCTCGGGCGAGCGACTTGCGCTCCTCCACGCAGCCCGCTAACCGTCACCTCAGTAGAGCATTTCCTACTCCGAGCGGGAAAATCGATCCCTCCCGACTCCACAACGCGGACGTGGCGAAACTGGTAGACGCAAGGGACTTAAAATCCCTCGGGCTATGCCCGTGCGGGTTCGACCCCCGCCGTCCGCACCATGCCTAAGCCCCTGCACTTCAGGGGCTTTTTCTTCTGCCACATATATGCCAAGTGGCATATATCATGTCGTTTCTTGCCACCATGTGGCGAAATCAGTGCCAATTTGGTGGCGATCTGCCATATAAGAGTTCCTGGAATGTTTGCCTGAAGCCTCACCAGCCACTCCTAGTTCGAACAATCGAGGAACCGTGATCACTTCAGGATTTTACATCCCAAGCCGCCCAATCTCTTGCCGCCGGTTCGTCAAAACATGATCGACATTGTGCCCCCTGCCACTCGCAGCCGGATGATGAGCGCTATTCGAGGGCGCAACACAAAACCGGAGCTTGTCGTGAGGCGCTTGTTGCGGGAGCTTGGTATAGGGTACCGACTCCACGTAAGGGACCTGCCTGGGCGTCCTGATATTGTCATGAAAGGCCGAAAGAAGATCATCGAGGTGCGGGGCTGTTTCTGGCATCGACATCCTGGATGTCGTTTCGCCTACATGCCCAAAAGCAGAATCGATTTCTGGGAGCGGAAGTTCGCCTCGAATGTCGAGCGTGACAGGCGCAATGACATGGCCCTTCAAAACAGTGGATGGGATGTCCTGACCATCTGGGAGTGCGAAACAGCAGACGCTAAGGTGCTCCGACAGCGTGTAGAAGGATTTCTTCGAGTGGGTGGACAGTAGCGTGCGACAGGTCAAGGGCAACATCATTGCGCAGAAGCTGGCAAGACTGATGTCTGGCGGCCAGCCGCGCGTCCTGGACCTATTCGCCGGATGCGGTGGTATCTCGCTAGGGTTTCAGGCTGCCGGGTTCCGAATTGATGCTGCGGTCGAAATCGATGAGATCGCGGCTCGTACCCATGCCATGAACTTCCATAAGGGGCTTGCTTCGGATGCATTCGAGCGGCACGCCAAGCCGCGCGATATCACCGCTATGGAGCCAGAGGAAATCACCGCTGAGCTTGGCCTCGGTCCTGTAGATGAAGCGTTCGACGTGATCGTCGGAGGTCCTCCATGCCAAGCGTATGCTCGTGTTGGCCGGGCCAAACTCCGGGATGTGGCCGACCATCCATCTGCCTTCAAGGTAGACCCGCGCGGAAATCTCTACCTTCGGTATATCCACTATGTGAAGGCTACGAAGCCTCTTGCCATCCTTGTTGAGAATGTCCCTGACGTTCTCAACTATGGAGGCCATAATGTCATGGGTGAGATTGCCGAAGTCCTGACAGACCTCGGCTATGTTGCCCGCTATAGCCTGATCAACACGGCCTTTCATGGCGTGCCACAGATGCGCGACCGGGTTTTTCTGATGGCTGTCCATAAGGACCTCGGGACCTCAATCGAGTTCCCCAAGGCTTCACGCCACATGACCCTACCGCCTGGATACAACGGAACCCGGTCGGTAGCACTGAAACTTGTAGACCTTTTTGCTGAAGGCCACTTCGTGGAAGCAGATCACGGGAACCCTGACATGGATGCCCCCGTGACTTGCGAGGAAGCTCTTGGCGACCTTCCTCCGATCACACTCCACCTGGAAGGCAAGTTGCGTCGTGGCGCACGCCGCTTCGACCAACCGGTGCCGTATCCCTCGCGAAAGAAACTGCCGGAATATGCGCGACGGATGCGCAATTGGCGAGATTTCGAAGCTCCGGAGGATGGGCTCAGGGACCATGTAATTCGCTACCTGCCAAGAGATGCGGCAATCTTCCGGGAGATGCCCAATGGTGCCGAATACCCAATCGCACACGTGACCGCAGTACGACTCTGGGAACAACACATCCGCTCTCTGGAGAAATCAGGAAAGCGAGTCTCTGGTGCGGAGAAGCAGCGGCTCTATAGAGCGATGGTGCCTCCCTATCCTGTAGGGAGTTTCCCGAACCGTTGGTGGAAACTTCGACCGGACTTCCCCTCACGCACTCTCCTGGCTCACATTGGCAAGGACACGTACTCGCATATCCACTATGACAGCAAGCAGGCACGTGTAATCAGCGTTCGGGAGGCTGCAAGGCTTCAGAGCTTCCCAGATGGGTTTGTCTTCTGCGGCACTATGAACCCAGCCTACAGGCAAATCGGAAATGCCGTTCCTCCATTGATGGCAGAGCGGCTCGCCGCTCAGATCAAGATTGCGCTGGACAGAGCAATTTCGGGGCGCATGCTTGCTGGTACGGTAGTCGCAGCGGAGTGATTACTCTTCCTCATCATCGGGGATGCTGATGGTAACCGGCGGGGACCAGTCGCCAATGCGTTCAGGGGCGATACTGTAGCTATCGGGAGTGATCCCATTTCCCAGACCGGCAACAGCAGACAGTATGGTCCTGGCAAATTCCCGGATGTCCCTGGCTATACGTAAGGAAGCCGTTCCGTTCGACAGCCCATATACCCTATAAAGATCAGTCCTTGGCGCTGCCGGATCGGCGGCACTTTCGATCTCGGCATGAGAAATGTGCAAGGGATGATCGAAACCTTTTCCGGTAGATTTGACTTCCAATCTTGTCAGCGTTCCATCAGTTTCCTCGGCATCGAAATCCCAGGCATTGACAGCATTGGATTCAGATATCCACGTCGAAGAGTTGAGTTTCCCGTTCTTGACCTGCTCGCGCAGCCACGCGTCCATCAGAACCTCGCCAGCCCGGCCAATTGCCTCAGCCCGCGCCCGAGCCTCCTGAAGCGCTTCTGCCGACATCCTCCTAGGCGATCCACGGGAGCGGAGGCGACGCTGACCTTCTGCTGATCCTAGGGCAGCCTCTTCGAGGGCATCGTCCAGATCGCTATCGAGAAGCTCGCGTATGGGATGGTCGAGAGCCGAAGCGGCCACTACCGAAGCAAGAATCTCAGCGTCGATCACGTCCATCTTGCGGTTTCCAAGATGGTTCATAAGCGCGGAATAGATAGATGCGTCGTCTGCGTTGGTATGGGATACCAAGACAAGTGACATCCCTGTGGGGATTCCATCTCCTTCAAGTCCGAACAGGGCGAGGTCGCCCGGTTTCAGATCATGGTAGCGGGTTGGATCGAATTCTGGGTCCGGGACCAGTTCGCCGTTCAAGCGCCAGTTCTTCCCGCCCCCTCCTGCGGATATGACCTTACGGGTCAACACCTGGGGCTGCCGCCTCAATCCCGGTCCATAGATTGCGACCGGGAGGTTGAATCGCCGCTTCTCGCCATTACCCCTCGCAAGGGGGAAAATCATGTCCACGAAGACATCAGCGTTGAGGTTTATGGCCTTTTGTTTGCTGCCCTGTTCACCGATGGCCCGAGCCTCGTTCTGAAAGCGCCGAAACTGGTACTCAAAGAACGTCAGATCGGACATCGTCAGTTTCTTGACCGCGAATTGCACGTGTAAACCTCTTTAAGGGTGGGACCTCTAGCTTTCCGGGTAAGGCTGACCTTGAGCCTGCGAGGCCGCATTCAAGCAGCTTCCCGCGTTCGTCCGCCACACCGTAACCGATTCCCCGTTAACCCACCTCACACCACTACCCCCCATTTGCCAACCCTGAGCGCATTCAATGGGCTTTCGGTGCCTATCTCGCGAAGAGCATCCGTCGCTTTTTTGTGTATTTCCTTCATCTTGTTATCAGCATCCACGATTCTTCCGAAGTCCAGGCAGGTTTTCACAATCCTCTTCAGATCGGAGCCTTTCGTGGCTTTGAACATCTGCTTGAACTCCTCGATAGAAAGCGACGCGATCAGGTCGATATCCTTGGGGTCCCAACCCCGATTCCGCCCGATGGCGATCAGGATGGCCCTAGGGTCACGTTCATCGACGAAAGATGTGATCTTTTCCTGAAACGCTTGTCGTACGTCTGGATCGTCTAGCTCGGCATCAAGGAGTGCATCATCATTAAGGTCGAAGAAATCTATCTCCTCGACGCGCTTGGCTACATAGAGACCCAGCATATCCAACGCCTTATCTCGGCATCCCAGCTTTTTCAGGACCTTCACTGTTGAATTGAGATTGCGCGGCGTGAGAAATGGAATCGCATTCTGAAAATTTGCTTCCAGCGCGGAAACGAATTCATCCCGATTGTCATCGAAAGAACCATGATAAAGCTCCCAAGCACTTTCAAAGGCTTGATGGGCCTCACGGCTGCTGCTCTGCTTCTCCAGGTCGCTGGCGGCTAGCTTTAGCTTGTCCTCATCAAAGTAGCCACGCTGCACTCCTTCCAGGAGCGCTAAATCGAGTTCATCCAGATGAGAAAAATTATACCCGTCCAGTAGAGCGCTCCACCGTCGCTCCTCCTCGGGTTGTTCGGGTCTCTCTCGGCCTTGGTTCAGGAGGTCCTGTTTCCGGCTTTTCAGAAATTCGATGGAAGGTTCTCCGGTGAGATCACCTAGGACAAGAAGGGGCACTGTCTTGGCTACCTGCTTCAGCACTTCTTCGTGAAACCCGGCGATCAGGGGGTCAACCTCCTGCATAAATCGGTTGATCTTGCGAAGGACCCGTATGTTGTCGATGCCAAGATCAATACAGCTTTGATTGAGCAGGTCGGAGTAGCGCACCTCCTTTTTGAGGGCAATTCCAGCAGCTTCGACGGGTGTTGGTGCAAAATCGACGGATCGGTCGATGACCTTGTCATGATGTCTGCGAAATGCCTTCCGTTCCTCATCTTTAAGCTCGTCTTCATTCAGGATGATAATAATCTTGCAGTTCCTCTGCTCCTTGAATTGAGAGATGAGGCCCATAATATCATCCGGCCTGAGCTTGCTTCCTCGCCGCTCGAAGTCATCGATACATATGATAGTATTCGAAATGCTAAGCGCTCCCAGAGCCTGAATGCCGCCAGACAAGTTCTTGAGTGCCGGGATTTTTTCCAGGATTCCGGAGTGTTTCTTCAGGAATGTCTCGGTGCTCGCTGGGGCACCAATCTCGTCCCGAGGAATTGAATTCTCGAATGTGGCAGTTCGCACCTGATCGAGCGTTTCGAGCCCGAACAGGGACACATAGGCGTAGGTTTCGATAGCAATAGCACCATCCTTCTTTGCTTCCTTGAGAACTCTGTTCCAGGTGAAGGTTTTGCCTACGCCCCAGCGCCCCCGCAAAGCGAGAACCTCCGGTGTCGAAGTGGCGAGAAAGCGGAGAAGTTCTTTCTTGGCAGCTACAACAGACAAAGTATGCCTCCAGCATCTTGAAGGGAGCATGCGGTATGCGCTGACAGCATCCACAAGTCAGGCCCGACTAACCTGCGGATGAAGAAACGCGATTTTCGCCCTGAAAGCGACCTCGGCGCACTGGTTATCAACTTCTGATAGGCCGCCTGGGGAAAAGTCAGTTTCTTCAGGACGGCACTCAGGTGTGGCATCAAAGCCACGTTTCAGCGCGGAAACTGAGTTTAGCAGCTATCAGGCTTGGCACTGCTGTATGCTGAAGGGGCGATACTGAAGCCCGAAGCCCAGCGTAGCAGCAATTCCAGCGGACTGGCTAACGTATTGAAAAAGAGACACAAAATTCGAGCAACGAAATCAATCAGGCTCATTGGTTTCGTCTGAGATCGAAAGTCACAAAGTTAGTTTCTGTGTGACATGAGCTTCACGAAACTAACTTTCCCGCTCCAAAGCGATCAGCGCCCCTGCGCCAGAATCTGAGCCACCCGCATACTCTCATCTAGCCGACCAGCAACTTCTGCGATCTCTCCACGCAGGCTCTGTGGCATCCGCATTGCGACTTCATCAAGCCGCTCTTTCAGCCGCTTCATAACCCGCAGTCCACCACGCGTGCCAAGACTGTCACGAAAAATGGCAGCAGAGAGATAGCCTACCTCCTTGTCGAGTAGATTTCGTGAAAACTCACGTCGGCTACAAACCAAGCCAAGCTCTCGTAGTTTTCTATAAGATTCGTCTAAATTTATTGCGATCATATAACACAAACTCGTACAATAAATAGCATATCCAAAACCCTTTTATTGCACATCAATACCTAGCATTATGAACAAATTTGACTCTTTTCACTACGCAAATACATTAGCAGTCCAACGCCTTCTCAGTCGATATTTATCGCCTCAACCAGCAGATTTCGGGGAGAGAAGCCCTGATAACAATTGGCATATCAATGACTTAGCCGTGGATGCAGTGAGGATCGGAAATCGCTCAGGTGTACCGGAAAACTGTTCGTCTTGGCGTGTCACGATCTCATCTTCTGACTGGACTGTGGTTATCCGAGCCGTATGGGCAGCCGATGGCACGTTGCACCAGCCGTTGGCGACATACTGTAAAATCGAACACTACAGCCCGGATACACTTGAGACGCGGCAGAGTCTCAACGAATGGCTTCATCGCGTTGCATGGTGAATTGCCATGCAAATTGGAGCCTTCCGGGAGGCTGCGACAGCAGGCATCCTGACAATGTCGCGCGCTCCGTGGGAGCGAGTACGTTTCATAACTCTGATTATGGCCTGCCGCGTCGTCAAACTTCATGACGATCCCGCTCTGGAAATCATCAGTATCATTGAGGACCTGCGGAGAGATTTGCGAGCCTGTGCGCAGAGATCGGGCTTCCTCAAACGAGGAACGCGATGGTGCGGAACCGTCGAGATCGATCTCGTTCACTGGAAGCTTCTGGGCAGCGACACAAAACAGGACCTCGTCGGCACCCTCGCCGGAGTAGACCCTCGAACTCTTACGCACGATGAGCGGGTAATCGTGATTCACACGCATTTTGTCGTGGACTGCCGGGGACACTTAAGCCCCGAGCACTTCGTCCGCGACATGCGAGAACAATGGCCTGGGCCACGTCGAGTGCGCTCAGACCTGATCTGGCGCGAGGGTACGGTCGCAGAGAATCTTGAGCGTATAGCAGGCTACTGCACAAAGTTGCGATTTCAGCACTCTCAGGCTTGGGAGGGTAAACGAACGAAGTTCTTCGCCACTTATGGACTTGAGTGGAAAGCATGGATGCAGCGGCTGATCGGCAGAATTGGGCTGCAAAACATGCTCGTATCATCAGTCGTTTCGCGTGCTGCCCGGTGTCCCTTACAAAACGCCGAAACCCTTTCCACGCAAGACGTTGAGCCAGTCGAGAGTAGATTGCAGTTAAAGGCTTTAGATCAGACAGAGAAAAGCTTCATAGACATTGAAAGAGATATTACAAATGAGAATAGAGCAGCTTACAAACGCTTCTACCACTCTGAAGAACCTGGAGAGCTTGATTGCCTCACTGCGGCTCCTGATCCAGAAGATGAAAGAGGACCGGCTGCTCGAAGCCTCAGCCAACAAGCCCCTGACGCCGGAACAATCGCAAAAACGAGCGGAGAAAATCCGCAAGCAGCAAGACCGCATCCGAGACATTCAGACTTCCGCGTCTCAACGGATAATGGATATCCGCGCGCAGATCAGTCGAGCATGAGTGCAATTCTGAACCTGCTCAGTTCCTACCCTGAGAGGGACTTACTGATAGATATACCCCTGGCTGGGCTTTCGCTGGCCCTTATAACACCACTTTCATGGTTAAGGGGGGATGACAGCCAGAAGCCCTTTACGGCCAATGCCAACGAACTTCTGGACTGGTGTGCTGAACACGGCGTGAAACTTGATCATCACGCTGTTGGCTCTAAGCATTATTGCGTCATCTGTCCTCGCGACGACACAGAGCGAATGATGCTCATGTTGGCTTGGCTCTAACCGCGCCCCAGGCCAGCATAAAAAGCACCTCGTCACTCAGATGCTCGAACTCCACCGAGGCGTCCTCTCGTATAGTAAAGCTTCCGGCGAGCATGGCTTCGTTTAGCCAAGCAGCTACAGCAGGTAATGTAGCTGGCGGCAGCGCAAAACGGTTGCTGTCGATCTGTTCTTCGTTCGAGAGCATCACGCTCCTGCCTCCTCTTTGAGGGTTCGATAGACACTGGCTCTTCCAATCTGAAGCCGCCTAGCAATCGCAGAGGCCCCAAGGCCCTGATTCCGAAGTTCACGCACTTTGACAGGGTCGATAGAGGCCGGTCTGCCCTTATAAATTCCCTTGACTTTCGCGGCCTCAATGCCCCGGCGCTGTCTGGCCTTCAGAAAATACTTTTCAAGGGAACCCACAAGGCCAAAGAGCGTCAGCATCATCTCAGCCATGATGTCAGTGCCATCAAAGATGATTGCTGGATCAACGATGCGGAGTACCGCACCTTTCTCGACAACGCGCTTGGCGACCGTGAGAAGATCGCCCGTATCTCTGGCAACTCGGTCTGGGTGCAGGGCCAGCAAGGTATCCCCTTTTTCCAGGAGACGGATAGCGGCTTCCAGTTGATCCCGGCCATCGAGCTTAGACCCATTGCCGGTTTCCGAAAAAACCACCACCGCTCCATGCTGCTCCAAGGCCGCCTTTTGGGAGGCGACATCCTGCCCATCACTTGAACTAATTCGACCGTACCCAAGAACCTTGCCCACGATCCCTCCATCTGTCTCGTTTAGGTTTAGACCGTTCCCTTCTACCGTCTCATAAATCACAATTCAATCCAAATAAGACACTCAAGCTGTCTCATGATGGTGGATCGTCAGGCTTTACCCAAGCAAGACAGCTAGAGCGGACATGCTACGAAGCGGCCTGTTTCAATCAGTTCTTTCTTCCAGGTAGAAATTCGAATCTAAGCTCAACCGCTTTAAACCTCATTTTCACCCTCATCCGCAGTTGACAGTTAAAGTTAGTTTAAACTAGGAAAGAACCTGCCATCCAGAGAGGGCTAAAAATGGCTGATTGGATTAAAGATGATGATATCCGACTGGCAGTTGTGCGGCTGCTAGAGGAGAAGGGATACACGGTCACCAACACGGCTTCCGGATCAGGGGTACCAAGATATTCCCGAGTGATAGTCGAGAAAGGCCGTGAGAAGCTGGCTTGCGCGATCAAAACAACTACAGGAGGGAGAATCTCCTTCACACGCGCCCCAGATGGCTCGTATTTTGTACTGAGTGATGCTGACCGCGTAATCCATGCCTGCCGGAGTCAAGATGAACCGTCGAAGGTGCGGATTTCAATGTTCGACAAATCAACAGTCTTGGACGCGTTTGAGGCGAACCATAAGGCGAAGGTCGAGCGAGGCAGAGAGCATATACCATCCTGGGTGAACCCTGAATATGAAGACGGATGGCGGCTAACCGGCTCCGGGTTCCAGGAAAAAGCTCTATGGTCCGAGACTGTCGAAGTAAGCGGCAGCAAAGCGGCTAACTCCGCAACTTCTACATCATCTGCTGCTTTGGCAGAGCCAAGCCACGAGCCTGGGATCATGGAACGGGTGAAAGCCATGCTCGCGGAGCACATGGGAGTTCAGCCGGAACTGATTGAGATCGATGTGCGTGTGAAGCTCTAATCGAATTGGCTATCCTGGCCCAGTCATCGCTAGAATGATTGGGCCATGCTAATCAGTGGGTGCTGGCTGGGCGGAACCGCACTCTCTCGGCCCATAAATAAGGGCATGTCCCATCAGAAGCTTGCTTTCCTGACGATCTGCTTTGGAGCCGAGGCTGGTATGCTCCGGCTCCAGGCACGCTCCTTCAGCAAGTTTGTTGATCCAGACTGTGTTGGATCGATACATCTCGTAATTGATCGCGGAAGTACCACGGAATTCATCCGGTACGTTTCCGAGCAGGTCCTTCCTGAGTTCGGCCATCTAGCTCATCTAGTTTCAATCCATGCATTCGAGGAAACGGCTCCAACCCACTCCTCTGATGTCGGGCTAGATGGCTGGCGACGACAACAAGCCTTGAAACTGGTAGCATTTCACAAAATCAGTGAGCCCTACACGGTCGTTCTTGATGGAAAGAACCACTTCATCCGCTCTGTCAGGTTCAGAGACTTCGTCTGTGAGGATAGCCGCCCCATTATGTCCCACGATGTTAGTCGCGGCCTGGAAGCGGAGTTTTCCAACAGCCTGCGCTACTTCGAGGTAAATCCAGCCTCCTACCGCCCTCAGCCCTTCGCGACGACACCATTTGTTTTTCCAACACATGCCGTAACGGCAACACTTGACGAAATTGAGCGCCGAGAGAATCTCTCTGCATACGAATGGTTTCTAACCCGTCCTGCTTCAGAGCGGGTTACGGAACTCTACTTGTTGGTGGGCTACAGTCTTTCACAATGCTCTCAATTAGAGGAGCACTTCCATTTGGATTGGAGCATTGCCAATGGGTGGTGGCCTAGCGATATCCGCGATCCATCCATTTCCCTTGAATGGTTGTTGTCTGACTTGCGCTCACTTCCGCGCTTTAAGCTGTCAAGCATACACCATCGCGCCATTCCCGAACTTACAACGGGTCAGATCGGCGCAGTTGGAAGTTTCTGGTGCGATATGAACCTGATCCAGGAGAGGTCTGAAGCCGAGGATTTCCTGCTGGATAAGCGTTAACTACCCGATTTGTCCGCAAGCTTTCGAATATCGGTCAGATTGATCCTGAATGCCGGTTGTTCCAGAGACCCTCTCTCGGTCCAGGAATCTTCGTCAAAGCCCTTCTTGGAGGACTCGCGAAACAGTGCATCGAACTCAACGATGTCTCCGAGGCTGAGTTCCGCCAGTTTGTTGTAGACCAGCGTGCCCGATTTCAGGCTCGAACTGCCAGCGGCTCTGTACGTGATGTTCATACCTGCGTAGTCGGAGACGAGTTCGACATCGGCTTTGCCCCCGCCTTGGTCGGTGGAGATTTTAGCCACACGCGCAATCCACTTGTTAGCAGTTAGGCTCTGTTGCTTGGCGAAGTTGATCGTCCACTCATTAGCGGCATTCCAAACTGCCGATTTTTTGATCTCGTTTACTGCTGTTACGTATTGCTGGGCGAAGTCGGCTCTCTTAGTCTCGAACTCTCTCTGCGAACTTCCATACGCATTTTGAAAAGCATTGGCCTTGGATGGCGCACCTCCAGGTACAGGAGCCAGAGCGGTTGCGGGAGCTTTGGTGGTGGAGCGATCTCCGATCCCAATGAGCCGGATAGGCTTGAGAAGCCAGTGATCGCGTTCCGCTTGCGTCAGGTTGCTCATGTTGAGGATGATGAAACCGAATGCAAACAGCATCAGGATACCCCCGGACAACACTTCACTGAGCCCGGAATTTCTCTGCCAGAGAACGATCACGATACCGACGATGCTGACTTGAGCGATAAAGACGATCCAGAAGCTGCTCACGAAGCCTGCCCTAAGCCTAATGTGAATCAATGTTGCGATTAAACTATGTAGTATATAACATGGTGTCAATTCTGACCCTGAGCTTCGTTCCTGCGCATGGATATCCAGCGCGCTGTAGGACGAAACGTCAGAAAGTACCGCCTCGCTGCCAAGCTCTCGCAGGAAGAGCTTGTCAAGAAATTGAAGGATGGCGCACCAGACGAGTGGTTCGATCAGGCGTATATCAGTCGCCTAGAGAACGGCTCATGGAACGTGACGATTAAGACGCTGTGGCATGTTTCCAAGGCACTAGGTGTGACAGTCAGTCAGCTTGTTGAAGAAACTTGAGATACTGCGCCGTACGCCCTGTGACTTGACGCATAGCAAGGATTCTTTCGTGACCGAATACGTCAGCGTTGCAGCGTCAGAGTTCTGCAAGAATTTTGAGACTTATCAGCAGCATGCCAATTCTGGCAAAGTCATTCAAGTGACGAGTGATGGTCAAACAATTGGAGCCTATCTGTCAGCACGAGACTTGGAGCACTACAAGCGCCTGACGCTACGAGAGCGCCAAGTCTATAAAGCCGGTGAACTCCCCAATGACATTGTCGAAGCCATTGAGCAGGCCAAATATGGAGCTTTGCCAACCTGATATGAAAGAGACCGGCGGCTAACTTATATTTTACCGGCGCTTCAAAAAGGCTTTCCTCAGAGAGCGTCGCGATTTCAGTAGTAGGTACTCTGCTCTCACCTACATATCTGTTTTACATCCACATCAACTTTCAGTGCCCCATCACCAATCTCTCAGGCTTGACTCTATCTATGCCAATTGGCATATATTTGGAGACGAAGGAGATTGTCCGCAATGCCCACTGAACGATTTGCTCCGATGGAGGCAGAAAGCCTGTTGTCCGGCCTGCTGGCTCTCAATGCCGAGGTCGGCCCGAGAGTCTCTCTCGGTTCCCTGATCACCTTTCTTACTATCGCAACAGATTACGGAACGCTTGGCGTTACAGCGGACGAGCTTGCACGTCAGATCGGCGTTTCACAGCCAGGAATGCACCGCATCCTCGGCGATCTTGGAATGAAGAATCGCTACGGCGAACAAGGTCTCGGCCTGATTGATGCCGTTCCTGACCCTAACGAGCCACGCAGAATGCTCTGGTTTCTCACTGAACGGGGTAAACACCGCGTCGCGCAACTCCTTTCTCCGATCTTTGGCACGGTCGATCAGTACCCTGGGAGAACTGCGCGAGATGCAGCAGCAACTCTGGAGAAAGAGGCTCGATTACGGAACGAGCAGCCACGCCCGGTAAAGCGCCGCACGAAGGCGCAATAATCAGACAAGTTCCCTGTAAACTCGTTTCAAGGCCACAGAAGAAGGAGTTGGAATGGCCCGATCATATAAACAGAAAAACCAAATCAATGTCTCCTGGCACGTGAAACCCCGTGGATCGTCATATCAGACTACGGTTTTCTGGACCCCTACCCCAGGCAACAGCCGCCGAGACCGGCGTAACTTCCCTACGGAACTGGAGGCGAAGCGTTGGGGGCTCGATTCCGAAGAGCGCATCAAGCAGGGCCTGGAGCCGGAGAAGAGTGACCGGGCCGTCAGTGATGGAAAGCCCCGCACTGTCCAGGAAATGGCCGATTACGTTTATGAGCACTACTGGAAAAAGCAGAGTGGTGGCGAAAAGCAGTACTCCAACGCTAAGGAGGTCACGACGATCATTGGCCCCACAAAACAACTCTCCAAGATCGACCTGTTCACGATCAATAAGGTGAAGAAGGCACTTGAAGACAAAGGAAACATGGGGTCCACCCTCAACCGGAAGCTCTCCACTCTCCGGCGGTGCCTCAACGTGGCTGTGGACCTCCAGATCATCCCTAGCCGTCCGAGGTGGGACAAGGAGAAGGAATCGGAGGGACGAATTGCCCGTATTTCTAAATCGCTGGAGGCACGAATGCTCAATTGGTGTGAACGCATGGGCCTTGAAGACATCGGAGATTTCATTCTGTGGAGCATCCATGTGGGCTCCCGGAATGAGGAAAGCCTTCGCATAGAAATTCGTGACATCGATCTTGAGACTGGTGTCGCCCTCTTTCCAGGCCCGATTACCAAAAGCCGGAAATCCCGCCCGGTACCGCTGGTACAGCCCGTGCTCGACATGGTGAAGCGTCGGATCGAGGAAGGCTTGGGTCCGAAGGACAGGCTTTTTGGGAATCTGACGAAGCGCAAATTCGACGTGCAGTGGGCAAAGATGCGAGAGCATTTCGACCTGGAGGACGATTCAGACTTCGTTCCTCATGCGATGCGCCATGAGTTCTGTTCGCGGATGGCCGAGCGTGGCGCATCAGCCTCCTACATCATGAAGGTGTCAGGCCATAAGACCCTGGCTGTGTGTCAGCGTTACGTTCATCTGTTTGGGAAAGAGTCGGATCAGATGGTCCGCAAGTTCATGCAGGACGCTGAGCCTGTGTCGAATGTTGTGGCAATGGACAAAGCCTTGGCGCGCAAGGACTCCCGCCCGGCGTAAGGGGATCAATCTCCTAAGAAGGGAATGTGACAAAAGCAGTGGCGTTCTGTTGCCACAACGTAAGTGATTTATACCAAATGGCATTCTTTAATATATTGTATTCAAATACTTAGCGGAGACCACAGGTTCTAAGAAAGGGACTTAAAATCCCTCGGGCTATGCCCGTGCGGGTTCGACCCCCGCCGTCCGCACCATCATTCCATCATCTTGAAGCTCGATGGCTCCCCTATAGAGTGTCTTCACGCCGGAAGCGCTGCTGCAGGGAATAGTTCGTTCCCTTTGCACAGTGCTAGTTTGGATGAACTGGAGAAACACGCGATGGAAGCAGGCGCGAAGCCGATGGAGCCGGTTCTCGTCGAAACGGACGCACCGCCAGCAAGCGCTTACGAGGCCTTGCTGGCGCCTCTTCGCCGCTTCACCGTCGAGTCGGTCGGCGTGCTGGACAACCACGACTTCGCCATCCTGATTCCGGATCCGAAGACGGGCGAGCCCATTGGCGGCCTCTGGGCGCAGTCGCGGTGGGGCGGCTTTCACATCGAGATGCTGATTGTCCCGGCGAGTTTGCGCGGCCAAGGCGTTGGCTCGCGCCTGATGAATGCAGCCGAAACAGCAGCTCGACGCCAGAATTGCCACCATATCTGGCTGGAGACCTACAACTTCCAAGCGCGCCCGTTCTATGAGCGATTTGGCTTTCAAGTGTTCGGACAGATCGAGGGCCCCGCGCCGATCTACCCTCGGTTCTTCATGAAGAAGGTGCTGGATTGAGAGCGCCCCGTCGAGCGCGCCGATTAGGTCGTGAATTCATAAAAGGCGGGTGGTCGCGATGTTCGAATGGCAACGGGTCCTTTTGCTGAGACCAAATTTCGGCTCAGAAACCTTGCTTCAGCAAGCGCTACCGCGAGCGCGACCTAATCGAGCGCTTTTTCTCGAATCTGAAGCACTTCCGCACGTCGCTACCCGCTACGACAAGCTCGCCGCCAACTTCCTCGCCATGATCCAGCTCGCCTCGATGCGGCTGTGGCTCCGAGCTTATGAGTCTACGGTCTAGATGAACAAGACGTGGAGGCAGACTTGCGCAGCATGCGACATAGCCTGCTATTCCTTTTCCGTATTACCCTGGGAACAATCTCCCTGTCCTCGCGCTTCTGAAGGCAGCTTCGTGACCGTGGGAGGTTTAGATGCTCAGATATGGTTTAATGGCAGCTCTGATCGCGGGCGCAGCCTTGAGCGCTCAGCCAGCTTTCGCTCAGGCGAGGATCGGGGAAACCGGCAAGGGAAAGACGCTTGTCGATGGCAGGGGGATGACCCTTTACACCTACGATCGAGACACGCCCGGCAAGTCCAGTTGCACCGGAATGTGCGCTCAAACCTGGCCGCCGCTCCCAGCTGCTGCCGATGCCAAGAATACGGGAAACTGGATGGTCATCCCTCGCGATGACGGCACGAGGCAGTGGGCCTACAAAGGCAGGCCGCTCTATGGCTGGATCAAGGACACAAAACCTGGTGACGTCACTGGCGATGGATACAATAACGTCTGGCATGTAGCGCAGCCTTAAGGCGCTCTGAAGAGAAGCCGGAAACATTAAGCGCCGACGCGGACATGGGCGCAGCGCTCGGAGTGCGGCATGGGCCGGTAGCTCCAGGTTTCAGGTCGTGTATTGCAAGGCGAGCAACGCGGCAGAATGTGACTGGCCCCGTTCGGTGTCCGTTAGAGCTTCAATCGACAATCCGCGCAAAAGAAAAACCCCGGTGTCGCCACCGGGGTTTTCTGTCCAAATCGGAGACCGATTAGAAGTCGCGCTGAACGCGGAGACGGCCTTCCCAAGAGCTGTCCGAACCGAACGACTGGTTGTTGACCAGCACGCGGCCACGGGGGTCGAGGCGGGCGTAGATGACTTCGAGACCGAAATCGAGACCTTCAACCGGCGTCCAGAAGCTGTTGGCACCGATGCGGTATTCGTTGAAGTCGTTGAGGCCCACGCGGAACCCATCGGACGTCACGCTCGAAGCGCTGGCGCCGTACTCGAAGCGAGCATACGAACCGAAGATCGCGGAGCGGATCTGCGGGGTCCAGAAGTGGCGGAAGCCACCGGCGATCGACCAGCCACGGCCACGGACGATGTTACCCGTAATCGGATTGATATAGCCGTCGACCAGGAACTGCGAGAGCGAACCGTCGGTGATGTCGTTCTGCGAGCCACCCGTGATGTAGCCGAGAGCGCCGTCAGCGTAGGCAGCGTTGAGCCACAGAGCATCGCCCGGAGCGAGCGACGGCAGGTTGATGCCGACGTTGGCCTGAACGGCGAAGCCCCACTCGTTGTCAGGAATGGTACCGAGAACGCCCGGTCCGAACACCGGCAGCACCGTGCCACCCACGACAGGATTGGTCAGGACGAGGCTGCGCATCTGGTGAGCGGCGGCCGAGATCTGAGCGGAACCCCAGGTGCCGGAGTACTTGACGTTGCCGACGATGTCCGGAGCGCGTGTTCCGGCGAAGAAGAGAGGCGCAGCGCCGAGCGTGGGAGAGAACACAAACCCGTTATCGCGACGCTCGAGATTGTCTTCGAGCGACAAGGTGGCCGAGAAGCCGTTGCCGAACGAGAAGGTGTAGGCCAACAGGTCGACGTCGGGCGAATCCGAGAAGCGGAGGGTGCCCATGTGCTCGGTCGGCAGATCGCCGTTGTCGAAGAAGGTCGTCACGCGACCGGCGGTCAGGCCACCGAACTGGATGAACGCCTCGTTAACGTCGGGCGAAGTGCCGATTACACCGGTGTTGCCGAACGGAGTGCCCGACGAACGGGTGATTTCGAAGCGGACCACCGAGCGGAGCAAGCCGTAAGCCGTCGCCGTACGGGCGTCGAGCTGGATACGACCGCGCGTACGGAAACCGAACGCATCGTCAGCACGGGTCAGGGGCTCGCCGAACAGATAGTCGGCGCGAACGCGACCGCTGACCTTCAAGCAGGTCTCCGTTCCCGGGATGTAGAAAAAGCCTGCGCCATGCGTAGAGCAGACCCGAACGTATTCCACCGGCGCTGCCTTCTTGGCAGGCAGGTCGGCAGCTTGAGCCCCAGCAACTGCGGCGAAGCCGACAGCCGATCCGAGGAGAAGACTCTTAGCGAGCTTCATGGAAGTCTCCACTATTAAAAACCTCAACGGAACCGTGAGTGGTGCCCGTCATGCAACCGTAACAATACTCAAGCGCGGCCGGTCGGCAATTCATCGCAAGGCCAAATTTTGCCTTTTCCCGGGGCACTGTGCCCAAAAAGAGACCATTCTGGGTTGAATCCGCAATTCCGATAAAGACTGTGGCAGAAAATCAACAATGCCTCTCCCAGGGAAGGGGGACGCAGCGCGTTGTTGCAAGAGAATCAGCGTTAATTCACGAAGAAATCCGGCGGACCGCTCCGGCAGGTATAGCCCACGAAGCATTGAGGCGTGTCTCGCGTCGGAACGTATGCCGGGTCCAGATACTCGTCGATCTCGCAAAAATCGCGATCCCGGACATAGCGATCGTAGGTGAACTGCCCGGTTCCAAGGACGATCGCCCCGCGGGCCATCACCATTTGTCTCGCCTGAGGGCAGGTCATGCTCGGCGTCATCGGTCGGGATTGGGCGGCAACACCAGATGTGAAAGCGAAGAAGGCCAGGGCGGCTGCGAGCTCTCTCATGTCCATTCCCCTTGGCAAAGTCCTGCCTGCCAACTCATATTGGTCAGGCCGGAAAGCCTTCAACGATACGCACGACCGTAACCAGTCTCACAGCATGGGCTGGAGACGCCGCGCCATCTCCACCGCAGCGGCATAATCCGTTTTGCCGGACCCGAGCACAGGGACGCCGGAAACGAGAATGGCTTTCGGGACCCACAACTCCGGATAGCCCTGCGCGCGGGCGTGGGCCAACAACGCGTCGCGGTCCGCGTCCGGCTTGTCCGTGATCAGAACGATCTGTTCGCCCTTTCGCGGGTCGGGCAAAGCAACGACCACGTGATTAAAGTCGGGCCACAAGGCCTGTACCAAACTCTCGACGGCGGCGAGCGAGATCATTTCTCCGCCGATCTTTGCGAAGCGTTTGGCGCGGCCGCGCACGGTCACGAGGCCGTCATCGACGGTGACGATGTCGCCGGTGTCATACCACCCTTCCGGCGGCGGCTCGACGGCGCCTGTGCCGTTGGGATCGAGATATCCCTTCATGATGTTGGGACCGCGCACTACGAGACGTCCGCCCTCATGAATGCCCTCGACCGGATCGAGACGCCACTCGATGCCCGGTAGAACCGGCCCAACGCTGCCCGCTCTGCTCCTATCCGGCAGGCTGACGGCGATGACCGGCGAACATTCCGTTGCGCCGTAGCCTTCGAGGATCGTAGTGCCATAACGGTCCCACAGACGGCGCGTCTCGTCCTTTACGCGCTCGGCCCCGGCGATGACGTAACGCACGCTCGCGAGATCGCTTCCCTCGGCAGCGCGGGCATAGCCCTGGAGGAAGGTATCGGTGGCAAGAACGATTGTCGCTTGTGTTCCCCCGATCAGCTTCGGGATCTGTCGATAATGAAGCGGGCTCGGATAGAGAACCGTCTTCATGCCGTTGAGAACAGGAGTCAGCAGACCGGCTGTCAGGCCGAACGAGTGAAAGATGGGGAGTGGGTTGAAAAAGACATCGTCCGGCTGCAGCACGTCGCCCGCATGCGCCTTCACCTGAAAGGCGTTGGCCACGAGATTGGCGTTCGACAGCACCACCGCCTTCGGCTTGCCCTCCGAACCGGAGGTGAAGAGCACAACGCCCGCATCGTCCGGCCCCACGCCTGCCTTTTTATGAACTGTGCGTGCGAAGACACTGCCGATGAGGCCGAGCACCTTGTCGAAGCTCGTGATCTCTTTTCGTACATCTTCAAGCCACAGGATCGTGCGCCCCTCGCTCAGCGAGGCGAGCACGTCATCGAGTTTGCCCTGCTCCACGAACCGGCGGGACGTGACGATGGCGCGGATATTCGCAATCTCGCAGGCCGCCGTCAGGTTCTTGAGCCCGGCCGTGAAATTGAGGAAAGCGGGCACGCGGCCGAACGCGTTCAATCCGAACAGCACGACAGCGATGCCCTGCACGTTGGGCAGAAGGACAGCAACTGTCTCGCGCGGCTGCGTCAGCCCCGCCAGCTTGCGGCCAAGCACCAGCGCGCCCAGCACCAAACGGCCGAAGCTGATCGGCTGACGTTCCAGATCTTCAAGCGCGATTTTGCTGCGGCCGAAACGATCCCGGGCCGTGACGAGAGCGCTGAAAAGGGTCGTGCGTGTGCGGGCGAGATCGAATGCGGCCATCTGACGATCCTTCGAAGATTCCTTTTTACCGCATGATCCGGGCGAACAACCGGTTTCCACTTGTTCTGATCATGCTCTACCCAGCCGCGCCTTCGGTAATCGGCGCCTGGTAGCTGAGGCCCATATCCCACGGGAAATAGATCCAGGTGTCCTGGCTGACTTCGGTGACGAAGGTCTCAACCATGGGTCGGCCGACAGGCTTTGCATATACCGTCGCAAAATGCGCGTTCGGCAACATGTCCCGCACCATCTTCGCGGTCTTGCCCGTGTCGGTGAGATCGTCGATCACGAGAACGCCCCGGCCCGAGCCATCGCCGATGGCCTTGATGGACGGCGCGATGTCTTTGAGGACGCGCAACTCACCCTGGTTCTTGTAGTCGTGATAGCTCGCGATGCAGACGCTCTCGATCAACCGGATATCGAGTTCGCGCGCCACGATGGCCGCCGGCACCAAGCCTCCGCGTGTGATGCAGACAATGGCCTCGAACGGACCGGCCGAAGCCAGGCGCCAGGCCAGCGCGCGGGCATCACGATGGAACTGATCCCAGGAGACGGGGAAGGCTTTCGGAGAGGAAGGAGACATCGCTTTTCTCGTGAGATGGAAGGACGATTAGAGAGGAACGCGGTCGGATTTGAGGCTCACCACCAGAGCGCGCACGGCCTCCGATGCTCTTGCAACAGCAGCGGGATCCTTACCGCGCACGACGATCTGGTTGTTGAAGCCTGTCGAAGTAAAAGACGGGTAGGAGCCGATGGAGACGTCCGCGTGCTCCTTGGCGACCAGCGCGAGCCCGTCTCCATAGGCTCCCTCCCCCAGCGAACCGGCCTCGATGGTCTCGACCACCATGCGCGCTCCGGTTCTCAGGGTCGGCGCAACGAGATCGAGCATGGCCTGCATGATGGAAGGAACGCCCGCCATGACGATGACATTGCCGATCCGAAACCCCGGGGCTTTCGAGATCGGGTTCAAGATCAAATCCGCGCCTTCAGGAATGCGCGCCATACGCAGGCGGGCCTCGGTCAGTTCGTGATCCTGATAACGCTCTTTCAGGAGCGCCACCGCGCGCGGATCGTGATCGATCGGCACGCCGAAGGCCCTGGCCACGCTGTCGGCCGTGATGTCGTCATGGGTCGGGCCGATGCCACCCGTGGTAAAGAGGTACGTGTAGCGCTGACGCAAAGCGTTCACGGCGGCGGCGATATCGCCCTCCACGTCCGCCACGACCCGCACCTCGCAAAGATCAATCCCGATCGCGGTCAGGTAGTCGGCGATGTAGCCGATATTCTTGTCCTTTGTCCGCCCGGAGAGAATCTCGTCTCCGATGACGAGAAGAGCGGCCGTGACTGAATCGGTCATGCGCAACGATCCTTTTCAAGGCGTTTAGCGCCTGAACGAAACTTCCTCAAGCAAGGATAATGACTCAAGTTTGGTCTGCGCTCTCCCCCTCTCCCTTGCGGGGAGGAGTGGAGGTGGGGGTTGAAAAGTCAGAGCGTTGCCTGTGATCCTGCAAGCAGGAAGGCTGCTACAGCGCCAGACATATGAAAGTTTCATCCAGTCAGACCACCCCCACCCTTCATCCCTCCCCGCAAGGGGAAGGGAAGCCTGCGCCTTATCCTCATCAAACTGAGTTACGGCCAAACCAAGCCTTCGGTTGAAGACGAGGCTTCTCCCCTGCTACGAGGCGTCTTCATCATTTCCGGTCCGCACCCCATGCGCTTTTCCGAACCCCTGATCGAAGGCCGGCTGGTTCAGCGCTACAAGCGCTTTCTGGCCGATATCGAGCTTGCTTCCGGCGAGTGGATCACCGCCCATTGCGCCAATCCGGGTGCGATGCTTGGATTGAAGGAGCCGGGCTGCCGCGTTCTCCTGTCGCGGGCCAGCAACCCGGCGCGCAAGCTGCAATACAATTGGGAGCTGGTCGAGGTCGCAGCCGGCGGCGGGCCGGATCAGCTGATCGGCATCAATACGTCACGCCCCAATGTCCTGGTCGCGGAAGCCTTGCAGGAAAAGCGGCTCGCCCCTTTTGCCCGCTACGACCGCATTCGCCCGGAAGTGAAATACGGGCGCAACAGCCGCATCGATTTCCTGCTGGAGAAAGACGGTGAACCGCCCTGCTATCTGGAGGTGAAGAACTGCCATCTCATGCGGCAGCCGGGCTTCGCAGAATTTCCCGATTGCATCGCGGCAAGAAGCGCCAAGCATCTTTACGAACTGACGGACATGGTCGCGGCGGGAGCGAGAGCCGCCCTCATCTATGTCATCCAGATGAACGCCGATCGCTTCGATGTCGCACGCGATATCGACCCCGCCTACGACAAAGCGTTTCGCCATGCGCTTGCTGCCGGTGTCGAGTCCTATGCCTATGTCTGCCGGATCTCGCCGGATGAAATTACGATCGACCACCCGGTCGAGATCATCACGCTACGTTAGAGCGAGTCGGAAAACCGGTTCCCACTTTTCCGGATCATGCTCGCTCGAACACGAGATTCATCCGGGTTTTCAGGATGAGCTTGTAGCCGCGCGGCTCCAGGCGTTTCTGCAGATCGATCTGCCATTGTCCACGCCCGTTCTCCATGACGAGGAGCGACGGCAGCAGCGACTCCGGTGCGTCGCGCAGGAACGGGTCGAGGATCAGGTCTTCGGCCCCTTCCACGTCGAGCTTGACCGCATCCACATGCGAAAAGCCCTCCTGGTGGATCAGGTCGAGAAGCGTGATGGCCGGGACGCGGATCGCTTTCGACTGGTTCGGGCCGACGATCTTCACGCTGGATTCGCCCTGATTGCTCGGGTCGAGAAACAGCGTCAGCTCCCCGGCCTTGTCAGCGATGGCGCAGGCGATCGCCTTCACTGTGCCGAACGGATTCTGGCTGATGTTGTAGCTCAGGCGATCGAAGATGTCGGGCTGCGGTTCGATGGCCACGATCTTGGCCTTGTTCCCGGCCCGCGCCGCCACGAAGAGGGTGTAACCGCCAACGTTCGCTCCGATATCGACGAACGTGAATCCGTCCTTGATCCGCGATTCGAGGATAGCCAGCTCCTTCGGATCGAAGAACTGCGGCGTGAACAAAATCCGCTTCTCGCAGACGTTGTTGTAGGGGTAGATTCTCATCTTGGCCCCGAGCGATTCCACGTCGAGAGGCTCGCCCTTCAAAAGCCGGATCGCGACATTCCGAAGGAGGAACGCGAGACGCCGAGTCGGCCAATCGTTCGGCAGAGCACGCGTGCTCTCCAGCAGCCATTTGACCAGACCGGACGGAGAATAGGCCCCATAGGGGCGGGAATCGGACATTTTCACAAAAAACCAAAAGCATGAAATCTGCGGATTGCCAGTGCTCTTGGCATTCCCGCGCCATAATCGCAAGCGAGCCAGGGTCGCTATTGCTTGCGCGAGGCGCGACAATGCTTACATTCTGGGGCGAACAGGATCCCCCATGACTGAACTCGAAACCGCCGGGCGCTCTCGCTCACCCCAAATCCCCCTTCACGGCCCCGAGGCTTTTGAAGGCATGCGGAGGGCCGGCCGACTGGCGGCGGAGGGGCTCGATCTGCTCGTGGACCACGTTCGGCCAGGCGTCTCGACGGACGCTCTCGACAAGCTCATCTTCGAGTTTGCGATGGATAACGGGGCCTATCCGGCCTGCCTCTATTACCGGGGCTACAACAAGACCATCTGCACCTCGATCAATCATGTGGTCTGCCACGGCATCCCCAACGACAAGCCGCTCCGCGACGGCGACATCGTCAATATCGACGTGACGCTGATCCTCGACGGCTGGCATGGGGATTCGAGCCGGATGTACTATGTGGGCGAGGTGCCTCGGCGAGCGCAGCGTCTGTGCGAAATCACCTATGAATGCCTGATGCGCGGCATCGCCGTCATCAAGCCGGGCGCGACGACGAACGATATCGGCGCGGCCATCCAGACGTATGCGGAGGCCGAACGCTGCTCCGTGGTGCGTGATTTCTGCGGTCACGGCCTCGGCCGCGTCTTCCACGACGCGCCGACGATCCTTCACTACGTCGAGCCCTCCTACAACGTGGAGCTGAAGGCCGGCATGTTCTTCACGGTGGAGCCCATGATCAATCTGGGTCGACCGCAGGTGAAGGTTCTGTCCGACGGCTGGACCGCCGTCACCCGAGACCGGTCGCTTTCGGCCCAGTTCGAGCACACGGTGGGCGTGACGGAAACCGGCGTCGAGATCTTCACCCTGTCCCCCAAGGGTTACGACCAGCCTCCCTATACGCAATCCGCATGAGCGATCAGGACGAAACGCCGCATTATCATGGCCATCGGGACCGCTTGCGCGCTCGCTTCTTGGAAGCGGGAGGCGACGCGCTGCCCGATTACGAACTACTGGAACTCGTCCTCTTCCGCTCCATTCCCCGCCGGGATGTGAAGCCGATTGCGAAGGATCTCCTCAAGCGCTTCGGCACCTTCGCCGAAGTGCTGGCCGCTCCCCCTGCCCGCCTTCTCGAAGTCGACGGCATCGGCGAAAGCATCGTGACCGATCTCAAGGTCATCGAAGCCGCCGCCCGGCGCCTCGCCAAAGGCGAGGTTTCCAAGCGTCCGGTCCTGTCCTCCTGGACATCCGTGCTCGATTATTGCCGCACGGCCATGGCCTTCATGGACAAGGAGCAGTTCCGCCTGCTCTTCCTCGACAAGCGCAACGCGCTCATCGCCGACGAGGTGCAGCAATCCGGCACCGTGGACCATACGCCGGTCTATCCGCGCGAGGTGGTCAAGCGCGCGCTCGAACTCTCGGCATCGGCCCTGATTTTGGTCCACAATCATCCATCAGGCGACCCGACACCCTCCCCCGCCGACATCAAGATGACGCGCGAAATCATCGATGTGGCGAAGCCCCTCGGAATTGCCGTCCACGACCACATCATCGTCGGGCGCGAGGGGCATGCGAGTTTGAAGGGATTGCGGCTGATTTGAGAGGGCCGTTGCCTCATGTACGGCCCCGAACTATGTTTCACGGATGCATTCAAAGCGGCGAACTATTTCGGGCCTATTTGCATCACTTGCGATGATCGGCATGGCGATGGCGGCCGATCTGCCGGCCAAGCGTGCGTCGTCATTTCTCGATGAAGTCAGGTTCGGTCCCGCCTGTACCGCTTTCGATGGCGTATCGGGCTGCGGGTTTGACCGAAACGCCGCGCTGTCGCTTCTCCGGATGCCGGCCGAACGGAGTTTGGCACTGTTCCCTTTGCCCGCGGTAACAAGCGTAACGCTATGCTTGTGCGACGGTCTAGAGAGGCGCGAGCGGCGCCTGGCATTAGAAGTCAGATATTGAGCCAATCCCGCGCGGGCCTTTGCGATCGCGTCGTCCAACGCCTTTCGGCTCTAAAACACGCTCTCCAGCCCCGACAGGATCGCGTAGACGAAGCCCAGGCTGAGCGTCAGGCCGAACAGGCCGATCACCAATCCGCCAATAACCACGAAGCCGTCACGCTCCACGAGTCCGAGGCCGATCAGGCACACGGCGAGGCCCAGCGGGATTTGGCCGATGAAGGGCGGTGCGAAGAGAAGGCCGAGCGCCATCACGAACAGGATCAGACCCATCAGGCGCATCGCCAGCGGAGTTTCTTCGAGGAAAGTCATCCGCGGGCGGCAAAAGCGCTCCAGCTTCCTGAAAATCGGCAGGGCCCGCGCAACCGCGCGCTCCACATCTGTCCGAGCGATGGAGCGGTTGAGCAGGCTTTGAGGGAGCCACGGCGTGGATCGTCCGAAAATAATTTGAAGCGCCACCAGCGCTAGCAACAAGCCGCAAATGAGCGGGATCGGCGGCGGCATGGGAAGGCAATTGGGCAACCCGAGCAGGACGACGAGAAGCGCGAAGGCCCGATCCCGCAACACCGACATGATATCCGAGACGCTCACGCGCTCAGTCGGCTGAGCGGCAAGCTCGGCCAGAATCTCGGAGGTGCGCGCGTTAAGGAACAAGGAGCCTTGGGGATTTGCTGACGCTAGGAGTGCCTTCTCTATCCGAGATGAGGGCGCTGGCCAAGTTCAAGTTCTGTCTGCGGCCTTCAATGGAATGTCAGTTCCTCCTCGATGGTCCTGATTTCCGTCGGGCCGACCAACCTGGAATGCGCCACCGTCACGGAATGGAGCGGCCCTTCAAGTTCCCGTTTCCAGAAACCCAGGAAGCGGCGGAGCACAGGAAAGCGCGGGGCAAGATCATAATCCTGCCAGATATAGGTCTGCAGCAACCGGGGATGGTCGGGCATGCGATACAGGATCTTGGCCGTGGTCAATCCATAGCCTTCTAGTTGACGCATAAAGTCTTGTGACACCATGCTTTCTCTCCAAACGGGCTCGACGAACACCGTCCATGATTCAATCGTCGCGCTTGCGTTGGAGTTCCGGCCTCTCTTGAGACTTCGGCGGCTTCATCGTATTCCAAGCTCGACTGTAGGAGCGGGCTGAACATGGGTCGGAGCGTGATCAAACGATGGGCTTTTGCCTGCGCTTTCGCTCTGACGGTCGCCGCCTGCTCGGGCTCTGTGCTCAACGATCCGATCAACGGCCCCCTCGATAAGGTGTCCGACCAGGACAATTGGCCGCTCGGTCCCGATCAGTTCGGAACGACCTTTGTCGGGGTCGCCTTTTCGGGCGGCGGCATGCGGGCTTCCGCCTTTTCCTACGGCGTTCTGAAAGAGCTCGACCGTTACCAGCTTCCGAACGGCGGCAGGCAGAGCCGCATCACCGACATGATCGGCCTGATTTCGGGCGTCTCGGGCGGGTCAGTCACGGCGGCTTATTTTGGGCTTACGGGCCGCGACGGCCTGCCGGATTTCCGTAGCCGGTTCCTCGAAAGCAATGCCGAGCAAGGCTTCGACACCGACGTTTCCATCACCAATGTGCTGAAGATCGTCGGCGAGGGCGGCGTCAACGATCGCTCGAAATTCCCACGCTGGCTCGACGACAATCTTTTCTCCGGTGCGACCTATGCCGATCTTTTCGCGCGTGGTCGCCCCCTGGTCTGGATCACCGCGTCCGACATCTACAACCGCGTTCCCTTCGTCTTCGACCCGATCACCTTCAGCGCTCTGTGCAGCGACCTGAGCAAGGTTCGCCTGTCCGAGGCGGTCGCGGCGTCAGCGGCAGTACCCGGCGTATTCGTTCCCATCAACGTGGAGAATTACGGCGCATCCTGCGGCGGCCACATTCCGAAATGGATGCAGCGCAGCCTCTCGGATTCGACCGCGCCCGCGACCCTGCGCGCCAGCGCCGCCGCTCTTACGCGGTTCCGGAAAGACCCCGAGCGTTTTCGCTATGCCAAACTTCTCGACGGCGGTCTGACCGACAATTTCGGTATTCACTCGCTCGCCATCGCGCGCACCAACCGCGACCGACCCTATGTACCGATGACGGACGAACAGGGCGTTCGCGTCAACCGCATGCTGTTCCTCGTGGTCGATGCGGGTCGTGGCCCGGGCGGTGACTGGCCGAAAAACCTGGCTTCGCCATCAGGCATCGATCTGGCGGGTATCGTGACGGACGCGGCCATCGATTCCGGCGTTTACAAGGGATACGACTACTTCAAGTCCATGATGGAGACTTGGCAGAACGATATGCGCCGCTGGCGCTGCTCTCTCTCGACCGACGAGGTCGTGCGCTTGCGCGGCACCCTCAAAGGCTGGAATTGCGGCGACGTGGTCTTCACCATCGGACGCGTCTCGTTCGAGGACACAGGTCCCGAAATGAAGGAGCGGCTGGACAACGTGCCGACACGGTTCAAGCTCGATCCTCCAACGCTCGAGATGGTGATCGGCAGCGGTGAGGCCGCGCTGCGGAACAACGCGACGTTCCGCTCATTCATCGGCAAGGCTGGCAGATCAGAGCGAAACGTCGCGCTCGTTGACGGCCAACACTCGCCCTGAATTCAGTTGAATGGGCGGCGCATGGAGCGCTTAGCTCGGCCTTAGAGCATGATCAGAACAAGTGGAAACCGGTTGTTCGCCCGGATCATGCGGCATCAAACTCTAGGAGCCTCAATCAGGACATGCGCTTCGCCTTCGTCGGCATCGATTTTCTCGGAGACGTTTTTCAGACCCTGCTGGATCGGGGTTGGAAACCGTTGAAACTCTTCAGCCGCCCTTGCGACGAAGTCTACGATTTCAACGATGTGACTGTTGCAAAGGCACATTCTCTGAATGTGCCGGTTCAGATGTCCCGGATTCAGCCCTCGGATCTCATGCAATTGCAGGAGAGAGGCTGCGAGGCCCTTATCGTCGCGGGCTATCCGTGGCTCATCACAGGCTGGGAAGCCCGCATCCCTTACGCCGTCAATTTTCACCCTTCGCCTTTACCCGAGGGCCGAGGCCCCTATCCGCTCTTCCGCGCGGTTCTCGACGAGTTCCCGGAATGGGGCGTGACCGCCCATGCCCTCGCGCCGTCCTTCGACACGGGCCCCATCATCGCCCAGGATCGTTTCGCTCTCACGCGGAGCGACACTCACGATACGCTCCTCACGAAATGCCAGATGGCCGCGAAACGAGTAGCTCACACACTGGCCGACGATCTTCCCGGTCTATGGGCGCAAGCCAGCCCCCAGGGCCAAGGGAGCTATTGGCCTCGTGCCACGCAGCGCGAACGCACACTCGATTGGACGCGCAACGTTGACCACATCCTGAGAACCGTTCGCGCCTTTGGCTCCATCGAGGTGATAGCCCAGATCGATTCGAGGCACCTTCATGTCTGGGCCGCCAATGGTTGGACTGAGCGGCATGAATACCGCCCCGGAACCATCGTCCACAGACATCGCAATCATATCGTGGTGGCCGTCGGTGACGGCTTCATTCAATTGTCGGGATGGAGCACCGAGGCAAAGCCGGTTCGGAAGGAACTTCGCGCAGCCAGTCAAAGGCGGTGGTAGGAACGGCCCTGATAAATGAGAGGGGATCGGCGTTCACCCAGCGTCACCGCGATGATCTCACCGATAATGACGTGATGGGTCGCAACGAGTCGCGCATCCGACACCTTGCAATCGAAGGCGACGAGGTTGGTCTTGAGACGAGGCTGGTCTGCCTTGGAGCGATCCCAGGTCCCGACGGTGAAGCGATCCGGCCCGTTGAGATCCCGACGACCCGCGAAGGTTTCGGCAACCAGCTCGTCATCGGCTCCCAGTGTGCTGACGCAAAACACGCCGTTCTGGAGCAGGGTCTTGATGGAACGCCCAGACGAATTGACGCAGACCAGAAGCGATGGCGGTGTATCGGTGACCGGAGTGACCGCGGTCGCCGTAAAGCCCGCCGGTCCCGCCGGACCATCCGTCGTCACCACGTGAACGGCCCCCGCGACCCGACTCATGCCTTCCCGAAAAAGCGCAGGATCGAGTTCGGTATCAAGAGCGGAATCGAGGGAGGGCGGCGGCACTTTCAACATCATGACCTAAGAAAGCCTCTCCCACCCTTTTGGAGCGAGCGCAAGACCATGCCGGGCATATGGTCTGCCGAAGAGGGTTTGGAAAGGCAGGCAAAATTTGTTATGAAATAATATTGTTAGCTCTCCTCCCCCCTCCTTTAGGCGTCATTGTCGGCCCGGGGGCCTCTTGTTACAGACGACGAACGAAACGTTCGGCTTGGCCTCGGTCTTGCATCGTGCTTTGCTGCGGCGTTCCCAACAAAGACCCCATCCAGAGGGGGCAAGGGTAGGACATGGATATCTTTTTGCAGCAGCTCATCAATGGGCTGACGCTGGGGTCGATCTACGGCCTCATCGCCATCGGCTATACGATGGTGTTCGGCATCATCGGCATGGTCAACTTCGCCCACGGCGACGTTTTCATGCTCAGCGCGTTCATCTCGCTGATTTTCTTTCTGATCCTCACCACCTGGCTCGGCATTTCATCGATCGTCGTGGCGCTGCTGATCGTGCTGGTACTCTCGATGATACTGACCTCCCTGTGGGGATGGGCCATCGAGCGGATCGCCTATCGCCCCCTGCGCGGCTCCTTCCGCCTCGCGCCGCTGATCTCGGCCATCGGCGTCTCGATTTTCCTGTCGAATTTCGTGCAGGTTGCCCAAGGCGCGCGCAACAAGCCGACCGCTCCCATGGTCCGTGAAGTGATCGTCCTCTACCAGAGCGAGGCCGGGTACACGGTGGCTTTGTCCTACAAGCAGATCATCATCATGCTCACCACGGCGGTGCTGCTGACGATTTTCTGGTATTTGGTCCAAAAAACGTCACTCGGCCGCGCTCAGCGCGCCTGCGAGCAGGACCGCAAGATGGCCGCACTCCTCGGCATCGACGTGGACAAAACCATTTCGCTGACCTTCGTGATCGGTGCATCGCTCGCAGCGGTCGCCGGTACGCTCTACCTCCTCTATTACGGCGTGGTGAGCTTCGCTGACGGGTTCGTTCCCGGCGTGAAAGCCTTCACGGCGGCCGTGCTCGGCGGTATCGGCTCCCTGCCCGGAGCGGTTCTCGGCGGCTTGATCATCGGCCTCATCGAGACCTTCTGGTCCGCCTACTTTTCCATCGAGTACAAGGACGTGGCCGCGTTCTCGATCCTCGCCATCGTCCTGATCTTCATGCCCTCCGGTATCCTCGGACGGCCAGAAGTCGAAAAAGTCTGAGGAGCCCCACCATGAACGCTCCTTCCATTACCACCACGTCAGCTCAGGACACGACGGTCCCGAGCCGCTTCAACCTTGCGGCAGCCCTCAAAGACAGCGCGGTGACAGCCGCCATCGCGCTCGGCCTCTCGATCCCGATCCTGTCCTACAAGACAGAGCAAAACGGAGCGGACCTCTTTCTCAGATCCCGCTGGGGATTTGTGGCGATCATCTGCGTCGGCATTTTCGTGCTGCGCCTCCTGATGCACGCCTTTCTGGCGACGCGGGCGGCCCGTCAGGCCCTACCCGATCCCCATCAGGCGACAGAGGCGGTTCACGCCGAGCCGGATGCAGGCCAGAAGGTGTCGAAATTCGCGATCCCCCTCTTCCTCGGGGTCGCCCTCGCCTTCCCGGCAATGATCTTCCTGATCCAGGGCAGCCTGAACGAATCCCGTTACTGGATCGATCTCGGCATCCTGATCCTCACCTATGTGATGCTGGGCTGGGGCTTGAACATCGTGGTCGGCCTCGCGGGCCTGCTCGATCTCGGATACGTGGCGTTCTACGCGGTCGGCGCGTATTCCTACGCGCTGCTTTCGACGACCTTCGGATTGTCGTTCTGGATCTGCCTGCCGCTGGCAGGCATCCTCGCGGCATTCTGGGGCATGATCCTCGGCTTCCCGGTGCTGCGCCTGCGTGGCGACTACCTCGCCATCGTGACCCTCGCCTTCGGGGAAATCATCCGCCTGGTTCTCATCAACTGGGTCGATCTCACCAATGGCGGCGCCGGCATTTCCTCGATCCCGCGCGCGACCTTCTTCGGCGTTCCGTTCACCTCCGGTGACGACGGATTTGCCGCGATGTTCGGGCTCGACTTCAATGCCATGCACCGGATCATCTTCCTCTACTACCTGATCCTCGTGCTGGCCCTCGTCACGAACTTCGTGACCATGCGCCTGCGCAAGCTGCCGGTCGGGCGCGCTTGGGAGGCGCTGCGTGAGGACGAGATCGCCTGCCGTTCACTCGGCATCAACACTACCAATACGAAGCTGACGGCGTTTTCCATCGGCGCCATGTTCGGTGGTTTCGCCGGCTCGTTCTTTGCGGTGCGTCAGGGCTTCGTCTCGCCGGAGAGCTTCAACTTCCTCGAATCGGCGATCATCCTCGCCATCGTGGTGCTCGGCGGCATGGGCTCGCAGATCGGTGTCGCAATCGCGGCCATCGTCCTCGTCGGTGGTCCAGAGGTCCTGCGCAACCTGACCTTCCTGAAGGCAGTGTTCGGCGACAGTTTCGATCCGAACGAGTATCGTCTTCTGCTCTTCGGCGCGGGCATGGTCGCCATGATGGTGTGGCGTCCGCGTGGCCTGATTTCTGAACGTCAGCCCTCCGTTGTGTTGAAAGAGCGAAAAGCCATCTCCGGCTCGCTCGTGAAGGAAGGACACGGCTAATGCGCTGGCAGCAAGATCCCGTCCTCGACGTCCAGCATCTGACGATGCGCTTCGGCGGCCTCGTCGCCATCAACGACCTTTCGTTCAAGGTCGGTCGCGGCGACATCACCGCTCTCATCGGCCCGAACGGTGCGGGCAAGACCACCGTGTTCAACTGCCTGACCGGCTTCTACAAGCCGACGGAAGGCATGGTGGCCCTGCGCAAGACCGACGGCACGCAGCTCTTCCTGGAGCGCCTGCCCGGCCATCACATCAACTGGAAGGGCAAGGTCGCCCGTACCTTCCAGAACATCCGCATGTTCTCGGGCATGACCGTGCTTGAGAACCTTCTCGTCGCGCAGCACAATTCACTGATGATCGCCTCCGGCTTCACCTTCCTCGGTGTGCTCGGCATCGGCGGCTATCGCGCGGCTGAAAAGCAGGCCATCGAGCGGGCGAAATACTGGCTCGAGAAAACGCGCCTGATCGACCGCGCCGACGACCCGGCGGGTGATCTTCCTTATGGCGATCAGCGCCGGCTCGAAATCGCCCGCGCCATGTGTACCGATCCGGTGCTCTTGTGCCTCGACGAGCCCGCAGCCGGCCTTAACCCGCGCGAGTCCCTCGAGCTCAACGATCTGCTGCTTTCGATCCGTCAGGATCACGGCACGTCGATCCTGCTCATCGAGCACGATATGTCCGTCGTCATGCAGATTTCCGACCATGTGGTGGTGCTCGATTACGGCACCAAGATCTCCGACGGCACCCCGACCGAGGTCAGGAACGATCCGCGCGTCATCGCCGCCTATCTGGGCGTGGATGATGAGGAAGTCGCAAAGATCGAAGCGGAGATCGGCGCATGAGCATCGCTGAAACGAATATCGCCACGACCCTTCGGGGCGCTCCCGAGCCTCTGCTCAGCGTGCGCGGCGTCAAGACCTATTACGGCAACATCATCGCCCTCAAAGGCGTCGACATCGACGTGAACGAGGGCGAGATCGTCACCCTCATCGGGGCCAATGGGGCCGGCAAATCGACCCTGATGATGACGATCTTCGGCAATCCGAGGGCAAGGGAAGGCACGATCCGTTTCGCGGGACACGACATCACGAAGATGCCGACCCACGAGATCGCCCGCCTGTCCATCGCGCAATCGCCGGAAGGGCGTCGCATCTTCCCGCGCATGACGGTCTTCGAAAACCTTCAGATGGGCGCGGCCATCAACGGCATGGCCCATTTCGACCAGGATCTGGAACGGGTCTGTACCCTCTTCCCGCGCCTGAAGGAGCGCCTGCAGCAGCGCGGCGGCACGCTCTCGGGCGGCGAGCAGCAGATGCTCGCCATCGCCCGCGCGCTGATGAGCCGCCCGAAATTGCTCCTCCTCGACGAGCCGTCGCTGGGCCTCGCGCCGCTGATCGTGAAGCAGATTTTCACGATCATCAAAGAGCTGAACGAGAAGGACGGCATGACCGTCTTCCTGGTGGAGCAGAACGCCTATCACGCACTCAGGCTCGCTCATCGCGGCTATGTGATGGTGACCGGCAACATCACCTTGAGCGGCAGCGGCAAGGAATTGCTGGAGAATCCGCAGGTCCGTGCCGCCTATCTTGAAGGAGGGCACCACTGATGCAGGGCTGGCTTTACGAAGAACCCTCGATCTGGCTCTTCCTCTTCATTACCGTCGTGCTCGGAGGTAGCGCGGCCTGGATGACCGGGCGAGCCATCGCCCTCACCTGGCGGCCGCGCTGGCAGTTGATCGTGTACCTGCTCATCCTGGGCGCAGCGGTGCGGTTCATCCACTTCGCCTTGTTCCAGGGAACCCTGTTGTCGCCCCATTACTACGCGGTCGACGCCGTCGTTCTCGTGATCATCGGCTCGCTGAGCTTCCAGCATACCAGGGCTCGTCAGATGACGACCCAGTATCGTTGGCTCTATGAACGTGTAGGGCCGTTTTCCTGGCGCGAAAAAGCGTCTCATCCCAATGGCTAAGCCCAAGAATTCCGACGTGACTTCCGCACAAAAAGAGGCATGATGTCACCCGGACGGCGGGTTGAATTCCGCTGAACCGGTCCAAGTTAAGGGACCTGATAAAAACCCCAGAGGAGTTACCTCATGAAGAAAATGCTGTTGACCAGCGTCGCGCTCGGTCTTGGCCTCGCCTTCTCCGGCGCGGCCAACGCGCAGATCAAGATCGGCGTCGCCGGCCCCATCACGGGACCGAACGCCGCTTTCGGCGCGCAGCTGAAGAATGGCGTCGAGCAGGCTGTTGAAGACATCAACGCCGCCGGCGGCATCAACGGCCAGAAGCTTCAGGTCGTCGTCGGCGACGACGTGTCCGACCCGAAGCAAGGCGTTTCGGTCGCGAACAAGTTCGCCGCTGAAGGCGTGAAGATGGTCGTCGGTCACTTCAACTCCGGCGTCTCGATCCCGGCCTCGCAGGTCTATGAGGAAGCCGGCATCGTCCAGATCACCCCGGCCTCGACCAACCCGACCTTCACCGAGCGCAAGATGTGGAACACCTTCCGCACCTGCGGTCGCGATGACCAGCAGGGCGCGGTTGCCGGCGGGTACCTCGCCGACAAGTTCAAGGGCAAGAAGGTCGCCGTCGTTCACGACAAGACTCCTTACGGCAAGGGCCTTGCCGACGAGACCATGAAGGCGATGAACGCCAAGGGCCTCAAGGAAGTCGTGTACGAAGGCATCAACCCGGGTGAGAAGGACTACTCCGCTCTCGTCTCGAAGCTGAAGCAGGCTGGCGTCGACGTGGTGTATTACGGCGGCCTTCACACGGAAGCTGGCCTGATCATCCGCCAGATGCGCGACCAGGGCCTCAATGCTCCGATGATGTCGGGCGACGGCATCGTGTCGGCTGAGTTCGTCTCGATCGCCGGCCCCGGCGCTGAAGGTACACTGATGACCTTCTCGCCGGATCCACGCAAGAACCCGAACGCGAAGGACGTCGTGGCCAAGTTCAAGGCCAAGAACTTCGATCCGGAAGCCTACACCCTCTACAGCTACGCTGCGACCCAGATCCTGGCCGAAGCTGCAAAGCAGGCTGGCGGCCCCGACGGCAAGAAGATGGCTGCAGCCATGCATTCCGGCAAGCCGTTCAAGACCGTCATCGGCGACATCTCCTATGACGCCAAGGGCGACATCACCCGTCCGGACTACATCATGTACGTCTGGAAGAAGGGCGCCGACGGCAAGATCGACTATTCCGGCAACGAAATGGGCATGTAATCAGTCGGCTGTTAAAGCCATCTGATAGAGCCCGCCCCGGGAGACCGGGGCGGGCTTTTTCGTCCCCTCACGCGTCGATGATCGCCCATGCCGAACCTCACCTTGACCCAGCTGCCGGAGCGCTTGGCGGTCTGCCGCTTTCCCGCCGGAACCACCGTCACTGCCGGTGGCGGCTCATCCTTCGGACTTGTCGTGCAGGCGCGGGAGGAAACAACCCTCGTCTGCCCTGAAAGTGATGCTCCCGCGAAAGCGCAGGTCGAGGCAGGCTGGCGCGGCTTTCGCATCGAGCAGACCTTCGACTTCAGCACGCCCGGCATCCTCGCCTCGGTTCTCCAGCCACTGGCAGAGGCAATGGTCGGGATCTTCGCCACCTCGACTTTCAGCACGGACTACGTGCTGGTGAAGGCTGACGACTTAGAGCTTGCAGTAACGGCTCTCAGACAAGCCGGTCACACCATTCTTCAATAGAGCCTGCCTCACAAACGTTCTATCCGCGCAGCGAAACAGCCCCGGCCTGCGAAATGGGCGTCGATATGAGCCACCTCCGGATTACCAAAGAAGCGCTCAATCACGGGTTTCGCATCGGCGCTTTCGCTCACCGCTGCATCAACAATGAAGGCTGCGGAATCATAGGCGCGCAAAGACACTATTCGATCTTTCAGAATCGGCGGTAATTCGTCCCGATAAACGCCTGACTCGGCCGAGCGACTGACGAAGATCGGGCCACTTGCCCGATAAGGCGAAGTCGGCGTCGGCTGATGGACGTGATTGATGAGAAGAAGCTCTTGCCCGGGATCGACACGTTTGAGCGAGATCCGGCAGGGGAACGCATTCGGTTGGTCGGCGAAAACCCGCCTCCCGCCAAGCTTCGCAAGCTCCTCGTCAGAAAGCGCGAATAGGTGCTCGAAATTTTGTGGGTCGAGCCCACGAATTTGAAACGACATGCTGGTCTCCCTGTTGAGAACCGCACTATCGCAAGGGGCTTCGGGACAGACGACCCGATTCCTGCTTCCTCAGCCCAGCCGGCCCAGCGCCGGGAATGTCTCCAGCAGCCAGAACGACATATGCGACACCCAGCCTGTCAAAAAGGCGATGCCGGTGAGCACGAGCAGGACGCCCATGGTTTTTTCGATCACGATGAACCGGGAATGCATGCGCTTGAGAAAGGCCACGAAAGGCTTCATGGCAAAGGCCGCCAGCAGGAACGGTATGCCGAGACCAACCGAGTAGGCGGCGAGGAGCAGCGCGCCGTGCTGAACGCTCGCTTCAGAACCCGCAACCGCCAGAATCGCTGCGAGGACCGGCCCGATGCAAGGCGTCCAACCGAAAGCGAAGGCGAGGCCCATCACATAAGCGCCCCAGAGCCCGATGGGCTTGTCGACCTGCAGCCGGGCCTCACGATAGAGGAAATGAATACGGAAAATACCGAGGAAATGCAGACCCATGATGATGATCGCGAGACCGGCGACAGTGCTGAGAACCGAGAGATATTCCCGGATCACCTGCCCCAGCACCGAAGCCGTGGCACCGAGCAGCACGAACACGGTCGAGAAACCCGCCACGAACAGCAAAGCCGCCCCAAGCGCCCGACGACGGACGGCCTTGTCGTCACCTTCGTGCAATTGATCGAACGTCGTGCCGGCCAGAAACGACAGATAGGGCGGCACCAGCGGCAACACGCAGGGGCTTAAAAAGCTGATGAAACCACCCAGCATGGCGGCAGGAAGCGAGACATTGAGCATCAGGCCTTCTAATGCCTCAGCCTCAATGGCGAAAGCCAAGAAGGGGTCTGGTCGCTAGCTTGTGAAAGGGCCTTCCAAGCCTAGGCCGTTCGTGGGCCGAAAAGAATGATTGCCGCTCCCAACAGGCAGATACAGCCTCCGACGACGTCCCAACGATCGGGTCGCACGCCCTCGATGGCCCAAAGCCAGAGGAGCGAGGCGACGATGTAAACGCCGCCATAGGCCGCGTAAGCCCGACCGGCTGCATCGGTTTCGACGAGGGTCAGGAGATAGGCGAACAGGCCAAGAGAAACACCGCCCGGAACGAGCCACCAGGGCGATCTCTCAAGACGCAACCACGCCCAAAACGAAAAGCAGCCCGCGATCTCGGCGATTGCGGCACCGGCATAAGCAAGAAGTGTCATGAGCTGGTGATCGTCCGGATGGTCATGAGCGTCTCTATACAGGTACGGCACCTTCGGGCAGCTTGGGGCTTGTGCACAAGTGGGACTTTCTATGATCGGCTCTCGAAATCTCATCACGGACGTGGAGGGCCTCACGGTCGGGAATGCGCACGATGCGGCCCTAGCCTCCGGCGTTACGGTCGCCTTGTTCGATGGTCCCGCCGTGACGTCCTGCGCTATCCATGGCGGCGCACCCGGCACCCGCGAGACCGATCTCCTCGAACCGGACAAGATGGTCCCCGGTGTCGACGGCATCGTCCTGTCTGGCGGCTCGGCTTTCGGGCTCGATGCGGCGACCGGCGTGCAGGCCTATCTTCGCGAACAGGGTATCGGCCTTGCCGTCGGCCCCGTGCGTATCCCCCTCGTGCCGCAAGCCGTCGTGTTCGATCTCCTCAATGGCGGCGACAAGAACTGGGGCCGCTATGCGCCCTATCGCGAGCTCGGCTACGAGGCGGCCGCGAAGGCCGACAAGCATTTCGATCTCGGCACCGCGGGGGGCGGCTACGGCGCGACGACAGTCAACCTCAAGGGTGGCCTCGGCTCCGCGAGCGTAATGACGCCCTCCGGTCACACGGTCGGCGCTTTGGTGGTCGTAAACGCCATCGCTTCCGCCGTCATCGGAGACGGGCCGCATTTCTGGGCCGGAGGCTTTGAAGAAGACGCGGAGTTCGGCGACCTTGGGCTGCCGTCTCGGATTACATCAGAGATGAGGCGTCTTACGTGGAAAGGCGGTCCTCAACCGGCAACCACCATCGCACTCGTGGCGAGCGATGCGGTTTTGACCAAAGCACAGGCCAAGCGTCTCGCGGTCGCGGCCCATGACGGCCTCGCAAAGGCCCTGCGCTTCGCCCACGCGCTCTATGACGGAGACACGATCTTCGCTTCGGCAACCGGCCGCAAGCCGTTAATGGACGAGGCCGCAGACTTCACGGCCCTCGCTGCTCTCGCAGGCGATTGCCTCGCAAGGGCCCTTGCGCGGGGCGTTTATGAAGCGGCGGCCCTGCCCTTCTCCGGTGCGTTGCCCGCCTGGAAGGATAGGTTCGCGAGCGAATAATCAACACTGAAGTGGGGCACGTCCAAAAACCGAAGCGATACCTTTCCCTCCCCCCCTTGCGGGGAGGGCAAGGGGGAGGGAGGAACGACCAGGTGAGCCATCCCCATCCCCGTGGAAGCTGTATTTCTCAAGCGTCCCTCGCGAAGGTGAGAGCCCTGACTTTACGACCCCCACCCTTGATCCCTCCCCACAAGGGGGAGGGAAAAATCGCGCTAACTCAGAACCGATCCACGCGGTACGGCGTCGGGTCGATCACCGGCTTCTCGCCCGTGATCATCTCCGCCATCAGGCGGCCGGTGATCGGGCCGAGCGTCAGGCCGTGGTGGGCGTGACCGAAGCCGAACCAGAGGTTCTTGTGCTTCGTCGCGGGCCCGATGATCGGCATCATGTCCGGCGTGCAGGGGCGCATGCCCATCCACGGCTCCGCATCGAGCCGTTCGCCGAGCGGGAACAGGCCGCGCGCGATGGGCTCGGCGCGAGCAAGCTGCACAGGGGTCTTCGGCGCGTCACGCAAAGCAAACTCCGCGCCCGTGGTGAGGCGGATGCCCTTCACCATCGGAGCGAGGAAGTAACCGCGCTCGAAATCGAGCGTCGGATGGTTGAGGATGGCGTTGCCTTCTGCCTTGTAGTGCATGTGGTAGCCGCGCTTCACGGCGAGCGGCAGGTGGTAGCCGAGACCCTTCGTCACCACATCCGCCCAGGGGCCGAGCGCCACGACGGCGGCGCCCGCATCCACTGGGCCGGTCTCGGTCTGGACGCGCCAACCGTCTGGCATCTCCTCGAGGCTTCTGGCGTCGCCGCCCGCGAGCTTTCCGCCAAGTTTTTCGAACAGGGTCACATAGGCCATGGTCAGGCCATGCGGGTCGATTACGGAAGCCGGATCGGTCCAGTGCAGGCCGCCCTTGAGCGGGGCTGTGAGATGCGGCTCCAGTTCGCTGACACCTGTCTGGCTCAGGGCCGCAAAGTTGACGCCGAAATCACGCTTGACCTGCTCCGCGTCCTTGACCTGCGCATCCATCACCTTGTTGGAACGGAAAACCTTGATCCAACCCTCATGACGAATGAGGTCTGTGGCGCCGGCTTCCTCAGCGAGGGCCATATGCTCGGTGACGCTGCGCTCGATCAACGGCGCGTAGAGCCGCGCAATCGCCTTGTGATGCGAGGGGCGCGAATGCATCCAGTATTGGAACAGGAAGGGCGCGATATGAGGCAACGCCGACAGGTGATAGGACGCGTCGATGGTGTTGTTCAGCGCATAACGCAGAAGCGCGCCGAAATCGTGTGGAAATCCATAGGGATAAACACCTTCGCGCTGGATCAGACCTGCATTGCCGAAGGAGGTCTCCTCGGCAGGACGCCGACGGTCCACAAGGAGCACGGAGCGCCCCTTCTTCTGAAGGTGCAAAGCAATCGACACGCCGACAATGCCGGCGCCAAGAACGACCACGTCCGTACGCATGAAAACAATCCCCCTACGCGCGCCTCCCGTTACCGGGAGCGTGAGGTTCTCAGTTAGCCTCACGATTGCCTTCTAATAATCCGCCTCACCCCCACCCGTCCATTCCTTTCCCGCATATCTTGGACCGCGGCGACGCTTCGACCCGGTTGCGGTGAAGGGCGCGGACATGCTACCGCCCCGTCATGACCCGTCCTCTGCTTCTTGCTCCTTCGATCCTGTCATCCGATTTCGCCAAACTCGGCGAGGAAGTCCGCGCCATCGACGCCGCCGGCGGCGACTGGATCCATGTGGACGTGATGGATGGGCATTTCGTGCCCAACATCACGCTTGGACCCGACATCGTGAAGGCGATCCGGCCGCACTCGGCCAAGGTGTTCGACGTGCATCTGATGATCTCGCCGACGGACCCCTATCTCGAGGCTTTCGCCAAGGCGGGGGCGGATATCATCAGCATCCATGCGGAGGCGGTGCCCCATATTCACCGCTCCCTCCAGACGATCCGCAATCTCGGCAAGAAAGCAGGCATCGTGCTCAATCCCGGCACCTCGGAGCATGCCATCGAGCCGGTGCTCGACATGGTCGACCTGATCCTGTGCATGACGGTCAATCCCGGCTTCGGCGGCCAGGCCTTCATCGGCTCGGTCTGCGAGAAGATTCGCCGTATCAAGGCGATGGTCGGCGACCGCGATATCGACATCGAAGTCGATGGCGGCGTGACGCCGGAAACCGCACCCCTGGTGGCTGCGGCCGGTGCCAACGTGCTTGTGGCAGGTTCCGCCGCCTTCAAGGGTGGCCCGGCTTCCTACGCCTCGAACATGGCCGCTATTCGCAAGGCGGCGGAACAGGCGCGTTGAGCTATCGGGCTCCCCGTGTTACCGGCGTGCGGTCACCCTTAGCTATTGCTATCGCATGATTTCATCAGAAAAGCGGATTCCACTTTTCTGAATCATGCTCTAACCGCACGAGGCATCCGGCCATGATCCCCCGCTACAGCCGCCCCGAAATGGTTGCGATCTGGTCACCCGAGACCAAGTTCCGCATCTGGTTCGAAATCGAGGCTCACGCCACCACGGCTCTGGCGAATCTTGGCGTGGTGCCGAAAGAGGCCGCTGAACTCGTCTGGGAGAAAGGCTCCAAGGCCACGTTCGACGTGGAGCGCATCGACGCCATCGAGCGCGAGGTGAAGCACGACGTCATCGCCTTCCTGACCCATCTGTCGGAGATTGTCGGGCCGGAAGCGCGCTTCGTACACCAGGGCATGACCTCGTCAGACGTGCTCGATACCTGCTTCAACGTCCAACTCGTCCGGGCCACGGATATTCTCTTGAAGGACATCGACGCGCTTCTCGCTGCCATCAAGCGCCGCGCCTTCGAGCACAAGATGACGCCGACCATCGGGCGCTCGCACGGCATCCATGCCGAACCTGTCACTTTCGGCCTCAAGCTTGCCCAAGCCTATGCGGAATTCGAGCGCTGCAAGCTTCGCCTGATTGAAGCCCAACGCGAGGTCGCCACCTGCGCCATTTCCGGCGCGGTCGGCACCTTCGCCAACATCGATCCGCAGGTGGAGGAATACGTCGCAGAGAAGATGGGCCTCTCGGTCGAGCCGGTCTCGACTCAGGTCATCCCCCGCGACCGCCACGCCATGTACTTCGCGACCTTGGGCGTCGTCGCCTCGTCCATCGAGCGCCTGGCCATCGAAGTCCGTCACCTTCAGCGCAGCGAGGTTTTGGAGGCCGAGGAGTTCTTCTCGGCTGGCCAGAAGGGCTCCTCGGCCATGCCGCACAAGCGCAATCCGGTCTTGACGGAAAACCTCACGGGCTTGGCCCGCATGGTGCGTGCCTATGCCTTCCCGGCGATGGAGAACGTAGCGCTCTGGCATGAGCGGGACATCTCTCATTCCTCGGTCGAGCGCATGATCGGCCCGGACGCGACCGTGACCCTCGACTTCGCCCTGGCGCGCCTCACAAACGTCATCGACAAGCTCGTGGTCTACCCCGAAAACATGCAGAAGAACCTGGATCGCCTGGGCGGGCTGGTGCATTCGCAGCGTGTCATGCTGGCCCTCACGCAAAAGGGCGTTTCCCGTGAGGATTCCTATCGGCTGGTCCAGCGCAACGCCATGCCGGTCTGGCGCGGCGAAGGCGACTTCCTGACGCTTCTGAAGAACGATCCGGACGTGACGCGATCCCTGACGCCTGCAGAAATCGAGGCTTGCTTCGATCTCGGCTACCACTTCAAGCACGTGGACACGATCTTCAAGCGTGTGTTTGGCGCAAGCTAGACCTGCGTCTGAGGACTGGAAATCTTCCCCAGATGCGCAAAAATCATATTCCGGTATGGCGCATCGTGAGGGGAAAACACAGTGCTGTCGGAAAATCTGCTCGTCGCGGCTCTGAGCCGTGCGGTCAAGCATGGATCCCTGGAAATGACGACTTCCAGGGGTCAGCGTTTCGCGTTCGGTGACGAGGGCGAACCCAAAGTCGCCATTCGATTTACGGATGCCGCCGCCCAGCTTGCCCTTTGCCTTAATCCCGAATTAAAGCTCGGTGAACTCTATATGGATGGGCGCCTCGTGATCGAGAGCGGCTCCATCTACGATCTGCTGCAGCTCGTGCTCCAGGACACGCACGGAGAGCTCGACGACCTGCCTCTCCACCGCATCCGCAAGATACGCACCTGGCTCCAGCTCCGGCATGAGAACGACGCGTCCCGCTCGAAGCGGAACGTAGCGCATCACTACGATCTCGACGGACGCCTCTATGCGTTGTTTCTCGACGCCGACCGCCAGTATTCCTGTGCCTATTTCGATACGCCCGACACGTCGCTCGAAGACGCGCAGTTGGCCAAGAAGCGCCATATCGCGGCAAAGCTCCTGGTCGAGCCCGGCCATAGGGTTCTCGATATCGGCTCCGGCTGGGGAGGCCTCGGGCTCTATCTCACGCGCATCGCCGGCGCGGGATCGCTCAAGGGCGTGACCCTATCGGAGGAACAGCTCGCCGTATCCCGCAAGCGCGCGGCGGAGGCCGGTCTTGCGGAGCGTGTCCATTTCGAATTGGAAGATTACCGCGCCACGACCGGATCCTTCGACCGTATCGTGTCGGTCGGCATGTTCGAGCATGTGGGCGTGTCGTCCTACGACACCTATTTCCAGACCTGCCGTCGCCTGTTGAAAGACGACGGCGTGATGCTGCTGCACACCATCGGCCGCACGGGTACGCCCTATCCCACCAATCCCTGGATCGATCGCTATATCTTCCCAGGTGGGCATCTGCCGACGCTCTCAGAGCTCATGCCGGCCATCGAGCGTTCAGGTCTCGTGGTCACGGATGTGGAGATCCTGCGGCTTCACTATGCTTATACACTGAAAGCCTGGCGCGAGCGCTGCCATGCCCATCGCGAAGAAATCGTACGTCTCTATGACGAGCGCTTCTTCCGGATGTGGGATTGCTACCTCGCCATGTCCGAGACGGCTTTCCGATTTCAGGACGCGGTCGTGTTCCAAGTCCAGCTCGCTCGCCGCAACGACGTGGTGCCCGTCACCCGCGACTACATCCCCCACCGGGAAGACCAGTTGAAACGGGCCGAAGAACGGAGCGCTAAAACTGCGGCTTGAAACGCTCTGAAAAGCGTTTACGTGCTGCGACATGAAAACTTCCGATTGCGACATCCTCATCGTCCCAGGCCACACGAATTCCGGTCCCGATCATTGGCAAAGCCGATGGGAGCGACAGCTCTCCACCGCGCGGCGCATCGACCAGGACGATTGGGACACGCCCAACAGACAGGAATGGGTCGAGCGCATCGTGCGGGACGTGAAAAGGACCAAACGACCCGTCGTTCTGGTGGCGCACAGCCTGGGAACGGTCGCGGTCGCTCATGCGGCGCCGCTTCTCGTCGGCACAAATGTCAAAGGCGCGTTTCTCGTTGGAATTCCCGATGTGGAGCGGCCCGATTTTGTTCCGGCCATCGACCGCGCCTTCGCGCCGATTCCGCGCGATCCCCTGCCCTTTCCGTCCGTCCTCATCGCAAGCCGGAACGACCCCTATTGCGACTACGAGAAGGCGGAAGATATCGCCTATTCTTGGGGCTCGGCCGTCATCGATGCGGGCGAGTCGGGGCATTTGAACACGGATAGCGGACACGGGCCCTGGCCCGAGGGATTGATGCGCTTTGCGGGGTTTCTCAAGCGTCTCTAAATCGTGATCCTCGGCCAAGGGAGTCACGTTGGCAAAGCCAGAGATCCAGTCCTCGAAAAAGACGATGCGATGATAGAAGTTTAGGGGTCGATCCTGTCTCAACGGGTAAGATCAGCCTCTAAAACTTGAACCGCAAGATGACGAAAAGTTCATGTCGCCGTCACTTGCAGGAGAGCAGCCTCGGTCCAACTTCCCTAAGCAACAAAGGAGGAGATCGAGATGAATCCCTTAGCCATTCTCACCGCCGCTTCCGCCATTGGCCTGGTCAGTGCGGTGGCCTATGCCCAGCCTGCGCCCCCTGCGCAGCCCGAGCGCCATCCTATGACCAGCGCGGATATGGCATCCCTCACTGATGCTCGGATCGCTGGAATTCAGGCAGGCCTGAAACTGACACCGGATCAGCAGAAACTCTGGCCTCCGGTGGAACAGGCTCTCAGGGCTCAAAGCGCTCAGCGCGCCAAGGTCGTCGAGGAGTTCCGTGCCCGGAACAAGTCGGAACGCCCCGACCTGATGACGATGATGGATCGCCATTCCGCAAACCTGACGCAGGAAGCCGAAACCCTGCGCAATCTCACGACTGCCATGAAGCCGTTCTGGGCCTCCCTCGACGATCGCCAGAAGAAGCTTCTTCCGGTTCTCATGCATCCCGTAGCTTCCGGCCGCATGATGCGCATGCGCCATGAGCGCGGCATGATGGAACATGGCGGAATGGGCAAAGGCATGGGCCCCGGCTCCAAGGCTCCGGCACCTCAGCAATAAGCGGCGTTCACGCCAAATAAAAAGGCCGCCCCGATTGGGCGGCCTTTTCGTATTCGTATCGCTATCGCGGATTAGCGCGAATAGAACTCGATCACGAGGTTCGGTTCCATCTGAACCGCATAAGGAACCTCGGAGAGGCTCGGGATGCGGGTCATCTTGGCGGTCATCTTGGAATGATCGACCTCGATGTAGTCCGGAACGTCGCGCTCGGCGAGCTGGCTCGCCACGACGACGACTTCGAGCTGCTTCGACTTGTCCTTGACCTCGATCACATCGCCGGCCTTGACCTGATAGCTCGGAATGTTCACGCGGCGGCCGTTGACCTTCACGTGACCATGGTTGACGAACTGACGTGCTGCGAACGGGGTCGCGACGAACTTCGAGCGGTACACGACCGCGTCGAGACGACGCTCGAGCAAGCCGATCAGGTTCTCGCCCGAGTCACCCTTGAGGCGGATCGCCTCGGCGTAATAGCGGCGGAACTGCTTCTCGGTGATGTTCGCGTAGTAGCCCTTGAGCTTCTGCTTGGCGCGCAGCTGCGTGCCGAAGTCGGACATCTTGCCCTTGCGGCGCTGGCCGTGCTGGCCGGGGCCGTATTCGCGGCGATTGACGGGGCTCTTCGGGCGACCCCAGATATTCTGACCCATACGGCGGTCAAGCTTATGCTTGGCCTGAATGCGCTTCGACATCGCTGTTCCTCTTGATAAGCGAACGGTTTTTGAGGAACGCGCCCTCCTCTTCCCCTTCCGGGGACGACAGGCCGACAAAAGAGCCGGGCCACGGGTGCGTAAATAGCCAACGCGGCCCCAGAGGACCGCGCCAACGGAGGGTGCCTACGGGAAAACGTCGGGGGAGTCAATGAAGCCGGAAGACGGGGTCGGTCTCGATTTTATAACGTGATACATTGTTTCTTAAAAATCGGACCGGAGGCGGCATTATGGACGAAGGTGGAGATGAGAGAGACCAGCCCCGATGGTTCGTCTTGCAGGCAAGGGACCTGACCACTGGATGCGCCATTCTAGAAACCCGCTTTCTCGTCGACGACCTTGCGATCTTGCACGATATTTTGGGTGATGATGCAAACCCGGACCCAAATCTGGACCAGTTATACCAACTCGATCAGCAAGCTTTACAGGCCATAAAGGAAGGCTTCAGGGCCTCGATCGATGAGGGCGACCATGAGGTGTGGCTCGTCCCATGGCACGGGCTGCGAGACGCGCCCTATCTGATCCATACCAACTTTGAGCTGCCGCTGATGCTCGAAGGCCGGAAGCCTTTTGCAAAGTTCTCCGAATTTTACCCGAGCGACTGGTTCGATGAGCAGATCCTGAAGTTCGATCCGTTCGTAGCGGCGGGGCGGCTGATCCGCCGCGTCGTGACCTGGCCATTCGAGCCCCCCACGCATCTCGCCAACGGGCGCATCATACGGGGGATGCGAGAGATTTACTTCGCTCTGCCGGGCGAGGAATGGAGGATCGACGCCTATCTGCTTCTGAACCAGGTGATGAGGAAGACCGGATGGAACGATGGGCTTGAGCGCTACGAAGGCCTGCTACTCGGCTATGAAGACTGGCAGAACGATTGGTGGATCGCTCATATGCACACTCGCCGAGAAGCCACGAAAGAAATCCGCGAACGAATAAAGGCGGAAAGGCAAGCCGAGGAGTTGCAATCCGATTGAGCCGTTATTCAGCCGCCTGCGACACGACCTCTTTCTCGGCCTCCGGCTTAGCCTCACCGCCTCTCCGCCACCTTCGCACGGCCAAGGACAGACGGTCGAGGTAGATATAGATTACGGGGGTCGTGAACAGTGTCAGCGCCTGACTGACCATGAGGCCGCCGACCATGGCATAACCCAGGGGTTGCCGGATCTCGGAACCCGTTCCGTGGCCCAGCATGAGAGGCACGCCGCCAAGCAGCGCTGCCATCGTCGTCATCATGATCGGCCGGAAACGCAGCAAGGCCGCCTTGCGGATGGCTGCCTCACTCGACAGCCCCTCGCCACGCTCGGCGGCAATCGCGAAATCCACCATCATGATGCCGTTCTTCTTCACGATGCCGATCAGAAGGATCAAGCCGATAAAGGCGATGAGACTGAACTCGAACCCGAACAGCATCAACGTCGCCAACGCACCAAGACCAGCGGAGGGAAGCGTCGAGAGAATGGTAATGGGATGGATATAGCTCTCATACAGGATTCCGAGGATCAAATAGACGACGACGAGAGCGCCGACGATCAGCAAGGGTACGGTGGATAGCGATGCCTGGAACGCCTGGGCATTACCCTGGAAAGTCCCGACCAGCGAACTAGGGGCGTCGAGTTCACGTTTCGCCCGCTCGATGGCTGTCGTCGCCTGCCCCAGTGCCACATTGGATGCCAGATTGAAGCTGATCGTGACCGCCGGGAACTGGCCCTGGTGATTGATCGAGAGCGGAGCGGTCTTGCGGGTTGTCCACTTCGCGAAGGTCGAGAGTGGAACCTGCTTCCCGGTGGTCGGCGATTTCAGGTAAATCTGGTTGAGGCTCTCCGTCTCTCCCTGGAGTTCAGGCAGGATCTCAAGGATCACGTTGTAGCTGTTGAGCTGTGTGAAATACTGCGTGATCTGGCGTTGGCCGAAGGCATCGTAGAGCGTGTTGTCGATCTGTTGTGGCGTGAATCCGAAACGCGACGCCTGATCCCTGTCGATCTCGAGTGCCAAGGTCGTGCCGCTGATCTGCTGATCGGTCGCGACGTCCCGCAACTCCGGCAGAGTCTTGAGCTTATTCAGGACCTTCGGCGCCCATTGGCTCAACTCGTCGAGATTGGCATCCTGCAAGGTATACTGAAACTGCGTGCGCGCCTGGCGCCCACCGATGTTGATATCCTGGGATGCTTGCAGAAAGAGGCGGATGCCCTCGACCTTATCGAGTTGCGGCGCCAAACGCGCCATGATCTCCGTCGCCGTGGCCGTGCGCTCCGATTTCGGTTTGAGAGTGATGTACACACGTCCTGTATTAGGCGTGGCGGCGCCACCGCCCGAGCCGCCGACGGCCATCGCGAAGGTCGCGATATCCGGATCGCGACCAATGATTTCACCCAGTTGCGCCTGCCGCCGCTTCATATCGGCAAACGAAATGTCCTGCGCTGCTTCAGAGGTGCCTTGAAGGAAGCCCGTATCCTGCTGCGGGAAGAAACCTTTCGGGATGACGACGAACAGATAGACCGTCGCTGCGAGCGTCGCGAAGAAGACCATGAGCGTCGTGAATTGATGTCTGAGAACGACCTCCAACCCGCGCTCATATCCGCTTTCCAAAGCAGCGAAAAAACGCTCCATCCAATGATAGAGCCGACTGTGTTGGGTGTTCTCGTTTTCCGCCTTCAACAACCGGGACGCCATCATCGGCGTCAGAGTCAGCGAAACGACGGCCGACACGGCGATCGCCATAGCGACAACCATGGAGAATTCGCGAAACAACCGTCCGATAATACCGCCCATGAGCAGCAGCGGCAGAAACACCGCGATCAACGAGATACTGATGGAAAGGATGGTGAAACCGATCTCGCCTGCGCCTTTCAGAGCAGCTTCCATCGGCTCCTCACCGGCTTCCACATGTCGAACAATGTTTTCCAGCATGACGATGGCGTCATCGACCACGAAACCGACGGAAATCGTGAGTGCCATGAGCGAGAGGTTATCGAGACTGTAACCGGCCAAGTACATCAGACCGAACGTGCCGAGCAAAGCCAGCGGCACGGTCACGCTTGGGATCACCGTCGCCCAGAGTTTTCGCAGGAAGAGAAAGATCACGATGACCACGAGCGCGATCGTGATCATGAGTGTGAATTGAACATCCTCCACCGAAGCGCGAATGGTCTGCGTGCGATCGCTTATGATGTCGACCTTGATGGCAGGCGGAAGTGCCGCGCTTAGTCTTGGAAGCTGAGCCTTGATGCGATTGACCGTGTCGATGACGTTCGCGCCCGGCTGTTTGAAGACGACGAGAAACACGCCACGCTTGTTGTTGCTCCAGGCTGCGAGTTTTGAATTCTCCGGCCCCGCAATAGCCTGTCCGATATCGCGTACTCTTACGGGGGCGCCGTTTGCGTAAGCGACGATGACATTGTTCCACTCTTCTGCTTGGAGCAACTGATCGTTGGCATAGATGGTGAAGCTGCGGTCCGTTCCATCGATGGAGCCTTTCGGACTATCGACTGTCGAGACCGCCAGTTTTGCCCGCACGTCCTCAAGGGAGAGGTTCTTGTTGACGAGCTTTGCCGGATCGATCTGCACGCGGATCGCGGGCTTTTGCTCACCACCGATGGTGACCAGCGCCACTCCGGAGACCTGACTCACCTGCTGCGCAAGTTTCGTGTCCGCATTGTCGTCCACCTCGATCAAAGGCAGGCTGTCGGAGGTGACGGCGATGATCAGGATCGGCGTATCGGCCGGATTCACCTTTCGATAGGTGGGAGGATTCGGGAGGTTTTTCGGCAACTGCCCACTTGCCGCGTTGATGGCAGCCTGAACATCCTGAGCGGCCGCATCGATATTCCTGTTGAGATCGAACTGGATCGTGATCGACGTCGATCCGAGGGCACTCGTAGACGACATCTGCGTGACGCCAGGGATCTGGCCGAACTGACGTTCCAGAGGCTGCGCGACGGAAGACGCCATCGTTTCCGGGCTTGCTCCGGGTAGAGACGCCGAAACCTGGATCGTCGGAAAATCGACTTGTGGAAGCGGAGCAACGGGCAGGAGCGGGTATGCGATCAGACCGGCGAACAGAATGCCGACCATCAGAAGCGTGGTCGCGACCGGATAACGGATGAAGGGCGCCGAAATTCCACCGTTCATGGCCATCTCAAGGCTCCTGCGTCACCATTTGTTGGGTCGTGACGCTATTGGCGACATCGACCTTCGCCCCCGGTTGCAGTCGATAGTGCCCCGCCGTCACAACCGTCTCGCCGACATTCACGCCACCGTTGATGACGGCCTTGTCCTCGGTGATCGCACCGACCTGAACCTCCCGCATCTCGACGGTTCGATCCGGTTTGACGACATAAACATAGAGCCCCTGGGGGCCGCGCTGAACGGCTGTGCTCGGCACCGTTGCGACCCCTCTCAAAGTCTTGAGCAGAAGTCGCGTGCTGACGGAGAGGCCAGGCCACAAAGCGTGGTTTTCGTTCTTGAATGTCGCCTTCAGCCGAATGGTGCCGCTGCCCGTGTCGACCTGGTTGTTCACCAGCGCCAATTGTCCCTCGCCCAGAGTTTCCTTGCCGTTCGGCGTCAGAGCCAGAACCTTCAACGGACTTTCGGCTTGCGCCTTGTTGATTGCGGGCAACTGATCCTCGGGCGCCGTGAACACGACCGAGATAGGCTCTATCTGGGTGATGTCGACGATCCCCGTTGTGTCCGCCGCGTGGACGATATTGCCTTGATCGACGAGCCGGAATCCTGTGCGTCCAGCAAGGGGTGAGCGGATTGTGGTATAGCTGAGCTGCGTTTGTGCGTTATCGATTGCAGCCTGGTCGGCATCGATTTGCGCGATCAACGAGTTCACCGTGGCTTGTTGCTGATCAAGCTGCTGCTTGGATGCGAATTCACGCGTGGAAAGCTGGCGAGTGCGTTCGAGGTCCGCCTGGGCGCTGACCAAAGTCGCCTGGTCCTGCGCCTTCTTCGCGACGGCCTGATCCAGCGCCGCCTGAAACGGTCTCGGATCGAGTTGCAACAGAAGATCTCCTTGCTTGACGATCTGCCCCTCCTGAAACGCGATCTTTTGGATCTCACCATCGACGCGGGTGCGTATTGTCACCGTATTGAAGGCCTGCACGGAGCCGAGCCCTGTCAGATAGATCGGAACGTCGCTCGGCACGACGGGGGCAGCTCGAACGGGAACAGGCTGCGATGCTTGCTGGGATTGGGCGGTCGGCGCGTGATCTGCACGCGACCGCCAGGATCGCCAGCCGGCATACCCGCCGGCAACGAGGGCCAACGCGACCACCACCCCGACAATACGACGTGTCCATCGGGTTTTCTTCGGCGCCGTCTGAGCCATCGAATTTCCCCGCACGCGCGCGCTTTCGCCCACAAGACTAAGCAATGAGGACGCAAATCAGTTCGCGTTTCACACGAAGTTGTGTGACCTGTACGGCCGAATTCAAGAGACGCTCAGAACACGATCCGGCGACGTGGTCGGTTCTTCGAGAGATTGAATCTAAGTCTGCAGGAGTGGGAGAGGTTCCAGGGCGATGATGGGAAGGCCCTTGTCATACAACGCCGCGCGGAGAGAGGGATTCAGATCCCGCCCTTCCGTAAAGACGATGGTCGCCTCGCCCTCATCGACCTCATGGCCAGGCACGGGAGGGCCTATCAGTTGAACGACGCGGCGGGCGATGGCGGGAGCGGGATCGATCCAGGCCACAGGCCACGGCGCAAGACGCTTCATGCGCTCCAGAAGAAGCGGATAATGGGTACAGGCGAGCGCAACCACGTCGGTGCGCCCATCCCGATCTTCCACGAAACAGGGCTCCAATTCCGAAAAGAGATCCTCGTCCGAGACCGGGATGCCCGCCAATTCGGCCTCTGCGAACCCCGCCAGACGGCTTGAGCCGACAAGATTGACCGCGCAGCCGGCGGCATAGGTCTCGATCAGATCGCGCGTATAGTCCCGCGCCACGGTGCCCGGCGTCGCGAGTACGGTAATGCGCTTGGAGCGTGTCAGTTGTGCCGCCGGCTTGATGGCGGGCACAGTGCCGACGAAAGGAATCGGAAACCGGGCGCGCAGATACGGCAGCACCAAGGTGGAGGCCGTATTGCACGCCACCACGACGAATTCGGGGTCGTGCACCGCGATAAGCCGATCCATGACCATCAGCACCCGGGCGGCAAGGGCTTCTTCACTCAATCGGCCATAAGGAAACCCGGCATCGTCGGCGGCATAGATGAAGCGGGCGTCCGGCCGCGCCTTCAGCACTTCCGTGAAGACCGTCAGCCCGCCAAGGCCGGAATCGAAGACGAGAATGGTCGGCACGGGGGTCGGCATGGTGGATGGGTTATAAGCCGTCCCGGCCAGAAGATCGACATGCATGTGCGTTCTCCCGATCAGTTGATGCGGCGGCGCGGTCCCTTCGCCGGTTGATCCTCCACCGCCGTCGGGTCCTTCGGCATCTCGGCGGAAAGCCGGCGCACCGGCCAGCCGTCGCTCCAGGAGCCCATGTCGGTCAGGTGCGGATCCTTGCGGAGGGCGGCGGCGTCCTTGCCCGTAAAAGCGGCCTCCGTCGCGAGATCGAACGTCTTCCAGAAGGCAAGATAATCGAGCGTATCGGTGGGATTGTTGCCGATCTGGACCGTGAGCAATGTCTGCTCGCCCGTGAGCGACATGTCGGCGCTCCAGCGCCACGGGCTTTTCTGTTTCGGATCCTTCGGCGGGTCAGGCGGCAGCTTGATCTCGGCTGCATCGTAGCCGGCCTTGGACGAACCGGGCGACCCGAGCGTGGCGGTCAGGGCGGGGTAACCGTGATCGTCGGACCCCATGCGCATGAACAGCTTGCGGCTCGCCGGAACCTGCGTCGCTTCCTTCAAGATACGCTTGGCGGTGCGGTCGGCGGGCAGGTAGTCGCGGTCCCCGTTCATGGTGATGAGGAGCGTCGAGGCATCGATGGCCGAAAGGTCGTCGAGCGGAATCCCGCGTGACTTCTCGCCCGAGGCGATGCCGCCGGGCATCAGGGCAAAAATGAGCTTCGGCTGCGGCAAGCCCTCCTGCCCCGCGCCCGTCGCGAGATTCAGGGCAATCGGAACGCCGGCCAAGTGGCCGATATAGGCGACGCGGTCGAGATCGGGCCGTGCATTCGCATCATGGGCGAGGGCCGCGAGAGTGTCCGCAAGAATGGTCGCCGCAAGCTTGGTGGCATCGGCGGGGCGCGTCCGGTTCACTTCCTGGAAGCGCGGAAAGACGACGAGATTGCCCTTGCGCGCAAGATGTTCGATCCAACCTCCATAGAGAGCCGGATTTGACCCACCCCAGGAATGCAGGAACACGACGACCGGGCGCGGCTCGGCAGCGGGGGCCGCAGCATGGAAGACGTAAGCACCTGCGCTCACGGTCCCGATGCCGCGCTTTGTGACGTTGGCGCTCATATAATCCGTGCCGCCGGGTCCCTGCTCCGGCTGTTTCGGCGGCGTCGCCGCGTGAGACCATGGGGCTGCGAAGCAGGATCCCAGAACGACAAGGGTCATCAGCGAACGACGCATGGAACAACTCAACAAAACACAAAGCGCGAAAGGGCGCCCCAAGAACAGAAAAACAGAACTTCTTTAAGGCTTTCTCAACCGGCGACCTTCCGCGAGCGCCCGAATCGCTCCCCGCAACGTACGTACGTCCTGCTCGGTCATCTCGAGCCGATGGAGCATGTCGCGCATGTTCCGGGTCATGCTCGGCTTTTTGTCCGGCGGATAGAAATTCACCGCCTCCAACTCCTCCTCCAGATATTCGAAGAAGGACAGAACCTGCTCGCGCAGGGCCGGCGGCGAGCGGCGTTCTCCGCCGAAGGGCAGCGCCTCTCCGACGACGCGTTTGTTCCATTCGTAGGAAACCAGTAGTACCGCCTGCGCCAGATTGAGGGACGAGAACTTCGCATCGACCGGGAAGGTGATGATGGCGTCCGCCAGCGATACCTCGTCGTTCTCGAGGCCCGTGCGTTCGCGCCCGAAAAGGATGCCGACGCCCTGCCCTTCCCCGATCCGGGAATGGGTTTCCTGCATGGCGGGTTCCGGCCCGAACACCCGCTTCATCTGACCGCGCTCGCGGGCCGTGGTGGCAAAAACGAAATTGAGATCCGCGACGGCCTCGCGGGCCGTGTCGTAGAGCTTCGCGTTTTCCAGAACATGCGTCGCACCGGATGCCGCCGAATGCGCGCCCTTCTTCGGCCAGCCGTTCCGAGGCGACACGAGGCGCATTTCGGACAGCCCGAAATTCGCCATCGCCCGCGCCGCCATGCCGATATTCTCGGCCATCTGCGGCTCGACGAGGATGATGACGGGATGTTTGGGCGCGGTCTGGGTGGTCATGATGGCAATTCTTAAAGCGAAAGCCTTCCATAGCGCCGAATGCGCGAGCATGACCAGAGGAACAGCGCCGAATGCAAAAAAGCCTCCCCGCGAAACGTCGGGGGAGGCTTTCTGTGTCTGATGTGATCCGACGGAAGTTGGCTACCAGCAGCCCCAGCCGCGGCAGTAGTACGGACGGGCCGAAGCCGCGCCGAGGGCAGCACCACCGATGACGCCGACGGCCGCGCCGGCAGCAACCTGGCTGGCGGCCGCGTTCGACTGAGCAACGTTGTTGCGGTAATTAGCGTTGGTGCAACGCGTAAAAGCTGCCGTTCCAGGCCTCAGGCCCGACTCGAGACAGACAGACTGCGCAGTCGACATGGATTGCTCGGATGTTTGACAGCCGGCGAGCGCCAGGGCGACTGCCCCGATGCCGATAATGAAAGAAAGACGCATGAATTCCCCCCAAAGCGAGACAGGTACGATTACCTAGAGGCACAATGCTCAGGTTGGATGAAATTTCAATACAGAATTTGTTCATCGTCAGTGCGCACGCGCACGCGGAGATGGTTTTGTGGAGAAATTTCAGCAAATCCGGCCGTATTCTACGTCACAACCCAGCAAAAATGATACAAAATATCGGATAACATTCATGAGAGACCGCATGGAAAAGACGCTCGACTTCTACGCCTCCGAAGCCCATGCCTACGCCACGCGGCAGCGTCTTGCCGAGAAGGCCATTCTCGACGCGTTCCTGAAACATGTCCCTGAACGAGGCTCGATTCTGGAACTCGGCTGCGGCGGCGGGCAGGACAGCGAGGCCATGATCGCCGCGGGTTATGACGTCCATCCCACCGACGGCTCGCCGGAGCTCGCGCGGGAAGCCGAGAGACGCCTCGGGCGCCCCGTGAAGGTTCTGCGCTTTGAGGATCTGGACGAGACGGACGCCTATGACGGCGTCTTCGCCCACGCCTGCCTGCTGCACGTCCCCCGCGCCGATCTCGGCGCCATCATCGCCCGCATTCACAAAGCCCTGAAGCCCGGAGGAGTTTTCTTTGCAAGCTTCAAGGCGGGCGAACAGGAAGGTCTCGACGCGTTCGGCCGCTTCTTCAACTACCCTTCAAAGGACTGGCTGCGCTCCGTCTATGAAGCGCTGGAATGGCAATCCCTTGCCATCAACGAAACAATCGGCGGCGGGTATGACGGCAGGAGAACGGACTGGCTCCATGTGACGGCGGTGAAGGCTGCCTAGTCGGGGGTTCAAATCCGTCCTCAGCTACCATTAAATCGCTAAGTAGCTTATTTTAAAGCAAAAATTTCCTTTTAGATGCAAATTTCGGTGGTGCTTTCTGGGCGCTCTCGCATTTGGCTTCTTTGTCGGCCGCACTGGGCCGAAGGAGCTGCAGATGGCGAACACTAGTCACACCCTCGCAATACGATTCTCAACTACGCCGATGGGCGCCATCAGAAAAAATTCGCCTATTTCATACCTACCCATCGCGCTGGTTTAGGCTTCACCACCAGGGCCTAGGCCAGCTTGGCTTGCAATCTAGGGATGTTGCTGTCTATCCTCATAGCTTAACAATATAGCAGGGGTGTGCGTAGGCGTGGCTCATGTCTTTGGCGGACCGGATACGAACCGGAAACTTGGCTGTCTAAGCGCCTATCTTCGCGCTTTCGCTACGGCCTTACGGAACCAGAACTTTGCCTGCGTCTACATCGATGCCTTCGCTGGTTCAGGCACTCGAACTGAAGTCAGGGCTGCTCTACCACTATTCGAGAGTGGTGTAGATGCGATTGAGGTCACAAGCCCAGGCTCAGCCTCGATTGCCATCGCCACCGATCCGCCCCTCGACGTAATTGTTCTAATAGAGCAGGATGACGCGAGATTTGCAGAGCTTGAGAAACTCGTTGCTGCAAACCCATCAAGAAGGGTTGTACTTCAACAGGGCGATGCCAATCCGCTTGTGAGGAAGCTCTGTACCGGGGCCCAATGGCGTAAGCAACGTAATGGGCGACGCGGTACGCGGGGCGTGATCTTCCTGGACCCATATGGGATGGAGGTTGATTGGAGTACCGTCGAGGCTATTGCGGCGACCAAAGCACTCGATTGTTGGTACTTTTTCCCGCTGTCAGGCCTCTATCGTAACGCCCCGCATGACCCCACGAAACTCGATGAACACAAGGAGGCAGCACTCGATCGTGTTCTTGGCGCTACTGATTGGCGGCAGCGTTGGTATGAGCATGAGACGCTGCCAGCTGACATGTTTGAGACAGAGGCGCAGGCTACACGTCGCGCGGATATCGCCGCAATCGAGGTCTACGTTAAGGAAAGGCTTGAGACAGTCTTCAAGGGTGCTGTCCTTGACCCTATCCGACTACATCACAAGAATGGCGCACCAATGGCATCGCTCTTCTTCGCCGTCTCTAATGATAGCCCACAAGCTGTTCGCCTAGCGACGGAAATCGCCTCTCATATCCTCAATTCAGGTAGATCATTCCAAAGGCGCCCACGATAAACCCGACCAGCCGCCTTTTTGTTCTTGCCGCCCCACTGCTTAAAGAAAAAGGCAGTTTCAGCTTCGGCACACAGATCATGTATCTCATCAACCCACTCTGGATCGAGGGGGCGCGCCTTTGGACCGCTCTCTCCGCCGACAATCGCCCACTGTATGCAGCTGAGATCAGCGTCGGCAACGCTACCGATTAGTGGCTCGAACGAAATGAACCGCACAACTGCCGGTACCCGTCGTAGTTCATCGATCCTATGGAGGACACGGCTATCTTCGACACTCGTTCCAAGCCATACGTTTGGAAGCCTAGAGAGGCTCGGCACAATCTCCAACATGCGGTCTGGCCGCTTGGTCAAAATCTGAAAGGTGTGTCGGGGCGTCCGCTCCATAGTTTGCCATACCTGTGCAATGAATTCAGCAGGCACGGCCGGGTGGAACAGGTCGGACATCGAATTGACGAAGACGCGACGGGGCTTGGTCCAGCGTTCTGGCAGACTTAGTGATTTTTGATCCAGAAGGACTTTGCCGGTCCATTTCGCGCGTCCACCGCTCTTGCGAGTTAAACCGGCGTACTTTTCCAATCCCATCGCGTCGAGGCGAGCAGCCATACGCATGGCGTAGCAGTTGGTGCAGCCCGCTGACATGATGGAGCATCCTGCGACAGGATTCCAAGTCGCATCGGTCCATTCGATTGTTGTTTCAGCCATTGTGCGGCGCCTCTTGTCTTAGGCATTCTCACGCCAGGATAGTAAACAAACTGGTAAGGTGAGGATAGGGTGTAGCCTTGCGTAACGTTACCCCTGGCCGTGGCTCTATTCCTTGCGGAGGCGTTGCACCTTCGAGCCGAGCGGTTCGTCACCCGGGCGAGGCGGGCGGCCATCAGGGGGGCCAAGAGAAACTGTCCTCCGCTACCACCTCAAACGCGCGCCTTGGCGCCTGTCAGCATTTCTCACCACCCGCGAGCTCCGCATTTCCTCCCGCCCCCGCTTCCCCCCGGCCTCAAGCCGCGCTATAGCGCGCGGCAACGGTTTCCCGTCCGGGAGGCCTTATCCCCTCTTCAGCGCAAGGTGAGATCATGGCGAAGATCAAGGTTGCCAATCCGGTCGTCGAACTCGACGGCGACGAGATGACCCGCATCATTTGGCACTACATCAAGGACAAGCTGATCCACCCTTATCTCGACATCGATCTCAAGTATTTCGATCTCGGCATGGAGCACCGCGACGCGACCAACGATCAGGTCACCATCGAAGCGGCGGAAGCCATCAAGAAGTACGGCGTCGGCGTGAAGTGCGCGACGATCACGCCGGACGAAGCCCGCGTGAAGGAGTTCAACCTCAAGGAAATGTGGAAGTCGCCGAACGGCACGATCCGCAACATCCTCGGCGGCGTGATCTTCCGTGAGCCGATCATCTGCAAGAACGTTCCGCGCCTCGTCCCGGGCTGGACGCAGCCGATCATCGTCGGCCGTCACGCCTTCGGCGACCAGTACAAGGCGACCGATTTCAAGGTGCCCGGCAAGGGCCGCCTGACGATCAAGTTCGAGGGCGAGGACGGCACGGTCATCGAGAAGGAAGTCTTCAAGTTCCCGGGCGGCGGCGTCGCCATGGCGATGTACAACCTCGACGAGTCGATCCGCGAATTCGCCCGCGCCTCGATGAACTACGGCCTGATGCGCAAGTATCCGGTCTACCTCTCCACGAAGAACACGATCCTCAAGGCCTATGACGGCCGCTTCAAGGACATCTTCGAGGAAGTCTACCAGAACGAGTTCAAGGCGAAGTTCGAGGCCGCCGGCATCACCTATGAGCACCGCCTCATCGACGACATGGTGGCCTCGGCCCTCAAGTGGTCGGGCGGCTATGTCTGGGCCTGTAAGAACTACGACGGCGACGTGCAGTCCGACACCGTCGCGCAGGGCTTCGGCTCGCTCGGCTTGATGACCTCGGTTCTGATGACGCCGGACGGCAAGACCGTGGAAGCGGAAGCCGCCCACGGCACCGTCACCCGCCACTACCGCGAGCACCAGAAGGGCAAGGAGACTTCCACCAACTCCATCGCCTCGATCTTCGCCTGGACCCGCGGCCTCGCCCACCGCGCGAAGCTCGACAACAACGCCGAGCTCGCCAAGTTCGCCACGACCTTAGAGAAGGTCTGCGTGGACACGGTGGAAGCCGGCTCCATGACCAAGGACCTCGCCCTCCTCGTCGGCGCCGAGCAAAAGTGGCTCTCCACCACCGGCTTCCTCGACAAGATCGACGAAAACCTCAAGAAGGCGATGGCGGCTTAAGCGGCCTCCCGCTCCCTCCCTCACCCGTCATGGCCGGACTTATTCCGGCCATCCACGCCTTGGAAACAGAGTGATCCCTGGCGACGAAGACATGGATAACCGGGACAAGCCCGGGCATGACGGACAAAAGATAGCAACCGATCCAAGGCCCGGCCCAAAGCCGGGCCTTTTTCATTGCGCAGAAGCCGCAACAAATTTGACAATGTTCTTATTTTGTTCTATGAATATATCCATATTTTAAGAATCGATGGATCGTTTTATGCCTTTACCGCCGTCCCTTCGCCACGAATTGCTCGGTGCCCGAAAGGCCATTGTCGTCGCGCAAATTGAACTCCGCAGCCTGCGCATTGCCCTCGCACTCAAGCGCTTCAACCCAAGCCAGCCGCGCGCCCCAGCCGGAAGCCCAAACGGCGGACAGTGGGTGGGAGAGGGGGCGCCGGCACATCCTTCCGAAAAACCTCGAAGTGCATCAGAAAATTCGTCCGGCATTACTCTTGCTGGCGGTTTCGAGCAAAATCAGCTTGGCATGAGGGTCCAAGATTTTGTTTCGGCACACTGCAAAGGCAAGATCCGTTCTGTGCTTCCGGGTCAATTTCTTGGTGTGACGATTGAAGACGTAATGAAGGCGGCAAAAGGCGGTGATTCCGCCGCTAGAACATGCCTAAAGATTCTTGGTCGAGACGAATACCGAAAGTGAGGGACAACAATGACATTGAGTGGCATCAAAGATCTCATACCCTTCCTGAACTATCTTGATAAAGAAAAGATCTACTATCGACTGGATCATGTCCGCGACGACACCATCATGGTGTCGTTCACACTCGTCGGCGCGCGTATCGAGTTGGACTTCTTTGACGATCACATCGAGTTCAGCATTTTCAGGGGCTCAGAAGCGGTTGAAGATAATGTCGACCTCCTGTTTGAACTGATCCAAGCTCACTGGAGCGATGACTGACTTTACCAGCGGCGTTGACGGCGGCATCGCGGAGCTTCTCTCGCGCGGTGCAGTTCCGGTGGTCGGCGGCGGACTGGATGGTGAGCATGAGTGGATCGTGCAGCGGCAATACGGCTCCACATCCGAAGACATCATCGACAATGTCGTGCGCGAATGGCTGGCGAACGGCGCCAAGGACGAGGATCCCGGCGGGCTCTGGTTTGCCTTGCGGGAACACGCCTGGACGCCGCCGGGGTAGAAAGGTATCCAAAGATGAACAACGAGCCTCGTGACAAACGGTCCGGCAAGCCGCTCAGTGAGTACATCAAGATCGTTGCGGATGAGTTGCCCATCGATGCCGTCGGGCTATGGCAGATCGTGCCTAAAGGACGTCTCGGTTTCGGTTTCGAAGGCGACGCGTTGACTGATTTCGTGCGTCGCTGCATCGCCGAACTTCTCTCGCGCGGCGCGGTGCCGGTGGTCGGGGGCGGTGAGAGCGAGCATGAATGGATCGTGCAGCGGCAATACGGCACCACGCCCAAAGAGATCATCGACAACGTCGTGCGTGAATGGCTGGCGAACGGCGCCAAGGATGAGGATCCCGGCGGCCTCTGGTTCGCGCTGCGGGAATACGCTTGGACGCCTCCGGGGTGATGCATGTCGAAGCACAAATCCCGTGTCAGAAGGCAAAACGCACACGGCCGTAATGAGGCCAAACGGCATCCACCGGGAACGACGAACCCCTTCCCGGATGAATTTCTAACGCTGGCTTTTAATCTCCATTGCACCTTGTATGAAGAGATCACCTCCGAAACGAAGCTTCGCGAAAGCCTGCTGGGGAGCCTCGACAAGCCGCGCCAGAAGAAGCTCGACACTTATCTTGCCGAGATCCTCAGCAGCCGCAGTGACGAGGAGATCAACGGCTTGTGGGACAAGACCGGCACCGAATTCATGTTCTTCCGCCCCGCAGCAGCCCGCAATTTTCTGCTCAAGGTCAGGGAGTGGCTAGCGCGGGACATTCCTCCGCCCACCCCAAAACACTGACGCTGCTCTTTCAGCAGGGAGGCAATAGGGTGATGACGCCGCGCGGCATCAAGGATCTTATCCCTTTTCTCAACTTCCTGGATCGCGAGAAAATCTACTATCGACTCGACCATCTTCGCGACGATTCCATCATGGTGTCGTTCACGCTCGTCGGTATGCGCGTGGAGCTCGATTTCTTCGACGATCACATCTAGTTCAGCTCCTTCAAAGGAAACGAGGGTGTGGAAAGCGACCCAGATCTGCTCCTTCGATTGATCGCCGATTATTGGAGCGACGACTGAAAGCCATCCGAGTTCGAGATGAGAAAACCAAGCGTGGCACCCTACAATTCCAATCTGAAGAATCGCCTCCCCTGCCCGCCGTTGCGAGCGCAAAGGAACTGAAAGCATGTCCCGAAACTCCCGAGCCGCCATGACCGGCGGCTGCCAATGCGGCGCGGTGCGTTATGCGCTTTTGTCCGAACCGACCCATGCCAGCATCTGCCATTGCCGCATGTGCCAAAAAGCCTTCGGCAATTACTTCGCACCGCTCGCGGGCGTCCCGCTGAAGGACCTGGTCTGGACCAAGGCCAAGCCCGGCATCTTCAAAAGTTCGGAAGCCGTCGAGCGCGGGTTTTGCCGGGATTGCGGCACGCCGCTTTCGTTTCGATATGTGGAGAGCGATCGCATCAGCGTCTCCATCGGAAGCCTCGACGATCCCGGCCGCGTTCAACCGGAAATCCAGTACGGAATGGAAAGCCGGATCGCCGCGTTCGAGATGCTGCACACCCTGCCCGGTGAAAGAACGGAAGATAACGCGAGCATCGAGGATCTGGCGAAAATGGCATCGCGTCAGCATCCGGATCGGGACTAGCTAGATTTCAAACCGCGCGCCTCTCGCCTCGGGATTGAATGACCTCTTCGATGTGTTGCGCCATCGTCGGGTCGGACGCGATCAACTGGTGCAGATCCTCGGCATCAAGCACGAGCAAACGGCATGGGGTGACGGCCCTCACCGTCACATGCCTCCGTCGGCGCTTCAAAACGGCGGCTTCGCCGAAGAAATCGCCGGCCCCCAACCTCACCGCTTCACCGGGAACGAGCACCTCCACCTCCCCGGCCGCGATGAGATACATCGAATGAGCCTCATCGCCTTTGCGGACGATGAGCTCGCCCGGCACGCAGCTTTGCGATCGCAACCGATGCATGACCAGAGCGACCTCTTCGGCGTCGAGATCGGCGAAGAGCGGCACGCGCGCCACCATGCTCCAGGTAACGACAAAGTCATGCCGGTGGATTTCCCGTGAAAACGCGCTGGCGATGATGCCGACCGGCAGGGCGAGCATGATGAGGCCTGCAACCGCAGTCAGTGCGGCAATGGCGTGCCCCAGGGGCGTCACCGGCACAACATCCCCATAACCCACGGTCGTCAGAGTGATGATGGCCCAGTACATGGCCTCCGGAATGCTGCCGAACTTGTCGGGCTGCACATCCTTCTCCACGAGGTTCATCATGGAGGCGAACATCAGCACGGTGCCGAGGAGAATGACACCGCAGGCGATGAGCGCGCGCCGTTCAGCGTAGATCGCCTCCATCAGGCTCGTGAGCCCCGGCGAGTAACGTGCGAGCTTGAAGAACCGGAAGAGCCTCAGAAGCAGGAAGATGCGTAGCTCGCTGATATCCCAATACGCGAAATAGAACGGCAGGATCGCGAGAAGATCGATGATGGATTGCGGATGAAGCGCCCATTTCAGACGAGCCCTCCATGGCTTCAAATGACGCCAGGGTGGGTGCTCCGGGGCGCACCAGATGCGGGCCACATATTCGAGCGTGAAGACGATACCGCTGAAAATCTCGATCGCGACGAAGGTCGGCCAGAAATCCAGCCTGAGGGAGGGCACGCTTTCCAGCACCACGGACGTCACGTTCGCGATGATCAAGAGGATCAGAAAGGCGTGAATAGCGTGAACGATGGGATCGCTCACGCTGGTGCGTTCGAGGACTTCGTAAACTCTGCGCCGTGCCGGATGTGGGTGATCCCTCGACATGGCGCAGATCCTTTAGGCGGCGGTTGAAAGCGCCGCTTCGATGGCTGCGAGAGCCGCTTCAGCTTGCGCTCCATCAGGGCCGCCCGCTTGCGCCATGTCGCGACGCCCGCCACCGCCCTTGCCGCCGAGCACTTCCGAGCCGACGCGCACGAGCGACACCGCATCGTACTTTGTCGTCAGGTCCTCGGTGACACCGACCACGATGCCGGCCTTGCCATCCTCGGCGACGCCGACGATGGCGACGACACCGGAGCCGAGGCGCTTCTTGCCCTCGTCCGCAAGGCTCTTGAGATCCTTCATCTCGACGCCGGAGACCGCGCGCGCCATCAGCTTGACGCCACCGACATCACGCACTGAATCGCCGTCGCCGGAACCGCCGCCGCCACCCATGGCGAGCTTGCGGCGCGCATCGGTGAGTTCGCGTTCCAGCTTGCGCCTCTCTTCGAGAAGAGCGGCAAGACGCTCCGCTGCTTCGTCGGCGGGGATCTTCAGGAGGCTTGCGATCTCGTGGAGCTTGCGGCTCTCGCCCGCCAGATGGCGGCGAGCGGCAGTGCCGGTCATCGCTTCGAGGCGACGAACGCCCGACGCCACCGCGCTCTCGGCGACGATGGTGACGACACCGATATCGCCCGTGCGGCTCACATGGGTCCCGCCGCAGAGTTCGACAGAGAAGGTCTTGTTGCCGTCCGCCTTGCCCATGGAGACGACGCGCACTTCGTCCCCGTATTTCTCGCCGAACAAAGCGCGTGCGCCGGACTCGATGGCCTCTTCGACGCCCATGAGCTTGGTCACGACCGGCTCGTTCTGGAGCAGGACCTTGTTCGCGATCTCCTCGACGCGCTGAACCTCTTCATCGGTCACAGGCTTCGGATGGCTGAAATCGAAACGCAGGCGGTCGGGCGAGACGAGCGAGCCCTTCTGCGCCACGTGATCGCCCAGCACCTGCCGCAAAGCCTCGTGCAGGAGGTGCGTCGCGGAATGGTTGGAGCGGATGGCCGAGCGGCGCTCGTGATCGACGATCAGTTCGAGCGACTGGTTCGGCTTGAGCGCTCCGTGCTCCACCATCACGTGATGGACGAGAAGATCGCCGAGCTTCTTCTCCGTACCGGTCACGCGCAACCGCGCGCCCTCGCCTTTCATCACGCCGATATCGCCGACCTGACCGCCCGACTCGCCGTAGAATGGTGTCTGGTTGAGGACGACGAGGCCGGTCTCCCCCGCCTTGATTTCGCTGACTTCCTTGCCGTCCTTCAAGAGGCCCAGCACGACGCCTTCCGCGATCTCGGTGTCATAGCCGAGGAACTCGGTCGCGCCGACGCGCTCCTTCACGCCGAACCACACCGTTTCCGTCGCCGCCTCGCCGGAGCCGGACCACGCCGCGCGCGCCATCTCGCGCTGGCGCTCCATGGCCGCTTTGAACGTATCCGTATCGACGCCGATGCCCCGCGACTTCAGCGCGTCCTGCGTCAGATCGAGTGGGAAACCGTAGGTGTCGTAGAGTGTGAACGCGACGTCGCCGGAGAGCTTCTGGCCCTGGACGAGCGTGCGGGTCTCCTCGTCGAGGATGGTGAGACCGCGTTCCAGCGTCTTGCGGAAGCGGGTCTCTTCGAGCTTCAGCGTCTCGGTGATGAGCGGCTCGGCGCGGATCAGTTCGGGATAGGCCTGCCCCATTTCGCGCACAAGCGCGGGGACGAGGCGGTACATCAACGGCTCCTTCGCCCCCAAAAGCTCAGCATGGCGCATGGCGCGACGCATGATGCGGCGAAGCACGTAGCCGCGACCTTCATTCGACGGCAGTACGCCGTCCGCGACGAGGAAGGACGAGGCGCGCAGATGGTCGGCGATCACCCGATGGGACGCCTTGCGCGCGCCTTCCGGCGCAACGCCGGTCGCGTGCGCCACCGCGTCGATCAACGTGCGGAACAGATCCGTGTCATAGTTCGAGTGGACACCCTGCATGATCGCGGCGATGCGCTCGAGGCCCATGCCCGTATCGATGGATGGCTTCGGCAATACGATGCGGTTGCCGGGCTCGATCTGCTCGTATTGCATGAACACGAGGTTCCAGAACTCGAGGAAGCGGTCGCCATCCTCGTCCGGGCTGCCGGGAGGCCCTCCCTGCAACGCATCGCCCTGGTCGATGAAGATCTCCGAACAAGGTCCGCATGGGCCGGTATCGCCCATCTGCCAGAAATTGTCCGACGTCGGGATGCGGATGATCTTGGAATCCGAAAATCCTGCGATCTTCTTCCAGAGATCGGCCGCCTCATCGTCGTCGTGGTAGACCGTGACGAGCAACCGATCCTTCGTGAGGTCGAATTCCTTCGTGATCAGGTTCCAGGCAAGCTCGATGGCCTGCGCCTTGAAGTAATCGCCGAAAGAGAAATTGCCCAGCATCTCGAAGAAGGTGTGGTGGCGGGCGGTGTAGCCCACATTGTCGAGATCGTTGTGCTTGCCGCCGGCGCGCACGCATTTCTGCGCGGTGGTCGCGCGCGAATAGGGCCGCTTCTCGACACCAGTGAAAACGTTCTTGAACTGCACCATGCCGGCGTTCGTAAACATCAGGGTCGGATCGTTGCGCGGCACAAGGGGGCTCGAAGCCACGACCTCATGGCCGTTCTTGGCGAAGTAATCGAGAAAAGCCGACCGGATTTCGTTGACGCCGCTCATGAAACTCTAAGCTCGTTGATGAGGATGAAATATCCTCAAGGTGTTGGTTGGGGCCGGTTTTAGACGCAGCCGCAAGCGCTGTCGAGGCAGCGTTTTGCAGGAATTTCCGGCAATGATCGGGTTTGTCGGCCTGCCGCCCCATGTGCCCCGATCATGTGACCGATCACGCACGGCATCCCTCACGTGACACCGTTCGGCAGTCGGCCACAACCGTTTTGTTCTCGGCCATCAGCAGCTCGGAGCCACGGCCACCTCGACCCGAAATCGGCCTCGCCCCCAAAATCCTGGCAGAGTTGGACCGTCTTGCCCCTTTTGGCGGCTCACCGGAAAATTCCGGCTCGGTTCAACCGGTTGCTGTTCCGCCAGCGGCTAGAGCCACAGCGCGCAAGGGCCGCTTCATCACCATTCTCGACAAGATCGAGCTCCCCACCATAGCGCAAGCCCTCCTCGGCGACTACTGACTGCCCTCAACCGTTGTTGGGTGCAGTTGACGCTCGCCGACGGGGACCTTGGCAAGTACGCCGCTGCGGATAGGTCTATATGTCGAGCAGGTTGGCAGACATGCTCGTCTATGCCTCATGCCGCCGTCCGCCCGATTGCAGAACTACGCTTTGCCGTTCTCGGCGCGCCCGTTCAGGTCGGCGCGCTCGACAGCGGGCCGGACCTCTTTCGATACCGGCGCTCCTCTCGGCTCGCCTCAACAACCTGAGACCCCGCCCGTAGAGCTTGCTCATGTCTCTTTGAACATGAGCAAGCTCTATCCTTTTGGATTCACATGATCCGAGCGAACAACCGGTTTTCCACTTGTTCTGATCATGTTCCAGGAAGCCTAATAAAAAAGACCGCCGCGATCCCTCGCGACGGCCCTTCATTTGCCCTTGAAGGAGGCAAAATCCCTGGAACCGCATGATTCTTCCGAAAAGCCGCGCTTAACTTTTCGGATCATGCTCTAAGCAGCACCCTCGTCCAGATCGTCTTCGGTCGGGGTTGCCTCATCCAGAATACGGTCGGCGAGAACGCCGGAATTCTGGCGGATCAGCATTTCAATCTTCTCGGCGACGTCGGGATTGTCGCGCAGGAACTGCTTGGCGTTCTCGCGACCCTGGCCGAGGCGCTGGCTGTCATAGGAGAACCAGGCGCCGGACTTCTCGACGATGCCGGCCTTGACACCGAGATCGACGAGTTCGCCCATCTTCGAAACGCCTTCGCCGAACATGATGTCGAACTCGACCTGCTTGAAAGGCGGAGCGACCTTGTTCTTCACCACCTTGACGCGAACCGAATTGCCGATGGCGTCTTCGCGGTCCTTCAAGGTCGTAACGCGACGGATGTCGAGACGGACCGAGGCATAGAACTTGAGCGCGTTTCCGCCCGTCGTCGTCTCCGGGCTGCCGTACATGACGCCGATCTTCATGCGGATCTGGTTGATGAAGATCACCATCGTCTTCGATCGTGAGATCGAACCGGTGAGCTTGCGCAAGGCCTGGCTCATGAGGCGCGCCTGGAGACCCGGCTGCACATCGCCCATCTCACCGTCCAACTCCGCCTTCGGGGTCAGCGCGGCGACCGAGTCGATGACGAGGACATCGATGGCGCCTGAGCGCACGAGCGTGTCGGCGATTTCAAGCGCCTGCTCGCCGGTATCGGGCTGGGAGATCAGAAGATCGTCCAGATTGACCCCGAGCTTGCGGGCATAGACCGGATCGAGGGCGTGTTCCGCATCCACGAAGGCGCAAACGCCGCCCTTCTTCTGGGCCTCGGCAACCGTATGCAGCGCCAGGGTCGTCTTACCCGACGATTCCGGCCCGTAAATCTCGATGATGCGTCCACGCGGCAACCCGCCGACACCGAGGGCGATGTCGAGGCCGAGCGAGCCCGTCGAAATCGTCTCGATTTCCTGAGGCTTCTGGCCCTTGCCGAGCCGCATGATCGAGCCCTTGCCAAAATTCCGCTCGATCTGTGAGAGCGCGGCGTCGAGAGCTTTCGACTTTTCTTTATCCATTGATGAGCTTTCCACCAGTCGCAGAGAGGACTGAGACATGACCAGGCTTCCTTATGGCACGGGCTGCTATTGAGTCTCAACGACGTGTTGATGACTTATCCGTACACTTTTTGTTCTCTCTCGCAAGTTCTTTTTTCGTTCTCACAGGGGTATAGCGAAAGTGGTTGTGGAAGGCCATTTATGACCAGAGCCTTACATTCAAATGTTAGTATAGCCGCTTAGCTAAACTGCCAGTAATTTCGTTCTCCAGGATCCCCTAGTGGATCGTGGAGTTCGTCAGCATTTGGATTCGGAAAAAGCTTGCTTTCAGCCAATTGCTTTTCAATCCCCGCTGGTTCGACGCTGATAATAAGAACGTTTAGCCGCTCCTCGACCCACTCGACCATGCGGCGATATGAACTATCGGGTCTTTGCTCGGCGATGGGCCGGCTTTCAGCCAACCAAGCCTGAAGGCGAGTGATTTCGCGATGGATCTCAATAATTCGATCTACAAAGGGTCCGCGGTCGGCTTCCCGTTTCTGGCGGGCCTTTGCCAAGTCTCGTCTTCGACAGTATTCCTGCCAACGACGATCTCGTTCCTCACGGCGTTCCCGCTCGGCTTTTCGTGCGGCGATTAGGATTTCAAATCCATCCACAATAGACGGAATTAAAGTCTCGATTGTCTGGGTTTTTCCGTCGGCCCACTTTCGGCGGACCCCGTCACCATACCCTTCAATCTGAAGAAATAACTGGCCCGTTCGAAGGGTATCCTTCTCGGGATAGGCCTTTTCCTGAAATGAATAGTTGCTCCAGGGAATCTCACCGCGCCAATACCTTTCCCGCCGCTTTTGCCGCCTTACTTCCTCTGCCAGCTCGGCTTCCGTTGGTTCGTGAGGTACACTCCGCGTGATTTCCTTGAGGCTGAATTCGGCCCTCTCTGCTCCATTCGCGATCCTCATCCCGTTACCAGTCGGTTCAATCTGCAAGCCTCGTTCGGCAAGGGTTTGGGCAAGGCTATCGAGAGCCACGATAACCCTCTCAACCGACTGAATGCCCACTTCTATCCCGCACAACCCATCGCCAAAGGCCTGCGCGACTTCGTCGCGCTGTGCAGAGCGATTACGCAGGGTTTTCGCGGTGAGGCGGATTGCAGGGTGGATTTCTCCAGATTTCGGTGGAGCAAGCTCGATTGGGGGGATGAACACTTTTCGCTCAACTGCCCGTCGCTCAAGACGTTCCGCTTTGTGACGTGCGGCAAGCTCTCGTACACCCTCTGGAAGCTGAGCGAGATTGCCATTGATATCTATGCGGTCCAGCTCCGGGTCTTTGACTTCGACAAATAGAGCCTTCTTGACCTTCTTTCCCGCTTCAACCTTTGCCCAATACCCTTGTGGAGGCGTAGGCACCCGGTGTCTCTCACAGACTTTTGCCAAGCCAACATCAGAGATCTGAAACTCAGCCGCGATCTTCGTCATAGGCTTGCTCCAGACGAGATCATAAAGTGTGCGCCGCGTGAGCTGCATTAAACCTCCCCCAGAATAAATTTAGCCAGGGTTCGGACTCGAATTTCCACCCTGAAAGAGTTCTTTTAGAGCAACCACAACAGCCGCTTCTTCGTTTTCGATATAGGAGCCACTTCGGTCTTCAAGCAAAGGTATCGGCTGCCCTTCGTACCAGTCGATAGCCTTGCCTTTGCTGTCCTTTCGTTTCCGTTTCTCGAAAATATCGCGATATCGGCGGGGTGAAATCCCAATAAACGGTTGAAAAAATACCTTATTCTCATCGTCTCCATCAAAAGTAATTGAATCTGAGTGGAGCTTTTGAGCGTAACTCTTTGGATAAGGCTCAAGGAAGACTACGCGTTTCATTCCTGCAGCAACGATATGCTTCGCGCATAAATGGCAAGGGAACGTCGTACAATAGAGTGTTGAGCCAGCGGTTTCCCGCCCCAATCTCGCAGCATCTGAAATAGCCGACATTTCGGCGTGAATGATTCTCCCATACTCAATGATATCTAGAATTTGAGCATCCTTTACGCGGGCGTTACCCAGGAATGTATCGATTCTAGCCTGTTTGTCCTCTACGGAGGTCAATTTTGCGGAAAGAAGGCCTTCGTCAAACATTCGATCGAGAAGGTCGTAGATGATTTCATTTTTTCGGCTTTGATTTGGGTCCCGGCCCAATTCCACGTCGCGTGCAATAGGACGTGGGTCATCAGACCAATAGGTCCCGCCATCCGCCTTCGGAACTTCATTGCAACCAAGCGTAATAATTTCACCGCGCTTGCTGAAAATTGCCGCTCCTACCTGCCTTGATAGATCCACAGACCTCAGCGAAGCAGCAGTAGCAATATAAAGCCCGTACTCATCCTTTGTCGGCGATGCGGACGTATCTCCAAAGAAAGCTCGAATAAAGCGATCAATTGTCTGTTGTGCCTTGACTTTATGGATGCCATCAACAAAAACATCGCCCAAATGGAATACATCAGACAGACGCTGACCATGATCATGGTCCCTCTGATTGTGGTCGACATCTATAAGTTCGATGGCCTGCCGCTCGACCTCTGCCTCATTCTTAGGGGATGCGTCATACGATTGGATTTTTTCTATCAGTATCCGCCGCCTGTCGATCGGGCTGCCGAAAACCGACACCTGGATAAACTTCCGACCATAGACACGGCGCATCAGCGCCACTTCCTCGGCTCGTTTGAACTGTCTTATAATGTAGGCCCGCCCGAGTGCCGGCTGGTTAACGTCGTTAGAGAGCTCAGCACGTATTTCACGAATTTTTGCAATTGCTATGCCCGCAATGGCCGAAGCATTCTTCGCGAGGGCTCGAAATTCATTTCCGTACTTGATTAATGTTTTATATCGGGAATAATAACTTCTTTCGTCTACCTCGATTGGAATTCGATCATCTTTTATATGTTTCGTAAGGTGAATTACACAAGCGTTGTAGCCGACATCCCGCAATGATTTTCCAAGCGAGGCAACAATACTGTCGATATCAACTCCTATCGGCCCCACGATACCAAAGATAAGCTCAGGATCGCGAATTGTAAGCTTGTCAGCATCATCATTATTATTTGACGTCGCCGAAATTAACTGCTTATTATCCATAGCATGGAACCATCGCTTGGAGGACGAGATTCTCTCAGTGTACGGTGCCATGAAAGAATCAGAGCCGATGGGAGAATATGCTATGTCGCACTATGGCCCGGCAATCGCTCGCCATGAAGATGATAACGTCAATTGGCTCTACTCACAGTTTTATCATGCGTGTGCGGCGCTTCTGGAAAAGCCGTTAGGCCGTCGCGGCCCTTTTGTGCTTTACGATGAAGATTTAAAGGTCGCCAAGAAAGAGCTTGTTGATTCAGCCGCTCAATCAGAAGAGGCGCATCCGGTTCAAGATTGAGTGCGCCGACTTTTAATCGGTATTATTTCGAGTCGCTCTACGCCCGGTTTTAAAGTCACAATTATCTATCTCTTGTGCCCGCACTCCCGAAGCAGCTACTCAAAGGCTACGCTTGGGCGTGATTCTGGAGCACAGCTTTAAATGCCTACACTCGATTGGATTGGTAAGAAGGCGGTGGTGAACCATCATCGCGAGGTGCCTTATCGCCTGATCCATTGCGACAAGAATAAGAGTGTCGGTGATCCGGACGCGGGCAACTTGCTTGTCCAGGGCGATAATCTGGAGGCCTTGAAGGCCTTGCTTCCTTACTATGCGGGCAAGGTTAAGTGCATCTATATCGACCCTCCCTATAACACGGGCAATGAAGGCTGGGTCTACAATGACAATGTGAGTTCGCCGGAAATCAAAGCATGGCTTGGATCTGTCGTGGGCAAGGAGGCAGAAGACCTGTCCCGTCACGACAAGTGGCTTTGTATGATGTATCCGCGCCTTCGAATCCTGAAGGAACTATTGTCAGAAGATGGCTCAATATTCGTATCTATCGACGACAATGAAGTTCACAATCTCATCCAAGTGATGAACGAGATTTTTGGCCGATCCAATTTTATTGCTAATATCATTTGGCAAAAGCGTACCTCCAGAGAAAACCGGTCAGCAATTGGTGATTCCCACGATTTTATCGTCGTATATGCCGCCTCTGGAAAGGATCACTGGAAGCAAGTTAGAAACCGACTTCCCGCGAACAGCAACGGCTTCAGCAATCCGGACAATGATCTCAAAGGACCGTGGCGTTCGATCCCGTTCAGCGCTCAAGGTTTTCGAGATAACCAAATGTATGAAATCGAAACGCCGACCGGAAAAAAGCTTAGTCCGCCGAAAGGGCGGTGTTGGGGAGCGACGGAGCCCGTTTTCAGGCGTTATTTGGAAGAGGGAAGAGTGTATTTTCCCAAAGGTGGTGATGGGCGCCCCCGCATTAAGACTTATGCGGGAGAAGAGGATGGATTGGTTCCTAATACGATTTGGCTTGCATCGGATGTAGGCGACAATGAACGCGCAAAGAAAGAAATATTATCGCTGTTCCCAAATGACGATGCTTTCGACACGCCAAAGCCAGAAAAGTTAATTCATTCAATTATTTCAATTGCTACGAATCCCGGCGATATCGTGCTCGATAGCTTTCTGGGCTCGGGGACAACAGCAGCCGTGGCTATGAAGCTGCAACGGCATTTTATTGGTGTTGAACTTGGTGAACACGCAGAAACCGTTGCAGCAGAACGATTGAGGCTCGTAGTTGGTGGAGATGAAGGAGGCGTTTCCTCCGAGGTTGGCTGGCAAGGGGGGGGTGGGTTTCGTTTCTGCACCCTTGGAGAGCCGTTGTTTGATGCCGATGGCAATGTAAATCCTGCCGTCACTTTTCCGGACCTCGCCGCCCATGTTTTCTTTTGCGAGACGGGCTCTCCGATTCCGCGCCGCGCGGATGGCTATTCACCCTTGATCGGAACGTTCCAAGGCCGAGCGATCTATTTGCTTTATTCAGCCGACGCGCTTGGCGTTGCCAGCTCCAATGCTGGCAATGTACTCACCAGTTCTGTGCTTGAGAGTCTACCCTTACCGGAACCTAATTTTGAAGGCGCTCGTGTCGTTTACGCAGAAGGCTGCACCATTCCCGAAGATCGACTTTCGCGCCGTGGCGTTATCTTCAAGCAGGTTCCTTATCAAATTGAGGGGCTGTGATCATGACGCTGCCGCTTTTTAAGCTGAAAGATTATCAAAATCAGACGCTCATCAGTCTTCGACGCTTTCTCGAAAAGACGGTGGAACTGAACGACGCGGATACAGCATTCTATGCTGTAACTAAGCGCGCCTTTGTACCTGCTCCGACTTTGCCGGGTCTACCCTATGTGTGCTTGCGGATTCCTACAGGCGGCGGCAAGACCATCCTTGCAGCGCATTCGATCGCCATCGCGGCGGACAGCTTCCTTCGCACGGACACGCCAACGGTGCTTTGGCTTGTGCCTTCGCAAACCATCCGCGATCAGACCTTGGCAACTTTGGAGGATCGGGCGCACCCCAATCGCCGCGCACTTGCCGATAGGTTTGGTGAAAATGTACGGGTTATGGGAGTCGCCGACGCACTCTATGCCAAGCGAGCTGACTACGATGGTGGGGTTGTGGTGATCGTCGCCACGATTCAAGCCTTCCGCGTCGAAGAGACAGAAGGCCGCAAAGTCTATGAGGCCAATGGCGAACTCATGGATCACATTAGCGGCCTGGCGACCGGGTTGCGCGAAGCATTGGATATCGGTCCATCCGGTGATCCAGTTCCATCGCTCGCCAACGTGCTCCGCGTGCGGCGCCCGATGGTAATCGTGGACGAGGCTCACAATGCGCGTACCAATCTATCATTCGACACTCTGGCGCGGCTGAAGCCCTCACTGATCGTCGAGTTCACGGCGACACCCGTGACCCTAGAGGAACATAAGCCGGAAAAAGGAATCTACGCCTCAAACGTGTTACATCACGTCTCTGCCTCCGAACTGAAGGCTGCGGATATGATCAAGCTCCCCGTGATTCTGCGCGGGCGTACAGATCCGCGCGAGACGATCGGCGACGCGATCGCTTGGCTTGATGAACTGACGGCGACAGCAGAATCCGAGGAAAAGACGACCGGCGAGTTCGTTCGACCGGTCATGTTGCTTCAAGCCGAGCCCAAATCTAAGGACAAACGGACGCTTCACGCTGAAGAGGTGAAGAAGCTACTCATTGAAGATTTCCGAGTTCCGGAAGAGCACGTCATTATTGCAACAGGCGAAACGAAAGGGCTGGATGGCGTAGATCTCTTCGATGGAGATTGCAAAATCCGTTTCATAATCACTCAACAGGCGTTGAGAGAGGGATGGGATTGCTCCTTCGCCTACGTGCTCTGTTCCGTTGCCGAACAGAAATCAGCGCGGGCAGTAGAACAGCTTTTAGGACGTGTGCTTCGCTTGCCGCGAGCTTCCCGAAAACGTCATGAAGATCTGAATCGAGCTTACGCTTTTGCTACCACCACGAGCTTTCAAAGTGCAGCAAGCACCCTTCGTGATGGTCTTGTGAACAACGGTTTCGAACGGGTTGAGGCCCAGACGCTTGTGCGCGCTGTCGCAGAGCCGATTCGTGGTTTGGAAGAAGGCGGATCCGCCTATGTGTTTGAAGAGGCGCTTCCTGCGGATATCGACCCAGCAACTTTCAAGACGAATGTCGAAACTGCGACGGGCGGGCGTGTGCAGATCGACGTTGATACAGGTACTATACGCGCACGCGGTGCTTTGACTGACTATGATCGTGCGACGCTCGTTTTGGCCATGCCAGAGGCTGCTGCGAGGGCAATTAACGCGCTCGTTAACAAGTCACGCGGCGCGCGCCTGAAAGCGATTGATAGCGAGCAAGAGGCTATTCGCTTTGGCGTACCACGCCTCGCAATCCGCTCGCCACACGGTTTACAGCTGTTCGACCGGGCGCATTTTCTTGATATCCCGTGGAAGCTGGAAGAGAGCGATCCAGCGCCGATTCTCGATTATTTTTCCCCGCCTAGGCCGGTAGGGGACGAAGCACATGTCGATGTGAGCGCGTCCGGACAGGTGACGGTTCAATTTGTCACCGACCTTCACGAGCAGCTCTCGCTCGCGTTGCAAGAACGCGGTTGGACTAAGAATGCCCTTGTGAACTGGCTGGATCGACGTTTGCCGTTTTCAGCGCGCCGGGACATTACCCGGGTGTCTTCAACTCTGTTTATCGCAAAGGCGCTAGATGAAGTTTCCGCGAAGACTGGGATGGATATCGAAGCCTTAGCGCGGGCTAAATTCCGGCTCATTGAAGCACTCGTTAAGGTCATTGCGAGGCATCGCGACGTGCGGGAAGCTGTAGCGTTTGAAAGGGCTCTACTCCCACAAAGCGGTTTGGAGTTTGAAACAAGTTCAAACCTCGAACTTGTCTTCGATGAAAGCCGATATGGCTATAACCAACCATATAGAGGCGGTGCTGTATTCAAGAAACACCTCTTCCGTGTCGTCGGCGACCTGGAGGCGAGCGGAGAAGAATATGAATGTGCTGTCTATCTTGAGCGCAGCCCAGACGTGAAGGCGTGGGTACGCAACACGTCGCGCCAGCCGCATTCGTTCTGGCTGCAAACATCCTCCGACAAGTTCTATCCAGATTTCGTCGCTCTCCTTAAAGATGGCCGTGTGCTCGTGATCGAATACAAGGGCGCACACATCGCCACGACCGATGACTCCAAGGAAAAGCGCCTCATCGGCAACCTGTGGGCGGACCGATCGGATGGTACAGGTCTCTTTTTAATGATTGAGAACAAAGAATTCGGTCGAATTGATCGCACCGTTCGCGGAGATGATTTGGCTCAGAATGGATGAGGGGGGCTCCTCCCATTCACTATCTGTCCAACCAACCTTGCAGCATGAGCGGCCAATTGGGGGCTTAATCGGCAAGTGCCATCCGAACGGAGAATGAAATCTTCTCCATGAAGAGGGTGGGTCTTGAGCAGCTTCAATATCTCATGGTCAATGACTGGGCGAAGCGGCTCCATGATATCGAAAATGAACGCTGACGATCCTTGCGATATTTCGTGCATAATGCCGAGCGTTGGATCGTAGCCACCCGAAACCGCTCTAATCTGTAACTCGCTTTGCAGAGCGGTATAGGCGTAATTCAGAATTGCATTAATCGGATGGGTTGCGTTCCGATTTCCTGCTAGAGTCCGTCCGGACGTGCGAACTTTGATTTTCTGCCATTGCTCGGGAATTGGATGGCGGGACGTGCCCTTCCATTTTAGCGGAATAGCACGCCACGACCGAAAATATGCGGCGGCGCTGCCTGCTTCCAACGCGCGCAAAGTCACAATATCCTGTGGCGGATCGCATTCGAGGCGAGTCAGATCTGCATATGCGCGTTGCATCGCCTTTTCCCAGTCGGGAGACCGTGGAACAGCCTTTTCCAGAGTCAGTATGCAGCCATCTATCTTCCGCGCTATCAGGTCAATACTGAACGCAAGGCGCCTCTGGAGATCGGTCCGCGTTTCAATTTGCCATTGTGTACGATGTCTGTTCGCCGCGTAGCCATTTCCTCCTATTGCCGAAATAACCTGTCCCCTCCAATCAATGCGGACGAGAGGGATTTCCTGTTCAGAAAGCCAACTTAGAACATCAAAGGAAATGCTGCCGCTCCCCTCAAGCAAAATAATTCTGGAGGGACGGTCGAGGCTTCCTCTGAAAAATCGATAAATTTCCTGCTTCTGCGGATAATGCGTGAAGCCGTTCTTAATCAACAAGGTTCCTGCTTCGATCCGGAGGGAAACCCCATGACCGCACAAAATCAGCGGTTCGGTGGAGCGGGCCGTTTTTGCTCGCCTCTTGACTAGCTTCGGGCGACGCAGCCAGTAGTCGGAGCGGTCCGCCCATTCAGCATCATCTTCGCTGATTCCACAGCGTTTCAGATCAATCGCCTCATTGTCTGATATTGGCGTCATTCCCGCTCACTCGGCGTCGTAGGTTGGAAATTGCACCTGCAACCACCGTAAAAACCAGCCAGTCGCCATGCCCTACTGAATTAGCCGCAACCTGAAACGCCGAAATCTTAGCACCTTGTTCGGGCAAGAAGAATCCTGAAATTCCAGCTCCCAGGCTAATTATTGTCATAACAAAGCGGAATAAGTCGCGACCCTTATCTAAATCAGCAGGCGCAATCTCGTTAATTGCTGCTAAGGCATTTTCATCCCAAGCCTCGGGGCTCGCCATTATCCCGCCCAAGGCCAAAGAAATTAAATCAGCGATCTCACCCGATTGAATATTATCGCAGTCTATTAGTGATCCTATAAATATATTTAGAGCCTTTGCATTGCTGTCGCCCCAATAGAGATCAGAAATAATTGGGATAAATGATTGCTCGGACAGCGGAAAATTCAGCTCCGCTAGGGTCGGGTGCCAAGTCGACAGTTCCTTCTTTATTTTCCGCGTTTCCTTATCGTCTAATTCAGTGCTGTCTCGTCGATTATGTTCCCAATAACCCTTCCTATGCTCTCTTTTAAAAAAGCGCTGGGATTCTGATTTGAGGGCCTCTCTGATCTGCTCAAAGGGAAATTCAGTCCCGTAGACCCAGAGATGTAACTTTAGAGTAGCCGCCCTACGAATCCCTTTGGACTTAAACTCAACTATCATTCGGGCCGAAGAAACATCGTCTTCCGAATAGGACCAAGTTGGATTGAGCCCGCGTTTGTGTCCTTTCGCCCGAGCCGGCTTAATAAGACCATCCTCGACCATGCGCTCCAGTACCCTCGCCGTTATAGGCGAGAGGCCTAATCGGCGGGCGTCCTCATTGAGGAGGCAGAGAAGATCGTCCTTGGTCACCGCTCGAAACCTTACAATTCCCTTCCAAACTGTATGAGGAATCATCTGCGATTCGGAATCGATCAGGCCAACAGGAGGCCAGATCGATGGCGCGAGATTATAAAGCCGAGTACCAACGCCGTATTCAGCGGGGGGCTGCTCGCGGCCTCTCACGGTCGCAGGCGCGAGGGCATGCCCGTGCCCATGAACCGGCGATGCGCACCGGCTCAAAACCCGACGAGCGATTTGAGAGGGCCCTTAAGTCCCTCCGTCTGACGAACAACCAGAGTTGGTCCGCCCGATCGGCGGGGATCTCCGTCGAACGGTTCCGACGCTTCCTGCGCGAAAACAACCTTGCTCAACGCGACGGACGTTCTTGGAAGCTGACCGACGATCGTCTGCGCGAAATCACCATGATCACTAACGGCAAGATCCGGCCTCTTCGGGTCTTTGGATACGAGACCGCTTCATTGATCGGTCAGTACGGGAATGCCGTCGGCAACTTCCTGCGGACCAACGACGTCAATTTTCTGGAACCCTTTAAGGGGCGCTCGATCCACGATGCGAGCGGTGTCGAGCACATTTTCGAAACTAACCCCAACACGCTTTACCGTCTCGTTCACGCCGGGGGCGAGACGTTCGAAGTGATCTACCGGCTTATTTCTTAATGAAAGTGATTGTTATGAAGAATGTGAATTTGGAACGTGAACGCAGGAAGCAAAATGCTTTCGAGCGGCTTGGAACGCACAAGCCGACCTGTCCCACATGCGGTGAAACGCATTTCGCTTGCTTTGAGGAACATCACATTGCTGGACGAAAGTACGACGCAACGACATGGCCGATCTGCGCGAATTGTCATCGCAAGGTGACCGATGCACAAAAGGACCATCCGTCCTTTCTCACGTCTAGTAATCGCCAGTTAGAGACCATCGGGCGTTTTCTGCTTGGCCTCGCTGATCTGCTTTCCCTTGCGGTCGAAAAGTTGGTCGAGTTTGGACGCGAACTGATTGAGCGAGCAGTCCTCTCCCAAGATGGGGAGGTCCGGTGATGAGGCGTCTTCACGAACAGCACGACCGACTTGCCATTGCGTTGCGAGCATACACGGCCCCCCCTCAACCCCGACTTCCCGAACAGGGGAAAAGCAAAGGCCAGCCTCGCCGATCGCTCGATCGGCCTTCTCCTTGGGTCGTCGTCTTCGACACTGAGACAACGGTCGATGCGGACCAAGCGCTACGCTTTGGAGCCTATGAGGTCTATAACAAGGGCGAGCTTTATGAGGCGGGAATATTCTATCAGCCGGACGTGCTGACAGCGAATGAGCTGTCGATTCTTATGGATTATGCTGAAGCGCATGGCCTCGTCTCGCGGACACGTGCCAGCTTCGTCGATGATATTTTTTATAAGATCGGATACGAACTACGAGCGACCATTGTCGGCCTCAATCTTCCCTTCGATCTATCCCGACTGGCTATTAGACATGGTTCAGCTCGCGGTGGCATGCGGGGAGGTTTTTCCTTCACGCTGTCTGAAGACAAACGGCGTCCTGGGGTGCAGATCAAGCACCTATCGCAGCGCGCATCGTTGATCCAATTCGCAGCACCGTTCCGTCAGCGGCTCTCCCGCAGCGAACGAAGGCGAAACACCGCACGGGTGATAAGGCGCGGTTTCTTTGTCGATATCCGAACTCTTGCGGCAGCGCTCTATTCCCGGCCCTTCAGTTTGGCTCACTTGGCGGATTTTTTAAATGTTCAAGTTCGCAAGATGGAAACCGAAGCTCATGGACAAATCCTCACCCCCGACTATTTGGACTATGCGGTGCAAGATGTTCGGGTGACCTGGGCGTGTTACAGCGAACTCGTGCACCGATATGAAAAGCTTGAATTGGTAGACACCCCCGTCCATCGCATCCTCAGCGAGGCTAGTCTGGGAAAAGCCTACCTCAAGGCGATGAGGATCAGGCCTTGGCGGGACATGCAGGGTTGCCCTCCCAATCTCTTAGCAAGGATCATGTCGGCTTATTTTGGTGGGCGCTCGGAAGTCCGCATTCGTCGCAACCTGTGCCAAGTGATGTTGTGCGACTTCCTTTCGATGTATCCGACTGTTTGCACCCTCATGGGCCTCTGGCAGTTCGTGATCGCGCAAGGCATGACGTGGCGAGACGGAACTGACGAGATCCGTGAACTTCTCGACGCATGCACCCTGACAGATCTTCAAGATCCACTCCTGTGGCGGAAATTGACCGTCTTGGTCCAGGTCAAGCCGGATAAAGACATCTTCCCAGTCCGGGCGCGGTACGAGGAGACGGGGCAAGCCACGATCGGGGCTAATCATCTCACGTCGGATCACCCACTTTGGTTCACGCTTGCGGATTGCCTTGCCAGCAAGCTGTTGAACGGGCGCGCACCCGCAGTCGAAAAGGCTCTCATTTTCGAGCCAAACGATCCTCAAGCAGATCTTAAGTCCATCGCGATCGGCGGCAATTCCGCTTACACGATCGACCCGTACACTCAGGATTTCTATCAAAGACTCATCGAATTGCGGGCTGATGTGAAACGTCAGAGAGAAAGCGCTAGCGGCCCGGAGCGCGAGGCGCTCGACACCGAACAGAATGCCTTGAAGATCGCAGCGAACGCGACAAGCTACGGTGTCTTTGTCGAAGTGAACATCAAGGAGCGAGCCAAGCGCGGTCGAACCATCGTCCACAGTGGCGTCTTCGATCCTTTCGAGGCGGAGACGGACAAGGATGAAACGCCTGGGATCTATTATCATCCCCTTCTCGCAACGCTGATTACCGGGGCAGCGCGCCTCATGCTCGCGATGACGGAAAAGCTAGTCGATAATCAGGGTCTGGAATGGGCTTTCTGCGACACGGACAGCCTGGCTATCGCGAAGCCCGGAGATCTGCCCAACGCCGAGTTTTTGGAGCGAGTGAAGACAGTTGTCGCATGGTTCGAGACTCTCAATCCCTACGACTTCAAAGGTTCGATCCTGAAGATCGAGGACGTGAATTTCAGCCTCGATGATCGGACGCGCTTCGAGCCGCTTTATTGTTGGGCGATTTCCGCCAAGCGATACGCTTTGTTCAATCTCGACAGCGACCGCAAGCCGGTCCTTCGCAAAGCATCAGCGCATGGCTTGGGACACCTGCTTCCGCCCTATGACGAGAAAAGTCCTTCGCCGCAGATTTCCACCCCGAGGGTGCCCTTGAGCGAGTTAGGCGTGGAACTTTGGCAACATGATCTGTGGTGGACGATCCTTACGTCCGCACTGCGCGGAGAGCCCGATGTCATTGACCTCGGCTTCCATTCGGCACTGGATCAACCAGCCGTGAGCCGGTACGCAGCGACCACGCCTGCGCTCCTGGCTTGGTTCAAACACTACAACAAGAACCGTCCTTATGATCACCAAGTAAAGCCATTCAATTTCCTACTGGCGATGTCGGTGAGTCCGCTCAGCTCTACGGACCAGAGCGGAACGTTGATTAGTGACAACCAACCCGCTGGTAGGAAATCGCGGCATGCGCCCAAACCCATTGCGCCATACACGCGAAACCCAGCGCGTGATGGGCTTTGTCCGTTTGATCGCGAGACGGGCGAGCCGATAACAGTCGACGTTCTCAAGACATACCGTGAGGCCCTCGCGCAATATCATCTCCACCCCGAATCCAAGTTTTTGAATGGGAACTACATGGATCGGGGCGCGACGCGCCGCCGTCACGTCTTTGCATCAAGCATTGAGCACATCGGCAAAGAAGCCAATCGGTGGGAGCAGCAATTTTACTTGGGTTTGGATCAAAGCGCTCAACTCGAATATGGCAGTTCGCCACAAGAGAACGCGAATTTGGTCAAAAGACTCAAAGAAGCGAGCGCACAAATCGGGCAAAGGGCTTTATCCGCGGAGCTCGGTGTTTCGCGCAACCATCTTACGAGGCTCATAAAGAACGAGGCCTTACGGCTAACACCTGAACAGATTGCCCGGATCGATTCCATCTTAGTTAGAGCTGCTGGCGAGAGAGAATTGCAGGGAGATCGCGAGACAGTTATTCGCTCACAGCTTGCGCAATCCATCGCTACCGAGGGATTGAGCGTGATCGCCAAAAAGCTCGGTATCGATCCATCGAACCTACGAAAGGTGGTCGCTGGGCGACGGAGGTTGGGCACCAAATTAACAAGGCGGCTCCAACTCGAAGGCGATTGATCGGCGTTTTCGTTATTTCGGCCGCCGGCCGCCTCGGAGCGGTTCCGGTGGCTCTTCATCCGAAGGCGGCTGGACAAAAAATTCCGAGAGGGGAACGTCGAGTTTTGATGCCAGCCGATCAAGTAAGTCGATCGTCGGATTCTCAGCCTGCCTCTCCAGGCCGCCGACATAGGAACGGTCCACTCCCGCGTCAAATGCAAGACGCTCCTGTGAGAGGCCTCGCATGACCCGAATGCGGCGTAAGTTCCAGGCAACCAATGCACGACCGTTCATCCCCGCAAACGGCCATCTTGTCGGCTATTAAACCACTGGCTATAGCCTCATGATTATGATTTAGTTCTTACGTAGGGCTACTTTTGGAGTTACCACGATGGCCATTCCCGGTTCAATTGCCGCAACCGGCGTTCAGAACATCGATGCCCTGTTGAGCGGATACCGATGGCTGGCTTCAATTTCCGCCCTCAGCTACAGCTTTCCGGACAGCAAGAACGACTATGAGACGGGGTATCCGGAGGCGAGCGCTCTCGATTTCGGGGCGGTCTCGTTTGATCAGATACAGGCCGCCCGTTACGTCCTCGAAGGATGGAGCCCTTATGTGGGCGGCCCGAGAATGGGGATGACCTCATTCGAGCAGGTCACCAATGCCATTGTTTACGATGCGGGCTTCAATGGCGCGGACGTTCGTATCGCAAGATCTAGCGATGCCGATCCAACGGCTTATGCTTATCTACCAATGAACGACTCCTGGGGTGGCGATCTCTGGTTCGGCACGAGCCACGATTACTCTTTCCCCGTGGTAGGGAACTACGAATACCACACGATGATCCATGAACTCGGGCATGCCCTGGGTCTCAAGCATGGACACACTGGGGGCGGCGTTTCCGACGTCGCGCTCGAACCCGATTACGACTCCATGGAGTTTTCTGTGATGACGTACCGGTCCTATGTCGGACAGGCGGTCGCTGAATATACCAATGGCGAATTCGATTTCGCCCAAACCTTCATGATGTTGGACATCGCCGCCTTGCAGGAGATGTATGGCGCCAACTACACGACGAATGCCGGGCCGACCATATACAAATGGGATCCGCAGACAGGGGAGTGTTTCGTCAACGGAGTCGGCCAGGGGAAACCGGGCGCAAATCGTGTGTTCATGACCGTTTGGGATGGCGGGGGGGCCGACACCTACGACTTTTCATCTTATGGCGATAATCTAACCATTGATCTTGCTCCAGGGAGCTGGTGTGTCCTGCCTCTTGCGCAAACGGCTTATCTTGGAAATGGCACCTATGCTCGTGGCAGCGTGTTCAATGCTCTTCAATATCACGGGCTTTCTCTCTCCCTGATTGAGAACGCAATAGGAGGTTCCGGCAACGATTTAATTGAGGGCAACTCCGGTTTTAATATTCTATCTGGCGGAGCCGGGGACGACACACTCTTCGGCGGTGGTGGCGTCGATACTCTCGATGGTGGAAGCGGGATCAACACTGCTCTCTTCTCCGGCGCGAAGAGCGATTATAAAATTTTCGAGAACTATGACGGCACGTTTACCGTAACCGATCAACGCTTCGATGGTGACGGCGCAGTCACCGTAAAAAATATAAAATTTGGGCAATTCAGGGATCAGACCTTTACTTTTGAGAGAAACAAAGCGCCTACATCCGTTTCTTTATCAAATAATACAATTTACAAAGATGCTCCCCCAGGCACAATTATAGGGACTATTGCTGGTATTGATCCAAACGGTGACGCGCTAACCTATAGCCTTATCGGAGACGCCCAAGGGCTCTTTCGAGTCGACGGTGATAAACTGGTTCTCGCAAAGTCGCTTGCCAACGAAATTGTGGCGTCTCATTTCATCGCGCTATGGGCGACCGATCCGTCGGGAGCTTGGACCTATAATTACGTCGCGATCCAGACTATTGCTGCGCCACCCCTTCCACCTACCCCCTCTCTGGTCCTGAGAGGAGGATCCGGTAGTGATCAACTGACCGGTGATGCCGGAGATGATACGATCTACGGCTATGGCGGGAACGATGTCCTTTACGGCGGCCCCGGTCATGACAAGCTCTATGGCGGCTCTGGAAAGGACACACTCGCAGGCGGGACCGAGCAAGACACTTTCGTTTTCAATACCAAGCTCGGTTCGAAGACGAATGTGGACAGGATTATCGATTTTTCCGTAAGGGATGATTCGATTTGGCTCGAAAATGCGATTTTCAGGGCGGTGGGGAAAGGCTCTTCGTCAAAACCCCTAGTGTTATCTAAGAGCGCTTTCTGTGTCGGAACAAAGGCTCATGACGACACGGACCGTATTATATACAATAATAAGAAAGGTTATTTGTACTATGATGCGGACGGTTCAGGGGAAGGCGCGGCAGTATTATTCGCAATACTACCAAAAAACTTGAAGCTGACGTATAAAGATTTTTACGTAATATAAGTTTATTCTTATAGTTGGGCGACAATCCGAGCCATGGCCCTATCACCACCCCGCTGATAGCCCTTTCGCGGACCTTGGGATGTTTCCTCAAGGATCTGAAGGCCACGGGTTTCATCAAGGCGTAAAAGCTTCCAACCGGCCCGTTCTCCGCTGACGCTACCGCCCCGGACCTGCCATACCCTCATTATGGCATTTCCATCGGCGGTGTATCCGCATGCGTGAACCTCGACGACGCGAAGATAACCATCATATCGGATTTCCAGGCAGCGCTTCGAGCTGAGCGCATCCACCGCAATTTGAATGTGCATCCGTGGTCCCCATATCGAGGCACAATCGAACCATCGCGGCGCCTAAAAGTCGAGCTTAGGCTTAGAGAAAACGGCAAGTACGGACGCCAAAGCCGAACCACGGTCAGAAATGGCTCACATCAACCACTTTCGCTATACCCCTTTTCGTTCTCACAACACTATTATATTTTATGGCCTTTACAAGGTTCGGTGGATCAACCACTCGGCCAATTCCCGGCCTATTTTGCGGACGTCGTCGAACAGGGTGACGATCTGGTACGAGAGTACGAAACTGGCGGCGTAGAAAAGTCCGGACTGGGCTTTCTCGAAGCGTAGTGCAGGCCCAGTCAGGAATCTCGCCACGACACCGCTCCGGCTGACGAAATAGGCCATCGCGATGCCGACCAGCGCCCCACCGACGGCATCGCTCGTGTAGTGCCAACCCGCGAAAACACGCGGCAGGCAGACGACGAGAACCGCCCATAGGAAGGCCACGACAGCCCAGCGCCGCGAAATAAAGAAAATCGCCGTCGCTATGGCAAAGGCTTGGGCAGCGTGATCACTCGGGAAAGAGCTCCAGTTTTCCATGATGTCGTGGTTGATTCCCAACGGCCAAACGAAGTCCAGCCCCGGAGAGTGGACCGGTCGCGGACGCGTCGGCACCACGTCCTGGATCAGGCGGGAAAAAGCGACAGCAGCCAGCATCGCAATGAAGGCCCCAATGACGCCGCCTCGGTCCTTTTCGTTGGCACCCTCTCTGAACCAGAGAAACCAGAGCAGTGTGATAAGGGGGAGAAATTTGACGGTGTTGAGATTGAGAAATCCGATGACGAACTTGTTCATGAAAGGGGAGATCTGCCCGGCGTCGCTGAAAAAGCGGACAACCGTCACGTCGAGCTGGCCGACATAGCCCAAGATCGTCTCGCCCATGGCGCGATTTCCCCAACCCAAACGGAAGAACTCGCACCGGACCGAGCGTCGCCACGACGATACCAGCCCTGATGGAAGATCTGTCCCCACTAAGTGTCTAATGCGAAACATGACGTTTCGTAAGATCACCTTGCGCCGATAGCGCAGTCTTCCCGCATGTTTCAGTCGACGAAGCTAACTTTTCTCAGCGCTCTACCACCTGTTTCACGAGTTCGACCAATTGGCGGAGGCTGAAAGGCTTGGGCAGGAAGTTGAACTCCTCGCCTTCGGGGAGATTCTTCTTGAAGGCGTCCTCCGCGTAGCCGGAGACGAAGATGACCTTCAGATCGGGATAGCGCTTCCGCAATTCGCCGAGCAGCGTCGGGCCGTCCATTTCCGGCATGACTACGTCGGACACGACGAGATCGACCGGGACACCACGCTCGTCCATAATCTGCAATGCCTCGACGCCAGAGGCGGCCTCCAGCACCGTGTAGCCTCGCGCGGACAGTGCCCGCGCATTCACGGCGCGCACGGGATCTTCGTCCTCCACGAGAAGGATGATGCCTTGGCCGGTCATGTCGGCCGCCGGCTTTTTCACGCTTTCCGGTTTTACCTCTTCGGCTGGCGCTTGAGCTTCGGGGATATGCCGCGGGAGGTAGATGCGGAACGTCGTGCCCTGCCCGATCTTGGAATCGACATCGATGAAGCCGCCCGATTGCTTGATGATGCCGAAGACGGTGGAGAGGCCGAGGCCGGTTCCCTTGCCGATTTCCTTGGTGGTGAAGAAGGGCTCGAAAACCTTCTCCAGAATGTCCGGCGTCATGCCCGTACCGCTGTCCGAGACTTCGACCAGCACGTAATCGGCCGGCGTCATGCCGCTGACCTTGAGGCGGGCCGCTTCATGCGCGGACACATTCGCCGTGCGGATCGCGAGTTTGCCGCCACCCGGCATGGCGTCGCGTGCATTGACCGCCATATTGACGATCACCTGCTCGAACTGGTTCACGTCAGCCTTCACGAACCACAATTCGCGACCGTGGTTGAGATCGAGCTGAACCCGCTCGCCGAGCAGGCGCTTCAGGAGCATGGACAGATCGTAGAGGCGGTCATTGAGGTTCAGCACCTCGGGCCGCAATGTCTGCCGACGGGAGAAGGCCAGCAGTTGACGCACCAGGCTCGCGGCCCGGTTCGCATTCTGCTTGATCTGCATGATGTCCTGGAAGGATGGATCGGTCGGCCTGTGGTTGCTCAGGAGGAGATCGCTGTAGCCGATGATGGCCTGAAGCACGTTGTTGAAATCGTGGGCCACGCCGCCGGCAAGCTGACCGACGGCGTTCATTTTCTGAGACTGCGCCAGTTGCTCCTCGACCCGGCGGAAATCGGTCGTGTCGAGAGCGTAGAGAACCGCGTTCTCGTCATCTGAATCCGCATCGCTGACGGGCGTAATCCAGATCCGCACCGATTTGTCGCCCTCGCCCGCCGCATGCAGTTCGAGCGGCTGGATCTCCCCCTGCCCCTCCGCAGCCGCTTTGAGCGCAGCAGCAACTTGGGCACCCTCGCCTTCGCGGAAGGCCGAGGCGATCAGCGGCCCATCCACGACCTCGCCTGTGCGAGGGAGCGTTCCGAAGAGTTTCGTGAACGGCACATTCGCCTGAACCAGGCGGCCTGACCGGTTCACGGTCGCGATGGCAATCGGCGTGTTGTTGAAGAAGCGGGCGAACCTTACCTCAGCCGCCCGTTGCCCCTCGTCCACATGCAGGCTGGGCGAGCGGTTGAGAACGAGCGTGCGCGACGCACCCATGCGCCCATCATGACCGAAGGCAATGCGGTGATAGAGGCGCACGGGCAGGAATTGACCGTTGCGGCGGCGCAAATCGAAATCGAAAGTCTCCGTCCGTACGCTACCGGGCTCGCCGGTAAACGAGGTCATCATGGCGACCACGTTACGCGGCACGATGTCGGACAGGTTCAGTCCTCCCGAGCCGACCTGCGCGAGATCATAATCGAGCCACGAGGCCAAAGTGGCGTTGAGATAGATGATCGCCCCATTCGGATCGATGGAGAGGAAACCAGCCGGAGCGTGATCGAGATAGTCGATGGCGTGCTGGAGCTCCTGAAAGACATTCTCCTGCCGTTCACGCTCGTGCGTGACATCGGCCACGGTCCACAGAGTCGCGGGTCGTCCATTGGGCCGCTCGAGCCGGCGAACGCGAATGCGATACCAGCCGAATTCGTGTGCCCGATCGAGAGAGGGCGAAAGTCTGACCTCCTCGCTCGCAGTGCGCTTCTCGCGTGCCGCGAGGGCCAAGCGATAGATTGCCTCGGAAACCTCCGGAGCGCCGGTGAAAAGCCGCTCCACCGGGCGTACTTCATCCGCGTCGGCACTTGCCGACAAGGCGAGATAGGCGTCGTTGACGTAGGTAATGCGGCCGTCGCTTTCCACCACGACCAGCCCCTCGCCCGATGTGTCGGCGATGACCTTGGTGATGTCCGGGCGAGCGGATCTGCCCGAGAACTGGATGACGCCGATAGCAACGGCGAACAGAAAAAACACTCCGGCCATGGCGAAGAAGGCGAGGAGCGCGAGGATAAGCGGCTGCGCCTGATCGTTGCCCAGGAAGCGTAGACCCAGGATCGCGGCCACCAGAAGAGCGGCAAGCAACAGAACCAGCCCGGTATGGCCGGGACGATCAGACCGATCGATCGGTGCGCCGGGTGACGTATCGCCGTCTTGTGCCATGAAGTTCCCACGTCCTTGACAGTTGAATGGTTATGCCGAACGACACCTTGGGCTGCAAGCGCGTGCGACTTCCCGCCCGGTCTATTGGCCCAACAGCGACAGGCTGATCACCCAGTCTCCGGGCATAATGCCGAAGCTTTAACATCTTCCTTCGCGATGTCCCTGGGGCGTGGAAGGCAACAAAGTTGTCAACATCCCGAGGCTCCGCCGAAGATCGGCTCAAAAAAGCCAAGAATTGCCTGTTCCAAGCCATATTCTTTCATATGGGTAACATCGAACCCAGTGTGTCAGGAAATAGCGTTAACCATTCATTTACCTCTTTTGCCCGTTTCGACAGGCAATGTGCTAAAAACCTCCGAACGGTCCTCTTTGGACCTCCACAACGCTTGAGAGTTCATCGTGTTGTCTCAGTTTGGCATTGAAGGATCACGGGCTGCCCAGTACGTCATCGCCTTTGCGATCATTCTGGCCCTGGTCCTGCTTTTTGCTTGGGTTTTACGCCGGTTGACCGGCGGTCGGCTTCTGTTGCCCGGCCAGGATCGTGGCCGCTCGCGCCAGCCGCGGCTCGGCGTCGTCGATGTCTACGATCTCGACCGCCAGCGCCAACTCATCCTTTTGCGCCGCGACAATGTCGAGCACTTGCTGCTCGTGGGCGGCCTCAACGACGTCGTGATCGAGACCAATATCGTCCGCGTCGCTGGTGCTCGTCCGAACGTCCCGAGCGAGCCCGTCATCGAGCGGCCCGAGCCGGTTCTGGAGCCCGCGCAACGTCCACAGATCGATCAGACGTCCCGTCCGAACATCGAGGCGCAGCTTGCAGCCCAACTCGGCGCCTTCATCCGCCGTCCATCGGAGGAATCTGATGCCGAGCAGGAATTGGCACCTGTCGCTTCCGTAAGCGCGCCTGTTACGTCGCAACCGATGCCCACCCATGTGGAGCCTGTCCTCAAGCCGACGCACGTGGAGCCGATATTGACCGCGAGCCGCGCCGAGTCGCTTTCGCGCCCCGTTCATCCGAGCTTCGAACCCAAGCTACCCGAACCTCCGGCGCCTCGACCTGAGCCGCGCGTCGTCGCACCGCCGCCTCCTCCTGCTCCACCGGTGTTTCGTGCGCCCCAACCGACCCCGCCGGTTCCTCCTGAGCCCGTTGCACTCGGTGGTCAGCGCGTCCCCGACGCCTTGATTCTGTCGGACATGGCAAAACAGCTTGAGGAAGCCCTGAAGCGTCCGGCGGCTCCTGTTTCTTCTGCTCCTCAACCTGCTCCCGTTTACGAGCCTGCGATCGAGGAAGTGGAGGAGGAGACCGTCGAAATCGAAATTGATCGAACGGAGATTTCCGAGACGCATGTGATCCCACGCCAGGAATGGCCGCTCGAAGAGCCTGCGATCGAGGAAGAAGTCGAACCTCAGATGCGTGAGGAAGAAGAAGCCCATCCTTCCCCGGCGCCAGTCGAGCAGCCCCGCGCTGCGGAGCAGCAGCCTGCACCCAAGGCGCCGACTGAAGCTCAACCAGCCCCCGCCCCCGCCGCGCCGCGGACGTCGGTCGACCCCTTCTCGGTCGAAGAAATCGAAGCTGAGTTCGCGCGCCTCCTCGGCCGCTCGACGGATACAGGCAGTAAGGGCTGATCCGGTATCGAAACATGCAAATAAAAAGGGCTCCGGTGACGGAGCCCTTTTCGTTTTTAAGATAGAGCATGATCAGAACAAAGTGAAAACCGGTTGTTCGCCCGGATCATACGGCATCATAAAGAATCGAGAGTTTGATCCTGTTTCAATCTGAACCGATCAAACTCTAGTACCGACTTTAATCGTCCCGGTGGACTCGCTCGTTGCGCTCGTGGCGCTCTTGAGCCTCCAAGGACAAAGTGGCAATCGGCCGGGCTTCCAGGCGTTTGAGGGAGATCGGTTCGCCCGTCTCCTCGCAATACCCGTAGGAACCATCGTCGATTCGGGCCATGGCCGCGTCGATCTTGGCGATCAGCTTGCGCTGGCGGTCCCGGGCGCGAAGTTCGATGGCGCGATCCGTCTCGGATGAAGCCCTGTCGGCTAGATCTGGATGGTTCTCGCTTTCGCTCTGAAGGGCAGCAAGGGTTTCCTGCGCTTCCCGCAGGATATCCCCTTTCCACCGGATCAACTTGCGCCGGAAATATTCCCGTTGCCGCTCATTCATGAAGGGCTCGTCATCGGTCGGACGATAACCCTCATCTATTACGGTGTTCGTCATATGGGCCGTTCAATCCCCGTGAACTGTGCGGCCCCTATATATGGCGGGAGGGCCGACGACAACGCGTTCCGTGTCACCCATTCAACCAATTCGATATGTTGTTTTGCTTATTTTCGGGGCAGAAACGGCTCAACTCCGACCAAAGAACGATTTGCCGCACCCAAATTCCTAGAGCCTGATCTCTAACGCAGGCGCTGTAGAGCCGCCGCCACATCCGCCTCGACCTTCTGGGCGATGGGCAGGCGATAATGGGTCAGGTCGAAATAGAGATTCGGATCCCTGTTCTCGTCCCGATCGACCCGCCAATCGATCACGGTCGACTTTGGATGCCCTTCGATGGCCGCCCGTAAAGCCGCTTTGCAGGCCTGATCGGTATAGGCCCTGATCGTTTTGGGCGGCGGCAGGTAATTCTTGTAGTTCGGCGGGAAGACAAGAACGACAGCGAGATCCGTCGACATGCCAGAGACGACCTCTTGTAGTTTGGTTGCCACCGGGAACGCCCTTTTTCCCTTCACCGGATCGGAGGGCAGCATGTCCTTGTCGACTTCGGGACGGTTCTCCAGCCGCTTCCGCAGAATGGGATCCGTCGCATAGCCGAGGTCGAGATAATTCGGCTCGTAATTCCAGTACCCATCCTGGCGGGCGCGTTCAGCCTTGGCGCCGAAGACGTATCCAAGACGACGGGGCACCTCTTCGAGAATGTCGTAGCGGACCAGGCCCTTGGCGTAGTCGAAGGCATTCGCGCTGAAGAGCCAGAACGGGAACGGCTTTGTGTTCGGCATCGCCGGATCCTGCCCGCACCAGCTCTCGTCCGCGCTGATCACGAGGGCTTTGGCGGGCTCCTGACGGTGCCGGAGAAACCAGTCGATGATGACGAACTGCTCCTTCGGCCCGGAGGCTGGAACGGACAGTTGAACGAAATCGAGACCCGTCGTCTCCTTCAGCCGCTCCGGCGAAAGAAGCTGGATATGGGAATTCCCGATGATCGCCGCGTCGAAGGCCTGGTCACGGCCTCGGCTTGGGGCGGCGGTGCGAGGGCCTTGCGGGCGCACGCCTGCTTTGGCGAACAGAGACGACCGCCCCGTATCGTACGGATCGACAGCGTAAGCGACGGCAACGATGCCGCAGAGAACCACAATGGCGGTGGCGACAAACGTGCGGACGAACCGCCGCCAATGTCCCGCGTCAGAACTGGAAATAGATGAATTCATAGTTTGCATCATCGCCAATTTTGAACAGGACGATCACGAAGAGGATCGCGAAAGAAACCGCGATCCAGCGCCTCGGTGGCAGTTTATGAATAAGCGCCCACGCTGTTGGCCCGATCGTCGCCACAGCCGCCGCTAGAGCGATCGCCCGCCATTTGAAGCTCGCACCGACCGCACCGAGGCCGAAAAGGCCCTCATAGATCCGCAGAGCTCCTTCGAAAGTCGTGGCGCGGAAGAGCACCCAGGTCAGCATGACGAACACGAAGGTCAGCGCCCAACCCACAAGGTTCGGCATCGACAGCCCGGCCTTGCGCCAGAGCACCCCGACGCAAAGGCCAAGACCATGCGCCGCGCCCCAGGCGACGAAGGTCAGCCCTGCCCCGTGCCACAAACCGCCCAAAGCCATGGTCGCAAAAAGTGCCGCAAGCTGAAGAACGAGACCACGCCGGTTTCCGCCAAGGGCGATGTAGAGATAGTCGCGCAGGAACCGCGACAGGGTCATGTGCCAGCGCCTCCAGAAATCCTGCAGCGAGACCGAGCGATACGGCACATCGAAGTTCTGCGGCAGCACGATGCCGAACAGGAGCGCGAGGCCGAGCGCCATGTCCGTATAGCCGGAAAAATCGAAATAGATCTGGAAGGTGAAGCCGAGGGTCGCCTGCCACGCCTCGATCATGGTCACGGCCTTGCCGGCATCGGCGGCCTGGAAGATCGGGTTGGCATACTCGGCAAGCTGATCGCCGATGAAAACCTTCTTCGCCAAACCCGCCACGAGGAGCAGCAGACCACGCGCAAACCGCTCGGCGGCGTCATGACGCTGATAGGGCCGCTCGTCGAGCTGGTGCATGATCTCGCTCCAGCGCACCAGAGGGCCGGCGAGAACCTGCGGAAAGAAGGCGATGTAGAGTGCGTAGCGGACGAGATCGTAGCGGGGCGCTTTCCCGGCCCGCAGATCCGTCAGGTACATGATGTGGTGGAAGGTGAAGAACGAGATGCCAAGCGGCAGGGCGATATCGTATTTCGGCGCGTGAAGGCCAGGGATCAGGCTCGCCAGATCGGCGAAGAAATTGAAGTATTTGAAAATCGCCAGAACGGCCAGATTGACCACGATGGCGATGGTCACCAGCCCTCCGCGCTTCGACTTCAAAAAAGCCTGCGCGATCAACCAGTTGACCAGAATCGAGGCCAGGAGAAGCGGCACGAAACGCCAATCCCAATAGCCGTAGAAGACGAAGGAAAGGCCGACCAGCAGCGGCAACCGCCATTCGGGGCGAAAACGCTCGACCAGCCAGTGCGTCAGAAGCGCGACCGGAAGGAAGGCGAAAAGGAAAATGAATGAGTTGAAAAGCATCGAGGCGGGAGCGTGATCGAGCGGCGAACGGCGCTCTCGTCCGCGCCTGACGGGCCGCTGTTGTGGGGTAAGGCGATGCTTACGTCAACCTTGGGGAGTAGCAGCCGCCTCGGCCCGGCTCACCAATTCGCCCGCCACATCCCCGATCCTGGGTGTGTCTTCGCGGATGAAAGGCAAAGGACGACAGACCGCGATAGCCGCGAGGCCGAACCGCGCGGTCATGAGCCCGTTCAAGACGCCCTCCCCCAGTTTCGCGGAAATGCGGGCCGCAAGCCCGAGGCCCAGAACCTGCTGCATGAGACTATCGCCGACCGCCATGCCGCCTGTGACGGCGAGGTGATTGAAGGCGGCCTTGGCGAGTCTCAGGAAGCCGAACAGGCCCGGCCGCCCGCCGTAAATGCGCGCAAGCGTCCGCAGAAGCCGCACGGCAGCGAAAATCACGAAAGCGACATCCACGATGGCCCGCGGACTGACCGCCGTAACGAGCGAAACCTGTTTCGCTGCCGCCGCAATGGCGCGTTTGGCCTGGGCATCAAGGGGGGAGAGAAGTTCGCGCTCGGCGATGGCGAGGCGGTCGTCGGCGTCGATAATCTCGTCGTCGAGATTCCTGAGCCTCGCCCTGCCCTGTGCGGCGCTCGCACGGGTATCGTAGAGAGCGACGAGGTCCGCGACGATGGTCTTAGCGGCCTGATGGTCCTTGACGGAGAGCGCATCCAGTGCCGCTTCCCGCAATCTTTCGATCTTCTTTTCGCGCCAGATCCCGGCGGCCTCTCTGCCGACGATGGCGAGGAAGGCGAGCGCGGCGAGCAGAGTCAGCCCAAGCGCGACCCACCCCAACCATGGCGCGATGACATAAAGATCGGCGATCAGCTTCTCGATCCCCAGGCCGAGACCGAGCATGAGCAGACCGGAAAGGGCCGAGACCAGAATGCCGACCCAAGGGGCCCGGCGTTTCTCGCCCATGGGGACGACGACTCCGTCCGCCGCTTCAATAGCGTCAAAAGGCTCGTCCACCACCTCGATGGAGCCGCTCGCCACATCCGGGGCGTCGAGACGGAAAGCGCGGGGTCGGCGGGTCATGTGAGGCGGTCCCCCAGCAGAAATTCGAGTGCACGGTCGAGGCGGATATGCGGCATCTTGGCCATGCGACCCGCCGCATCGACCGGCAGTTTCGGCGGTCTGAACCTTGGGAAGCGGAAGGAGCCGGGCGGAATTTCGCCCTGAAACACAGCCTCTGCCACCTCTGGCAATTCGCCCGGAAAGACCGCCGCTTCGGTTTCCCCGTCGAAAACCTCGCCATCGACGATCTCACTCGCCTCGGGCGTTCCTGCGACAGCCTTCAGGGCCTCCCGGCCTTCGCGGACAGTCGTCTCACGGGTGGCGCGAACGGAGGCCAGCGCTACCGTGCCGACCCGTGCGCCCGCCGCCTCGGTCCGCCGCGCTGCGCGGTTCACGAGAAGGCGCAGGATCGCCTCGAGCCGGTCATGATCGGTGTGGTGGATATGATCCGCCTTCGTGGCGGCAAAGAGCACCCGGTCGGCCCGGGGAGAAAACAGGCGGGACAGAAGGGTGTTCCGCCCTGTCCGAAACGCGATGAGCACCTGATCGAGCGCTTCTTCCAGTTCCGCGAGAGCGACGGGACCAGCATCGATGGCGGCGAGCACGTCCACGAGAACGATCTGGCGGTCGATGCGCTGAAAGTGGTTGCGGAAAAACGGCTTCACCACGTGAGTCTTATAAGCCTCATAGCGCCGCTCCATCAGCGCGGCGAAACTCCCCGGCGGGATGGCCCGACCGGCCGGCAGATCGAGGGGCGCGAAGGTCAGCGCGGGCGAACCTTCGAGATCACCGGGCATGAGGAAGCGTCCCGGCGGGGTCGTCGCCACCGATTCCGAGCCAGACCTCAGAATTGTCAGATACGCCTTGAAATCCTCGCTTGCCTTTGCGGCGAGGATTTCATCTGGCGGACCGAACGGATCGAGGTTCTTCAGGCTCGCATGCCAAGGGGCCGCAAGCTCGGCTCTCCCCGGTCTTCGACTTGCTTCCAGGGTGCGGTGCGACCATTCCGCATAAGAGGTCTCGATAAGCGCGAGATCAAGCAGCCACTCGCCGGGATAATCGACGATATCGAGAGCCAGCGACGCGGGACCCGAGCGCCAGCCCGCCTTGCGTTCGTATTCCAGATCGACCCGCAATTCGCTGATCCGGTTGGTGGAACGCGGCCATTGCCGGGCTATGGTCAGCGCCTCCAGGTGTTCCTCATAGGGAAAACGCGGCACGGCATCGTCGGGCTGGTGGGCCAAATAGGCGCGACGGAGACGCCCCTCGGCGGAGGCGCGGAAAGCGGGAAGGTTCGTGCCACGTGTCAGGTGGTGAACGAGTGAGGTCGTGAAGACCGTCTTGCCCGAGCGCGCGAGCCCCGTCACGCCGACGCGAATCGAGGGCTGGACGAGTTGACCGGAGGCCTCCCAAAGCGATTGCGCGGCCGATCCGGCACGGGAAGCGAGATTGGTGATGCGGGACACGGACGCGAACCTCTCAAGTCAAGCTTGAAGGTGGGGCGCCGGCGGCCCGGCTGCAAGGCGTGCCTCAATGGCCCTCTTCCTTCAACGATGCGCCGCGCAGTGCCGAAACCCTAGCCGTGGCACGCTCAATGGCGCCCCCGACAAGCTCGGGATCAGCCCGCAGCATGCCGAGTTCGAAGCCCGACATGGCAAGCATGACAGGCATCAGGTTCGGCAACGGAACACCCTCGGCTGTGAAAAGCTTCAGATCGTCGTTCGGGCCGAGACCAAGGCCCTCGACCATCTGCTGCGCATAGTTGCGAAGTCTCCCCTCATCCGGTGCGCAAGATGTCGCCGAGGCAACCTTCGCGGGCGCTGGGGCCGTTGGCTTGGCCTGCGCGACGACACTGCGCATGGGTGTCCGGGCGATTTGCTTCGACTTGGAGGGCTCCACGATGCCCACGCCGACAGCAATCGCCGGAACCCCATAGGCAGGACCCGAACGGGGAATAATTTTCACGCGGGGAATGACAATGGAGACCCGGCCCGCCGGCCGCCCGCCCTTCGGCCCTTCAGCGGTGAACTTCACCTGATGCGCGGCGAGATAACGTGCCCGCAGCGTGTTGCCGATGCCCCTGACCGCAAGCATCATGCCGCCAAAACCGGTCGCACCGCACTCCGGCGGTGCCCAGCGGCGCACGATATCGAGGGCGGATTTGCGGTTGAACTCGAGGTAATACCGGCGCAGCAGCATGGCGGCGGCGTCCGCGCCTCGTTCAGCGGAGACGAACCCCACATGGCCCTCCCCGTCCTTGCCGATCTCGCCGTCCCAGCGCGCGCTCTTGATGCACCAATAGTTATTGAGTTTGACGCAACGTGTAACGACGGGGCGTTCGACACCGAAAAAGGTGGCAAAAACGATCATCGGGCTCGGCCCCAACGCATCGACGGCCTGCGACCGCCAGTTGGAAACCTGCCGCGCATCGGCCTCGTAGCGCGCCTCGACAATCTCGGCTCTGACCTCGACAGGTCTACGTACGGATGCATGGGGCCCGAGCCCGCTGAGAGCGGCATTTCCGGCCATCACGAATGCCATCAGGGTCTCAGTCAACATCGGCCACTTTCCCACACACCCGCCGGAGAGGACGAGGCCATCTCGTCGAAAGATAGGCAGCCTAACTCTGATGGCTACATTGTGCGGTGTCGCACAATGCGCTGAATCACCTAGCACTCTAAGTCATTCGTGATCTGAAGCTTCTATCGATTGTAATTAAGGTCAGAGGGGATCGTTGGGTCCTCTCTGGCTTTGGAGCAGGCTGTTGGACGCTCCTATTTCCCTAGTCGTCTCCGTCGAAGCCAAGGTCCTGCGGGGTTACGAAACGGTCCAAAGTCCCGCCGCCAAAAGCGACTTCATCCCACGTCTCAATGTCGAAATCGATGACAGCCAACGCCGTCGTCGGGTATTTATGCCGCATTCGAATCTGGGCTTCCCTCTTGCCGTGCCCTGCCAGCAGGGTGGCAAGCTCCTCGCAACCCGGATTGTGACATACAACCATAAGGCTTGAATTCTCGGGCTCCGTCTGCTGCACGACCGCAAGAAGCTGCAAAGCGTAGGCAGCGTAAAGCCCTGGATGAAATTCAACCTCGACTTTGCCGAGCGCAGGTTGAACCAGATCCCACGTCTCGCGCGTTCGCAGCGACGGGGATACGAGGGCAAGATCGGGTATCAGACCTTCGCTCCGCAAGTAGACGCCCATCCGCGCCGCCGCTTCCCGACCCCGCTTTGCGAGCGGACGATCGATATCGAGGACGCCCTGGGGCGAAGACGCCTTGGCGTGACGAAGGAGAAGAAGTCTCAGCATGAATGACATCCTGCCACGGTCAAAGCCTCAGGTCACCCTCGGTTCGGCGCCCTTCGCGCCTTGCGATGAAGGCTGGCTTTTTCGAACAGAGCATCCTGCTCGTTCTTCAGGAGCGCTCTTCGCTCCCACGCGATCATTCTGTGAATGAGGCAGCCTATGCGCATGACACGCCTTGGGGCAATCGTCGCTCTCGTCTATGCTCTACCGAAAATTGAGGATCGAGGATTATGACGCAGGACCGCTACCACAAGGACCGCATCGGCAATCGCAAGCTGAAGCCGGAGACGTTGATGCTCGGCTACGGCTACGATCCGACCTTGTCGGAAGGTGCCGTGAAGCCGCCGGTCTTCCTCACCTCCACCTTCGTGTTCACCAGTGCCGAACACGGCAAAGAATTCTTCGATTACGTCGCCGGCCGCCGCGAACCGCCGAAGGGCGAAGCGGCGGGGCTGGTCTATTCCCGGTTCAATCACCCGAACGCCGAAATTGTCGAGGACCGGCTTGCAATCTTCGAAGAGGCGGAGGCCGGGCTCCTCTTTTCCTCCGGCATGTCAGCCATCGCGACGACGATTCTCGCCTTCGCCAAGCCCGGCGACGCGATCTTGCATTCTCAGCCGCTCTATGGCGGCACCGAGACATTGATTGCCAAGACGCTGGCGAATCTCGGCATCAAGGCAGCCGGCTTCGGCGATGGCGTCGACGAGGCAAGCGTTCGCGCCGCCGCGAAAGAGGCGATGGCCAAAGGCCGCGTCTCCGTGATCATGATCGAGTCGCCCTCCAATCCGCTGAATACGCTGGTGGATGTGGCGCTCATGAAGCGAGTCGCCGACGATATTGCGAAGGAGCAGGGTCACCGCCCGGTCATCGTCTGCGACAACACGCTTCTCGGCCCGCTCTATCAAAAGCCTCTGCGCAACGGCGCGGATATTTCCGTTTATTCGCTGACCAAGTATGTAGGCGGCCATTCGGATCTGATCGCGGGCGCCGCGCTCGGTTCGAAAGAGCAAATGAAAACCGTGCGCCTGCTGCGTTCGGCCATCGGCACGCAACTCGATCCGCATTCCTGCTGGATGATCGGCCGCTCGCTCGAAACTCTGGCGCTGCGTATGAAAGAGGCTAATCGCAACGCAGAGATCGTAGCGAAATTCCTGAGCGAGCACCCCAAGGTCACCAAGGTTCACCACCTCGCCTATCTGCCGAAGGACTCAGCCGCACAGAAAGTCTATGAGGCGCAGAGCGAAGCACCCGGCTCGACCTTCTCGTTCGACGTGAAGGGTGGAGAAGCGGAAGCGTTCAAGGTGCTGAATGCGCTCCAGGTGTTCAAGCTGGCGGTCAGCTTGGGCGGTACGGAATCGCTCACCTGCCATCCGGCCTCAACCACCCATTCCGGCGTGCCGAAGGAAACCCGCGACAGGCTGGGCGTCACCGACGCCACGATCCGTGTTTCCATTGGTATCGAACACCCAGACGATCTGGTGGCTGATCTGTCGCAGGCGTTGCAAACGCTCGGATAGAGCTACTTCGATAAGATCCTGATTGTCAGGCATGCGCCGCTTGCACGACATTCGTGCAAGCGATTGCGCGTAAGTGCTTGCGCTTGCATCCGGTTTCAAACCATCATGCGTGGAATCGGACAAATCAGATGGCAACCGCAGTCGACCTGTACTCTTATCAGGAGCCTATCCTTTTTCTCGCGACGGCGGCCATTGTCGTCCCTCTCTTTCATCGCTTGAAAATCAGCCCCGTACTCGGGTTTCTCGGCGCAGGCGCGTTGCTTGGCCCCTTCGGCCTCGGACAATGGGTGAAAGAACAACCTTGGCTCGACTGGATCACGCTGACCAATCCCGAGCGGGTTTCTCACATCGCCGAATTTGGTGTGGTCTTCCTACTTTTTACCATCGGTCTCGAACTGTCCTGGAAGCGTCTGCGTAACCTGCGCCGTCTCGTATTCGGGTTCGGCTTTCTGCAGGTTCTTCTGTGCACCGTCGCGCTTGGCGCATTGGCGTTCACGTCGTTTCATTCCGTTACGGCAGCTGTTCTTGTCGGGCTTGCGCTCGCGTTGTCCTCGACGGCCATCGTTCTCCCGGTTTTGACCGAACAAAAGAGACTGAATGCTCCGGCGGGACGTGTCAGCTTCTCGGCGCTGCTTTTTCAGGATCTCGCCGTTGCACCGATCCTCTTTGCAATCGCGACGTTGGATACGAGCCGCCCCGAAGTGACCATGTCGTCCTTCGCGATGCTGGTTCTCCAGGCCGCGTTGGCCCTGTTCCTTCTTGTCGGCCTCGGACGACTGGTGCTGCGCCCATTCTTCAAGCTCGTCACCGCTATGAAGAGCCCGGAATTCTTCATGGCCGCGTGTCTTCTGGTCGTGATGGTCACAAGCCTTGCCGCCGCCGCGACCGGGCTCTCCATGGCTCTGGGAGCATTCATTGCGGGACTGCTTCTGGCTGAGACCGAATACCGTCGCGCCATCGATGCGATGATCCAGCCCTTCAAAGGGCTCCTGCTCGGCGTGTTCTTCATGTCGGTCGGCATGAAGCTCGATCTCTCGCATCTGGATGCGATGCCCAAGCAAATCCTCGCGGCGGCCGCTTTGATCGTGCTGATCAAGGGGGCGATCATCATGGGCCTCGGGCGCCTCGCCTTCGGCTTCAGCACAGCCGTTGCCGCTGAGACGGGCTTTCTGCTGGGCCCCGGCGGCGAATTCGGCCTCGTCATCCTCGGAGAAGCCATCGCCGCCGGATTGCTGCCGAAGGATATGGGGCAAAATCTTCTGCTCATCACGACCCTGACGATGATTGTCGTTCCCGTCATGGCGCGTTTGGGCCGCAAGCTCAGTCGCTCCTTGGAAGATCCCCGCGCACTCAGTCCGGAAGCCAAGGTGCCACCGCCGGCCGACGAGATCGGTCGCGTTATCGTCGCCGGATATGGCCGTGTCGGCCAATTGGTAGGAGAGATGCTGGAGCGCCACAACGTGCCCTATCTCGCCCTCGACCTCGACCCATCGCGGGTCGCGGCTCAGCGAAAAGCCGGCAAACCGGTCTTTTTCGGAGACGGCTCCTATCCCGAATTTCTGCGTGCCTGCGGCATCGAAAACGCGCGGGCTCTCGTCGTCACGCTCGACACCCACGCCTCCATCGAGGCTGTGGTGGCCGCCGCGCGGCACGAACGGGAAGATCTCACCATCGTCGCTCGGGCGAAAGATGCACGACATGCGGCGGAACTCTACGAACACGGCGTCGACGATGCCGTGCCGGAGACCATCGAAGCCTCGCTCCAATTAACCGAAGCGGTTCTTGCCGATATCGGCGTGCCCATGGGCCTCGTCATCGCCTCGATCCATGAACGGCGGGATGAGTTCCGCAAGGAACTCAAGCAAAGCCATCGTCGGGGCGATCCGGAGCGCACGGAATTCCGCAGTCGCCGAACGGTCGGGAAATACGCTGAATCGAAGTCCTGATCTTCGGGACGCTCCGCCGGTACTGCGAGGTTCCAGCCTTCGCCGCGTTGCCGCAGCAAAAACTCCCCTGTCGCTTCGGGAATTCTGATGCGGCAGATCTTCGCAGAGCGAAATATCTCCTGGGTGGCCCGATGAGTCTTTCGACACGCTTTTCGCGAGGTTCAACCCGGTCTATGGATCTCGACCGGTCAAGGATCTGAGCTCAATGGATGCGCCCAAGCGGGAAACCGCCCTCACCTATACGCATAATCCGCGCCCCATCGGCTCGCCGGTCTCCTTCACATTGAAAGGAGACCGCCTGACCGTCGATTCAGGACGCAAGGTGCACGAGGTGCGCCTGGACGCCGTGGAGGCCGTGCGGATTTCCTACGAGCCAGGCCGGTTCGGGCAAAAGGCCTTCCGAACGACGGTGCGGATGGTCGACGGCAAGACATTCCGGTTTTCGTCGCTCAGTTGGAAAAGTCTCGTGGAAGCCGAGCAGCTCAACGACGGGTATCGGGCCTTTGTACGAGGCCTTTGCGAAGCGATATCCCGTGCAGCTCCCAAAGCGCGCTTTCTTGCGGGACGCCCATTCCTATTCTGGGCGGCCAACGCGGCGCTGGCAGGCTTATGTCTCTTGGCCATGGCTATGCTGATCTGGCGGGCTTTGCAAAACAACGCAATGAGTCTCGCCCTTGTCGGCGCGCTCTTTGCCGGAATTTGCGTCTGGCAATTGGAGCCGATCATCCGCCTCAACAGGCCCCGGCCGTTCCAGGCCGGAGCACTGCCACAGGAACTTTTACCTCCGGTCGCTTAGAGCATGATCAGAACAAGTGGAAACCGGTTGTTCGCCCGGATCATGCGGCATCAAAAGAATCGAGAGTTTGATCTCTGTTTCCATCTGAAACGATCAAACTCTAGTCCCGAACGACCAGCACCGAGCACTTGGCATGGCGGACGATGGTCGAGGCGTTCGAGCCCAAAAGGTAGGTTGCCATGGTCGGGCGGTGCGAACCGATGACGATCAGGTCCGCGCCGGTCTTCTCGGTTTCGTCCAACACCTCGTTATAAATGGAGCCGAGGCGGACGACGGCTGAAACGCGCTCGGATGGCAGCTTTACCTTGGCCGCAAGCTCCGCGAGCTTTCTCTCGGCCTCATCCTGCTGTTCTGTGTCGAATGTCGGTGGCATGAATTCCATGTAGGTGATCGGCACGAGTGAACGCACATAGATCAGGCGAACGCTTCCTTCCGAGGCATCAGCGAGAGCAACCGCCTTGTCGATGGCAGGCTTTGCCGCCTCGATCTCAGCCAGATCGACGGGGATCAGTAATGTCTTGAACATGATGTCAGCCTCTTCTCGGTTCAGCCTTGGCGGGTCGGAGTGTGGACGATCAGGCCGTCCAGCTCGGGCCGGACGCGGATCTGGCAGGAAAGACGGGAAGTCGGACGCACGTCATAGGCGAAGTCGAGCATATCCGCTTCCATGGATTGCGGCTCGCCGACCGCATCCATCCAAGCTTCGTCAACATAGACGTGACAAGTCGCACAGGAGCATGCGCCGCCGCATTCCGCGTCGATTCCCGGAATTCCGTTTCGAATGGCGTTTTCCATAACGGTCGAGCCTTCCTCGGCTTCGACTTCGCGCGCGGTGCCCTCCGCGTCGACATATGTAATCTTGATCATTCTAGCCCCTTCGGCGTCTGGCCCCTATCTAGAGCATGATCAGAACAAGTGGAAACCGGTTGTTCCCCGGATCATGCGGCAATGAGGAATCAAGAGCTTGGCGGAAAAGGAGTGCTTTGCACGAAGCGGATAGTTACGTTAGTCTTGAAATGCGTTGACCGACGTTTGGTAACTAAATCGTTAAGTCGTTAACGACGTTTAGAGGTGGTTGGGGACTTCGGGTTCCCCTCATCTCCCCCAGCGGCTAAAATTGTTTGATTGAATGGCGGGTTTTCCACTCGGAAACGCGGCGAGAGAACGATTTCAGGTACGGATCCATATTCCCGGTTCCTGGTTTTCCGACGAAGTCACCGAGGGGAAACCCACTACGAGTTGCGTCATCGAGGGCGGATCATGGCGATCGAAAAGAAGAAGATGAAAGACCCGGCTGAGGCGGCATTGTCTGCCGTCGAGCAAGCACTCAATCTGGACGAGGCATCCTTGGCGGGCGGCGCCGAGGGCTCGCCGATGGAGTTCGGGCCTCTTCCCGATCCGAAACTGCCGGATATCGACGATCACGATTTCACCCGCGGCCCGTTCCGCGATCTCGACGACGCCGAAGGCCTGAGGGTCTCCGAACCCCTGGTCGAGCCCGATATGACGGCGACCCGTTCCCCCTCATTCCTCGCCCCGGACCGCGCGGCCGTCGCCAATGACGATCGGCAGAATGTCGGCGTGATGCTGCAAGCGCTGCAGGTGCGCCCGTCCCGCCGGGCCTATAGCGTCGCCACCCTCGCCTCCCTCGTCTGGCTCGGCAGCGCCGCCGCGTTCGCCTATTCCCAGGGCATCACGACGCCGGAAGCCCTGCTCTCGACCTTCTCGCCGATTCAGATCGCCATTGCCGGTTTCGTGCTGCTGACGCCGGTCCTTCTGTTTTACGTCGCGGCCGTCATGGCCGTCCGCTCGAACGAGATGAAACTCGTTGCCCGGGCTGTCGGCGAAGTGGCCGTGCGTCTGGCTCAGCCCGAGAACTTCTCCACCGATGCGGTTCTGTCCGTCTCGCAGGCCGTTCGCCGCGAAGTTGCCGCAGTCGGCGACGGTGTGGAGCGTGCCCTTGCCCGCGCCGGTGAACTCGAGACCCTCGTTCGCAGCGAAATCTCGACGCTGGAGCGTGCATATTCCGACAACGAAATCCGCATTCGCTCGCTGATCGACGAACTTGTCACCCAGCGCGAAGCCATCGTGACAAATTCCGAGCGTGTCCGCTCGGCGATTACTGGCGCGGGCCAGAACCTGACCCAGGACCTCGACGCCACTGCCGAGCGCGTGGCTGCGTCCGTGCAGAAGGCAGGCGACCATGTGTCGGAATCGCTCGGACAGCGCGGTGAGCAGATCACCCAGGCACTCGGCCGCGCCGGTGAACGCGTCGTCGAGGAAATGTCGTCGCGCGGTGTCGAACTCGTGGAGCGCCTTTCGGGTGCGAGCGAGGACATCAAGTCCGGCGTGTCGGAAGTCGGAACCACGATTACGGCCGCGCTGGAAAGCAAGGCTCAGGACATTACCGGCGCCTTCGAGCGCACCGGTGAAGTGCTCACCCGTCACTTGCAGGACGGCGCGAGCCAGGTCACCCGCACTCTGGCCGAGACCGGCCGTGGCGTGATCGATTCCCTTGCCAAACAGGGCAACGATGTCCGCGAGGCGTTTGAAGAAACCGCACGCAGCCTCGAAGACAGCTTCGCCCTGCGCGGCGGCGAGATCACCGAGAAGCTCGCCGCGACCGGCAGCACCATCACCGACGATATCGCGACCCGCGCGACGCAACTGCGCGAGCAGCTGGCCGAAGCAGGTACTCAGGTCGGCGAAGACCTTGCGGCGCGCGGCTCCGTTCTGCGTGAGCAGATCGCGGCGACCGGCTCCTCGCTCGTGCAGCAACTCGTCACCAGCGGTGAAACGGTTCGCAGCGAGTTCGCCACGACGGCAACCTCGGTTCTCGACGAACTGACGACCCGTGGCGCAGGGCTGCAAGATCAGCTTTCCTCGACCGCCCGCGAAGTCGTCGACGAAATCGTGGTGCGCGGCAGTGAAGTGCGTGAGCGCCTCTCGGCCGTCAGCACAGACGTGGCTCAGGACATCTCGCGGCGTGGCAACGAGGTACGCGACAGCCTCTCTTCCGTCAGCACGGAAGTCGCGCAGGAAATCGCGCAGCGTGGCGCCGAAGTACGCGACCAGCTCCAGGACGCCGTGCGTCTGGCGGACGAAGCCATCGGCAACCGGGTCGAGAACCTGACTACACGTCTCGAAACCGCGAGCCAGCGCGTCAGCGAGACCGTTACCGTTCAGGGTCAGGCGCTCGAAAACAGCCTGTCTCAGATGGGCAGCAACATCACGACGCTGGTGGGCACCCAGGTCGAGCAGTTCCAGTCGGTCTTCGAGACTCGCGGCCGCGAATTTGCCGAGACGCTCTCGCATCACTCGGGCGAAGCTCACCATCGCCTCGCCTCCACCGGCAAGGACATTGTGCTCGCCATCGCGACACAGGGTGCACGTGTCAACGAAGCGCTCAACCGCACGGTCGAAACCCTGTCGGACACGGTCACGCAGCGCAGCCGCGAGATCGAGGAAAACCTCGGTTCCCGCCTCGGCGCTTTCGAGGACGTGGTGGCGCGCGGCAGCTCGGTCGCCGAGCGCATGTCGAACGAAATCGGCAACCTCACGGACACGGTCAACGGCCGCCTCGAGGAAATGGATCGTCTCATCACGGTTCAGGGCCGCACCGTCGCAGACACCCTCGCCGAGCGCACCCGCGAAGCAACCTCGGCCATCGAGGCGAAGCTCTTCGCTTTCGAGGAGCATGCGGGTCGCCGTACCTCGGAAGTCACCGCGAGCTTCGACAACATCGTCGAGCGCGTCGATCAGACCCTGAGCGCGCGTTCCACGGCGCTCAACGAGGCCCTGGTGGTGCGCACCGGCGAGATGGCGCGCGTCATGGCCGAAGGTGGCCGCGATGTGGCGAGCGCCCTTCAGACCCGCGTCGACGAGATCAGCCAGGCTATTGCCGCCAAGAGCACGTCGATCACCGACACGCTCGCCGCGAAGGCCGAGCAGATCAGCGAAGTGCTGGGCAATCAGGCTGATGAGATCAACCTCACCCTTGGTGGCCGCGCCGACCAGATCAACCAGATGCTCAGCCTGCGTGCCAACGAGATCAACCAGGTTCTCGGCGGCCGCGCCGACGAGATCGCCACGGCGCTCGACCAGCGCGTGCTCGCGTTCGAGGATCGTGTCGTCAATCGCCTCGAGCGCGTGACTGTGGCCCTCGACGAGAAGGGCACGGCCGTCACCGGTTCGCTGGGCAACCGCATTGCAGAAATCTCGGAGATCTTCGAGACGCAGGGCCAGTCTCTCGTGGCAACCCTGTCGGATCGCGGCGACGCGATCAGCCGCGAAGTTCTTTCGGTCAGCGAAGCCGCGGCCCGCACGATCGCGGAGCGCAGCACCATTCTCATCGATACGCTGCAAGACCGTAGCGACACTATGCTCTCCTCCCTGCAGGAGCGCACGCTGGAACTCACCTCGGTCTACACGCAATCGACCGAGTCCATGCGCGTTGCCATCGACGAAGGCACGACCCGCGCGGTTGCCACCCTTGTCGGTACCAACGAGCGTCTGCGCGGAGAATTGTCGGGCGTGCTCGATCGTCTGCAGGATGCGAACCGTCTGCTCCAGCAGATCGCCGGCAGCGCGACGACAGATCTCGGCGTCATCGGCGACAGCCTCTCGACCCGCGTCGAGCAGATCGAAGGCCTTCTGTCGGAAATCGCGAGCCAGACCGGCCGCGCGTCGGATCAGGTCGCCGAGCAGGTCGAAGCTCTGCGTACCGTGTCTTCGGGTGCGATCCAGCAAGCGACGGAACTCTCCTACAATCTCGACGAGCGCAGCCGCTCCCTGGCGGACAGCACGCGCGAGCAATTGGAGAACCTCACCGAAGCTGCGACCGCTCTGGAACGTGTCGAGGCTCGCATGAGCAACGCTCTTTCCAACCGTCAGGATGCCCTGAACAGCCTGCTTTCCCGCATCAACGAGCGCTCGGAAGATCTCGAATCCGTCACGCGCGCCTTCACGGGTCTCGTCGAAGGCTCTCTGCAGAACGCGGAAGCCAAGGCTCGTCAGATCGGCGCGGTTCTCGCCGACACGGCGGAAGCGACCACACACGCCATCGACGAGCAGTTCGAGCGCATCCGTTCGTCCAGCGGCGCTGAAAGCGAGCGCACGGCCGCGGTTCTCCGTAACGCCTACGAGCAAGCGGCCTCCGAGATGACTGAGGCGCTCGGTGGCGCGACCACGAAGTTCCGCGACACGATGGGCGAACTGCGCGGCATGACCGCTCAGATCCAGCGCGAACTCGAAACCACCCGCGCGGAACTGCGTCGCGGTGTCGTCGAGCTGCCGCAGGAAACGCAGGAGACAACCGCGAACATGCGTCGCGTCGTGGCCGACCAGATCAAGGCTCTCAACGAGCTCGCCTCGCTGGTCTCACGCTCCAACCGCGTGGTTGATGCGGCACCTGCCGTGCAGCAGCGCCGTGTCAATGAGACTCCCGCAACGACTGTCGCAGCCGTCGCGGCTGCTGTCGCCGAGGCTCGCCCGGCCGTCACGGTCCGGCCCGCGCCGCAGGCCTCTGCTCCAATCGCACGTTATGCCGAGACCTCGGCTGCGTCGGCGCAACCGGCTCCCGCACCGCGTCCGCAGAAGGTCGCGGAAGTGCGCCCTGTTCCGGCTCCGCCTCCGGCCCCTGCTCCGGCTCCGCGTCGTGAAGAAATCCCGGCGCCGCGCGACATGGGTGCCGGCGGCCGCAGCGGCTGGCTCTCGGACCTACTCAACCGCGCCTCGCGGGACGAGCAGCCGGAACCGGCTCGCCCGGCAGCAGGACGCTCCGACCGCACCCGCGTGAACAGCCTTGAATCGCTCGACTCGATCTCGGTCGATATCGCGCGGATGATCGATCACGATGCGGCTGTCGAATTATGGGATCGCTATAAGCGTGGTGAAAGCAACGTCTTTACGCGCCGCCTCTACACGATCCAGGGCCAGCAGACCTTCGACGAGATCCGCCGCAAGTATCGCCGCGACGATGAGTTCAAGCAGACCGTCGACCGTTACGTGGACGAGTTCGAGCGCCTGCTCGCGGAAGTCTCCCGCGACGACCGGGACTCGATGCTCGCGAAGACCTACCTGACGTCCGAGACGGGCAAGGTCTACACGATGCTCGCTCACGCCAGCGGCCGGTTCGACTGATCGGCACTGCAAGTGACGCAATAAAAACGCGGCCCGAAAGGCCCAGGCCCCTCTATAAAGGTGGTTGATACTAGGAGTGCCCCGAAAGGGGCGCTCCTTTGCGTTTGGTCGGCGGGTCTATGGCCCTTGCATTGAACGCTGGAGCCTTAGCATTATGCGCCTAAACTAGAAGTAGGCCCATTGCACCAACCAGACATAAAATCGGGGACTAGATGCATACTATCGGTTTCTTTGTCGGAGCTTTGTTAATCACGGCTCTAGTCACTCAGGTATTCCTATGGCTCTTGAGGCATTGGGACGCAAAAATCCCCCGGATTCTCGTGGCCAATGGTCTCACTCTTTTTATTTCAACAGTTCTAAGTGCTTTTGGGCATGCGGACGGCGCTGACCCCAATTTCCAGAATGCCTTTGCGGCATACGTTATTCCTCAAATCATCTGGCTGGTCATTGGCCTAGTTCGTGAAGGACGGCGGGCTGCACTCTCTCAAAACATAACCTCTGGCGCAGTCGCGACTTCAGAGCCGCAAACTACCATTGCGTTGGCGGAGAGGACCGATCTGGCAAGTTCTCAAGCTCACTCTTCTGAACAACTTTTTGAGGCTACGACGCCGGAATCAGCCTCTACGCAGGCGGCGGCGCGCAAGTCTTCTATTTCTGGAAGTAAGCAATTCAACAATTTTATCGCTCGCCACTGGCGAGGAGAATTTCCTCTTTGGGTGTCCTATTGGATTTTCGGTTTTGTCGCAAACATCGCATGTTTGGCATTTGCGACGCTCATTGGAGCCGCCCTTTCTCATGCTAATGGGTACAATCCGATCGGTATCTTGGCCACCATCGTATCTGTCTGGTTAGGACTAGCACTGATCTTGATTTGGCAGCTTGTTGGTATCTGGCGATCTGCCAATGGGCACATCAATCAAAAAAAATCTTCGATCTGGGCGGGGCTTGCAAAGTTTGCTGTGCTCGCGGGCATTGCGCGCGCAGCCATGGAATTCGGCCAATCTGGCTATCCGCAGATTGTAGAAGCAAGTCGGATGGCCTTTCTCGACGACCCCGATATTCCCGCTTATTCGTTCCGGATTATGAAAAACGGTACTGAGGTAGAGGTGTCCGGGGGATTCAAATACGGTCTTACTGATGATTTCATCCGCCTTCTCAAGGCTGCCCCTCAGGTAAACGTCGTTCATCTAAATAGCGATGGAGGGCGCTTGGGAGAAGCAGAAAGGCTTTATCGCGCTATCAGTAGCCGAGGTTTGATTACCTATAGCTCTTCTCGTTGCTTGTCGGCTTGTACTCTGGCTTTCGCAGCCGGGAGAGAGCGCTGGCTACATGCGAATGCCAAATTGGGCTTTCATGCACCCGCATTTCCCGGCATGTCCGACACCGATTTGAGCGACGCATCTCAAAGCCAACGGACTCTGATGGTTGCTTCCGGCATTATGTCTGATTTTGTGTCCAAAGCCCTTGCGACCCCCAACCGCACCATGTGGTATCCTACTCAAGATGAACTTCTTCGGGCTCGCGTGGTCACAGGAGTTGCGGATCAATATAAGTTTGCTGTTTCGGGGTGGGGAGCCAATCTCAATCGAGCGCAGATGGAGGAGCAATTTACTAAAAATATCCCTCTTTTTTCGACGCTGAAGGCCGTGCGTCCAAACGACTTCGCCAAATTGGTAGATGAATTCAACGCGGGCTACTTAAATGGCGAGACCGAGGGTAAGCTCATTGACTCAGCAAAGGCAAAAGTACTGCCAATTATTAGCTCCTACCGCCCGTTTGCCGACGATCAGACATTGATCGATCTGGGAAGGCTGATGGTAGATCAGTACAAATTTCTTGCCTTTACGGACAAGCAGCTTTGCTACGAGTACGCGTCGGGAGCCAATGCCACTAGGAACTACAGCGCCTATCTTTCGGCCCCCTTGCGCCAAAGAGAGCTTGAGATCAGTGAGCGCATTCTGAAGACAGCGGCATCGCGGCAAACTATATCTGAGAAAACTGTAGAGCCTTTTTGGCAGATCGTCGGTGTTCGGCTCGCGACGCGCTTTGGCAGCGACAAAATCCAGCTATTGACACAGACCGATCTCACCACCGCTCAGCGTGCTCAGTACTGCGATATGGCTATCGCTATGTACGAAGAGATATTGAATCTCAAAGATGGCAATGCGGCTATGGTTCTAAGGTCAAACTTTCAAATTCCGCAATGACGCGGGATGTCGTCACCTCATTCGTCTCAGCAGCTTAGCGGTCGTCGCGGCCATGCCGCGCACCCTCACCTCTCTTTGAGAGGCAAGGAAGCGGCGTGATTATGCGGGCGCCTTGTCCGTCGTCTGCTCTGCCGCCGGGCTCGGTTGCTCCCGCGTCGGGATGCGGCTTCCGCTCACCCAGCGCACGATGTCGATCATTACGATGGATAGAGCCTCATCGAGGCCGCGTGCTGCATTCGCCGCATCCACCCCCGCAACCGGTACGCTCGCCCGGAAAATGCGTCCGGCGACGATCCGTCCGCTCTGATCGTTGACGATCTTCACGGCCATCTCGACATAGGCCTCGCCATTGGGGGTGATAACGGAGAAGTTTCGGAGTTCGGAAATCACCTGCGCGTCAGCAACCGCGCCGCTGCTCGGGCGCGCGACGTTGCGAATATGCGAGGAGTTCTCGAAAGTGTTGATCAGGCGCGTCTGGACGAGGCGGGGAAGGTTGTCCGACCATTGGCCTCCCCCGAGGAACGTGATGGTGCCGGAGACATCCTTCACGATGATCTGCTGTCCCGAAAGCGGCTCGATCGCCACCGGTTCGTTTATCAAAATCTGACGATCGGAAGCGCCTCCGATCCGCGCCGTCGGCGCGGAGAGATCGAAGGTCGTCGGCGCGGGGCCTGATGAACAAGCGCCCGTCAGCGCCGCAAGGACCAGGACCGACGCCAGGGAGCGTGTCGGCCGGCTTGTTCGTTTCGATGTGGGAAGCGACACAGGGGACCAGCGCATTATGTCAACGTCGTCCATTGAACTCGGGGATCGATGGTTTGCCACCGAAAATGATCTGCTGCGGGTTGCGCTCCAGACTGCGAACCGCGCGGCTGATGTCGTTAAGGGTCCTGCGCGCGTCCACGGCCAGTGCCTCGTATTCGCGCAATCCTGATTCCGTGAAGCGATTCACGCCGGTCAAGACCGTGGTCGAACGCTTGTCGAGGTTGTCCGCGAGCTCGCGGATAGAAACAGCTGCCGCCTTGATTTCGTCGAATGCGCTCTTGCCCGCCTCGCCCGAAGCCGAGCCGAGGAACTTCTGCGCACTCTCGAGCACCGCGTCCACCCTGTCGGCAGAGTGATTGAGCTTGTCGGTCAGGGAGCGCGCATTGGCGATCACCTGATCCACATCGGGGCTCCGCTTGCTGAGCGTCTGGCTGAACGTGTCGATATTGTCCACGGTGCGCCCGATCTTGTCGGGGTCCACGGACTTCGTGAGGGTGCCGAGTTGCGTCACCGCTGAATCCAGCTTCGGTGCGGTCTCGTTCAAGGTTCGAATGAGTGACGCCGCGTCTTTGAGTGCCGTGCTGATCACCTCACGATTCTCGCCGAGCGACTGGGTGAAACTCTCCACATTCTGAACGATGTTGGTAACGCGCTGACGGTCCACCGCGCGAACGAGCTCGTCGACATTGGTTGCAAGCGTCTCGAGTTTCTCGGCCAGAGGGCCGACCTTCTCCGCAGCCTGGCCAACCTGGCTCAGGAAGCGGTCGATACCTTCCGAATTCTCGCCGAGTGCTTCGGAGAACTTCTCGACATTCTGAATGGTGCGGTTGATGGCCCCTTCGTTGTCGGCCACGACGCGCCCAACGCGCTCCAGCACATCGTCCGCCCTCCGCGCGATGTTGCGCGCGGTCTCGATGAGGTCCTGAAAGTCCGAACGATCCGCGAAAATCGTCGGCATGGGCTGGCCGGGGCCGGCCACCAGCGGCGGGGCATTGGGTTCGCCGCCCGACAGCGCGATCTGCGCCACGCCGGTCAGACCCTGGTATTCAAGCCGTGCGCGGGTATCGGAACGGATGGGGGTGCTCTTGTCCACCTGGACGATGGAGACGACCCGGCGTGGATCCTCCGGCAACAGGCTGATTTCCGTCACCTCGCCGACGCGCAGGCCGTTGAAGAGCGCCACCGACCCCTTTGAGAGCCCGGATACCGAACCTGAAAAGACGATGCGAATGGATTGCTTGGCCTGCCCTCGGTCGCCGCCGCTGAACCAATAGACGAACCCGAATGCCGCCGCGATCACCGCGAGGGTGAACACTCCGATCAGGGCGTAATTTGCACGCGTTTCCATCGCAAACCTTAAGCGTCACCGGCCGCGATGGCCCGTGCCCGCTTTCCATGAAAATAGGAACGAAGCCAGGGATTGTCCGATTCCAGCATCGTCTCGATTGGCCCCTCCGCCAGGATTTTTCCCTCTCCGAGCGCCGCGATTCGGTCGCAGACCGTGTAAAGGCTATCCAGATCATGGGTTACCATGAATACGGTGAGCCCCAAAGTCCGCTGCAAAGTGCCGATTAGCTCGTCGAATTCGCCGGCCCCGATGGGGTCGAGACCCGATGTCGGCTCGTCGAGGAAAACGATGTCCGGATCAAGCGAGAGCGCCCGCGCGAGGGCCGCCCGCTTGATCATGCCGCCGGAGAGCTCCGACGGGAGTTTGTCGGCGGCGTCGGGTTTCAACCCCACCATTTCGATCTTGAGCATGGCGAGTTCGTCCAGAAGTCGTTCCGACAGGGAGAGATATTCCCGCATCGGAACCTGAACGTTCTGCTTGACAGTCAATGCCGAGAAGAGCGCCCCTTGTTGGAACAGGACGCCCCAATGCCGTTCGATTTCACGCCGAGCGCCTGGAGACAGTTCGTCGACGTTTTCGCCTAAGACCTCGATGGTGCCCGCCCGCTTTGGGACAAGCCCGAGAATCGTGCGCATCAGCACCGACTTGCCTTGGCCGGAGGCACCGACGAAGCCGAGGATTTCGCCCCGATAAACGTCGAGATCGAGATCCTTCATGATCGTGCGCTCGCCAAAGCCGACCTCGAGCCCGCGCACGCGAATGATCACCTCTCGGTCGCGATCGGATGGGCGGTGGCGGGTGTCGATCATGGCTTCAATACTTGATCGCGGCGAAGAACATGGCGAACAGGCCGTCGAGAACGATGACCATGAAGATCGCTTTCACCACTGACGAGGTCACGTGGCGGCCAAGCGATTCCGCCGATCCTTCGACGGCAAGGCCTTCAAGGGTCGCGATGATGCCGATCACGAGCGCCATGAAGGGCGCCTTGATCATGCCCACCAGAAAGGTGTTGATCCCAACGGCCGCGCGCAACCGCGACAGATATACCTCGTAACTAACGTCACCATAAAGAAACGCAGTGATTCCGCCCCCGATCAGCGCCGCGATGGACGAGATGAATGTCAGAAGCGGCAAGGCGAGAACGAGCGCCAGGATGCGTGGGACGATCAGAACCTCGATCGGGTCCAACCCCATGACCCGCAAGGCATCGATCTCCTCGCGCATCTTCATGGAGCCAATCTCGGCGGTGAAGGCCGAACCGGAGCGACCCGCGACCATGATGGAGGTCAGAAGCACGGCGAGTTCGCGCAAGATCAGGATACCGATAAGATCGACCACGAACGGCGTCGCGCCGAACCGGACCAACTGAAAGATACCCTGCTGGGCGATGATACAGCCGACCAGAAAAGAGATCAGAACGATGATCGGCACGCCGCGATAGGCGATCTGCTCCAGTTGGTTCACGACTGCGGCCATACGGAAGTGCTGCGGCTGCACGATCAGGCGCAGGAGCGCGGCGACAATCTCGCCGAGGAACGCGACGCCTTGAAGCAGATCCTTCCCGGCTTCGCTGACTGCCTTTCCCATATCGGCCAGGAACTCGACGACCTTGGAACGGCGGACCTGAGGCGTTTCCTGAAACCCGCGATAGGCAATCTCGTTCAAGAGAATCTGCTGCTCGGAGTTTACGTTCACGAAATCGGCGGAAACCTGGTGGGCACCGAGTTCATGGCGCGTGCGGTCGAGCACCCAGGCACCGAGCGTATCGAGGCGTTTGATGTCGCCAAGATCGATCATGACCCGATGTTGGCCCGCCTCGGCAATCAGGTCCGCCGCAAGCGCTTCGACGCGCGTCGCGTGCTCCGCCGTCCAAAATCCGCCAAGCTTCGCCGTCGTCCGGTCGCCCGTACGCTCGAACTTCCCTTGCGGCTCTTGAGTGAGGCTGCTCCGAGTCACGTCCCCATCGCCCTTTCGGCGTTGATTCCGCTTGGTGATACCTTGTCGCAGCGGCATAAGTCGAGCCGAAGTTCAGGACGAAACTCACGGAACGCATCAAATGGCTCGTAAATTGACCGTCTCAATCGAGAAATTCCCGATTGCAGGCAAATTCACCATCGCTCGCGGCTCCCGCACGGAAGCCGTCGTGGTGACAGCAACGATTCGCGAAGACAGCGTCATAGGTCATGGTGAATGTGTTCCCTACCCCCGTTACGGCGAGACCGTGGAGGGTGTCGCTGCTGCCATCGAGGCCATAGCACCGCAAATTGAAGCCGGTATGACGCGTGAGGTCCTTCAATCAGCCATGCCGCCGGGAGCGGCACGCAACGCGGTCGATTGCGCCCTCTGGGACCTCGACGCCAAGCGCTCAGGCATCCGGGCCCATGTGACGGCGGGCGTTGCTCGCTGGCCCGCCGCGACAACGGCCTACACGATCAGCCTCGACACGCCCGAAGCCATGGCCGAGGCGACCGCGAAGGCGAAGGACCGCGCCATTCTCAAGATCAAGCTTGGAGCCCCGGACGGCGACATCACGCGTATCCGGGCAGTTCGCCGGGCTGCCCCCGATGCGACCCTGATCGCCGACGCCAACGAGGGCTGGCGCGAAGACAATCTCGCGGCCCATTTCGCTGCCTGCGCCGATGCGGGTTTTGCTCTCGTCGAGCAGCCTTTACCCGCGAAAGAGGATAGTTTCCTGGCGAAGATCAAGCGGCCCGTTCCGATCTGCGCGGATGAGAGCGTGCACGACCGCGCCACTCTCGACAGGCTCGTCGGCCTTTACGACGCTATCAATATCAAGCTCGACAAGACGGGCGGCCTCACTGAAGCCCTCGCCATGGCCGAAGCGGCCGAGGCGCGAAATCTCGCGATCATGATCGGCTGCATGGTCGGCTCGTCGCTCGCCATGGCTCCGGCCATGGTCATCGCGCCACGCGCCCGGTTCGTGGATCTCGATGGCCCGCTTCTTCTCGCGAAGGATCGAGAGCCCGGCCTACGTTACGAGGGAAGCCTCGTCTATCCGCCCGAGCCCACACTCTGGGGCTGAACCATCCGGGACTGTGTTCTCTGCAGGTGCAAGCCGATCAGGATCAGGATTGCGCCTGCAAATGCCAGCGGCACCATCGCGGCAAAAACCAGCGAGCCGCCAACGCGATAAATCTCGCCACTCGCGACGGTCGTGGCGACCGTCGCGAAGGCCGCAGCCGAACCGTAGATGCCCTGCGCCCGCCCTCTCGCGCCCTGCGGCGCGAGAGCCGCGAAGCAGGAAATGACACCGAGATGCGAGGCGCCGAAGGACAGTCCATGCATCGCCTGCAGCACGAAGCCCGCAGCGAGGCCAGGGTGTAGAGACATGCTCGTGAACCGCAGCACGGCGGCCACCGCTCCGATCAGGAGCAGGATCAGGCCCGCCTTTGCCCGCCCGACAAGGCGGCCGAGGACGAGGAAAACGATGATTTCTCCGAGAACGCCAGTCGCCCAGTAATACCCGATCGTCGCATCCGAAAAGCCCGCCGATTGCCAGTAAATGCTGCCGAAGGCATTCAGGGCTCCGTGGCTGCTTTGCGTCAGCGCACCGCCGAACATGGCGCAATACAGAATAAGCGGCAGTCTCTGAGAGCTGGTCGCACTGAAGGCGGAAGCTTCGCTTCCTCGTTGCCCGCGAGGCACATCGGGCGGCAGTGTCTGGGCGACGACCGCGATACCCAGAATGGGGAAGACCGTAATGGCCACGATCACGACATCGGTCCCCAGCAGACCCAGCAGATTTCCGGCGCATATGCTCGCCAGCAGAAAGGCGATCGATCCGGCTCCGCGGATCAGCCCGTAATTCAAGCCGGGATGACGCTGCACCTCGTTTGTCGTCACGAGGTCGTTCGCCGGGATCATGGATGCCTGTGCCACCGAAACCACCGCCACGATGGCCATGATGGCAAACCCGCTCTCCGCCAGCCAGAGCAGTGGAAATCCGACGGCTTGAACGATGTTGAACACGATCAGCAGGCGTCGTGCACCCAACCCCTTGTCGGACAAGGTCAGGAGAGGCGCGACGACAAAAACGCGGATAACGGTCGGGATCGCAACGATCAGGCCGATGGTAGCCGGGTTCAGGCCCTTGCTTTGCAACCAGACGGGAAAGAACGGGACGTAGAAGCCGGAGCTCAGAAAGAAAATCGCATGCAGCGCCGAAAGACGGAGCCCAAGCGCCCTCAAAGCCGTCATGATAGGAGAAACTTTCTGGCGGAAATGCCCAGAGAACAGTCAAGGAATCACAGGAAAACTTATCAGAGCTCTTGAGGGCGTTCCAGATCGCATGCCACTTAACCTTGGGTAAAGAATCAAGCATCGTGCAAAGAAGGACTGTCATGGCCCACGAGCAGACAATCCTCGCCATCAAACACTCGGATTACGACGCCATCGAAGCTGCCGTCATGGAGACGGAACGGGGTCGCTGGTTCCTGAAGGAATACGCCCGCCGCAATCGCAATGCCGATACCGATGCGGTTTTGAGGGCAATCGACAATCTCGGGGGCTCGTTCAAGTCGAATTTGGTTTCGCGAGAGAACCTGTCGGATATGGCCGTTGCCATCGCTCGAACGAAAAGCGCGCTGACCCCTTCATCATCCCCGGCGAGCGAGGAAGATGAGCTCGATCATATTTCGCGAGCGCTCAAGGACAGCGCCGCGGATATCCGCGAAGCCACGACACAGCTTGAAAGCCCGGCAACCGACGGCGATCATATCCGCTTTCAGACCACGCGGATTGCTGCTGCAAGCGATGTGCAGGACGGAGCCATCCGCCGAATCGATCGCATCATCGAGACATTGCGCTACCTGGAGACCCGCATCAATGCGATGATTTCCACCGAGGAAACCCAGGAACTGCAGGACCCAACTTGCGGCAACGATGTTACCGCTCAGCACCACACCTTCCCCCGTTTCGGTTCGGCCGGCCTGCCTCACTAATGTGCAGAAGGTGCATGCAATACATGCAGAGCTTTCATCGGACAGATGATCTTCCCGGAATCAATCTGGCGTGATTGTGTGCGCTGCCTGTGTTGCTTGGCTTCTTTTCGTGAAACCTGTTCTCGGAATCATCCTTAAAGTCCTATCCGCTCTTGCCTTCACGATGATGTCGGCGGGGTTGAAGATCGTCAGCGATCGCTATCCAACGGGGCAGATGGTCTTTTTTCGCTCGGCCTTCGCGATGATCCCTCTCATCGTCTGGCTGGGCTGGCAGGGCGATCTGATCAACGCGGTGCGAACGAAAAATGTGACAGGCCATTTTCTGCGCGGCTTTATTGGCACCTGCGGCATGGGTCTAGGCTTTGCCGCGCTCGCCTATCTGCCTCTGCACGATTCCATCGCCATCGGCTATGCATCACCGCTTCTCGCGGTGGTCCTCGCCGCGATCATCCTGAAGGAGACAGTTCGCGGTCATCGCTGGACGGCGGTCGCTATCGGTTTCGTCGGCGTTCTCATCATGCTCTCGCCCTATCTCAACCCCAAGATTTTTACGGGCGCCATGGGGGTAGGCCCTACCCTTGGCGCTGCCCTCGCCTTGCTCGGCGCTTTGTGCTCGGCCGCTGCCACGATCCAAGTGCGCCGGCTGACCAAGACCGAGAAGACGGGGGCCATCGTCTTCTATTTCTTTCTTCTCTCGTCCGGACTCGGTCTTTGCACCATCGTCTTCGGCTGGAACATGCCGCCGCTGCAGGATTTTCTTCTGTTCGTTCTCATCGGCATTCTCGGTGGCATCGGCCAAATCCTTCTGACCCAGAGCTACCGCCACGCCGACACGGCCATCATCGCCCCTTTCGAATATACGACAATGATCTGGGCCGTCATTTTCAGCTGGTTCATGTTCGGCGATCTGCCCGAACAAACCGTCGTGATCGGCGGCATTATCGTGGCCGGAGCAGGCCTTTTCGTCGTCTGGCGGGAGCATCATCTGGGATTGATGCGTTCGGCTGAACTGGCAGCTGGCTCGCGGCGTCCGGGGGGCGGCTGAGCGAGAGGCGGCACTCTCCGGCTTCTTGCCGCATCAGCGACCCTTGACCGGACCCCGCTTCTCCCCCAAAACCGTTTTATGAAACGAACGTTCGGAATTTCGGACGAAGGTGAATTGCATCATGGGCGTCGAAGGCAAAGAGCGAAACCGCGACCTGGATATGGGTGCGCAGGTCATCTCCGGTCACATGGGCAAGACGATCCAACGTCTGCGCAAGGCCTATAACCTCTCCCTCTCGGAACTCGCCGAACAATCGGGCGTCGCCAAGTCGATCATCAGCCAGATCGAGCGAAACGAGACGAACCCGACGCTCGCCACCATTTGGCGCCTGAGCCAGGCGTTGGACGTATCCATCGAGCGCGTGCTCGCGACCAGCGACGAAGAGCCCTTCATCGAAAAATCCTCCAAGGCCGACACTCCGATCCTCGTCTCGGACGACGGCAAGATGCGTCTCGCCATCGTGGGCTGGATCAAGACCATCGAATGGCTGCAATGGTACGACGTCCAATCGGAACCCGGCGGCGAGCTCGATTCCGACGGACATCAGCGCGGCTCGGTGGAATGCCTTTCCGTCCTGGAAGGTGAGTTCGAGGTTCAGATAGGCGATGTGACCCATCAGGCGAAGGCCGGTGAGACCCTGCGTTATCGCTGCGACCGGCGGCATATCGTGCGCTGCGTCGGCAACATGCCCGGGCGCGCAACGATGGTCTGTATCCTCAAAGCCGCCGTGATGGATTGATCGGCACAACTCGCTCCTGTCTCATCCCATGCTTGATCTTGGCGAAGACCTGTTCGATGGGATTGAGGTCGGGCGATAGGGCGGCAGGAACCAGAGCCTTGCACCAGCGGCTTCGATGGCTTCACGGAGGCGGCCGACTTGTGACTGCGAGATTGTCCATGATGACGATGTCGCCCTCCTTCAGAACCGGCACCAGTTGCTGCTGGACATAGGTGAGGAAGCCCTGGCCGTTGTTGATGGACCCGTCAAACACGCATGCGCAGTAAGTTGGTCGCAGCGTAGCGCGCCGGGGAAGATCATGGTGCGCCAATGAGTGGGGCGCAAAGCCGCGCAGCCGCTGACCCTTGCGGCCCGCGCAGCCCCGCAGCTGGGGCCATGTTGGTCTTGATCCAGGTCTCGTCGATGAATACCAGCCGTGCGGGATCCAGGCGAGACTGCCAGCTCTTCCAGCGCTTGCGCCGGCGGGCGATATCGGCCCTCGCCTACTCAAGAGCGAACAGTGTTTTTTGAAACTGAGCCCCCTTCCGCCGGAAAAACTCCCCAGATCGCATTATGCGAGACTTTGACGCCAAGCCCGGCCATCGTCCTTAAGCCTATGCAAGCTCAGATGCGGGACCTGCTCGATCCGCTCGACGATAAAGGCCCGATGAGGCTCAAGCACCCGGCGCCGATGCCCGCCCATCTTGTCCGGGGGACACGCTCCCCACCGCCTGATACCTCTGGTACCACTTGACCACCGACGACACAGCGACCTCAAACCGCGACGCAACAACACGACAGCCCTCGCCACCCTCAAGCGCTCTGACAGCCCGTTGACGAAGATCATTCGAATACGGTCGGACCATGCATGCTGGCCTTCAGCCAGCACACATCTTGAATCACGCTTCAAAATCCCCGTGAATTCCCAGTGCGATTTAATCAACAGAGAAAACGATCTAGCCGCATCGACCAAGATCCCGAAGTGGCCGCTTTCGTCCGCGAACGCCTGAAGGCAAATGCCTATAATCAGACGATTGCGCAGGAGTGCTTGGAAAATTCGGGAAAGGACTGTGCGCCTTCAAAATCCGCCGTCCATCGCTTCAGTATGCGCGAGCGGGAGCGCCTGATCTTTGATCCTCCATCCTCAAGCCCCGCCTGATATCAGCCCGGACCTCGCCCGCCTGGCCAATATCGCAAGATTCCATCTAATCCCGAAAATCAATGATTCAGATTACACCGCTGCCCGCGCAGTGCCCTGCCGTAGCGCCGGGTCTTGTTGGCGGCAGTCCCGGTCTCGTCCAGGAAGACAAAGCGGTTCGCGTCTATGAAGCGCTGCCACACGCGAAAGCGCCGACGCGCCCGAGCGACATCCGGCCTGTCCTGCTCAGCCGCCCGGAGTGCCTTTTTTGTGCGTCAGGTCCATGCGCTTGAGCATCAGGTGAATGGTCGAGAGGGCGCACCTTGATCCCACGGGTGCGCAGTTCGGCTTGGATCTCGGAGAGCGCAATGCTGGACTTGGCCTCCACCAGGGATCGGAGCAGATCCTGATGCGACTCGAGCACCGGGCGACAATGGCCACCAATCCGATCCGGCCTGACCGAGCCGGTCTCGCGTAGACGCCGCATGAGCTTCACGGCGGTTGAGGGGCTGACCTCGTAACGAGCGGCAGCGTGACGGATCAGCTGCCCTTCTCAACAGCACGGACGATGCGCCGGCGCAGGTCCTGGGACAACGGTGCGGTCATGGCGAGCCTCTGTGCTCACGCCCCTGACCGCCATCGAGTCCGATCTTCCCGATCCCGTTCAACCCCAAACCGCTATAGAAGGCATCGCATGGCTCTCACGAGGCATTTCCGGCGACGGGGATCCGGTTCGTCATGAAAGTAAGAGCGAGCGAAGAAAAGAGCTGATTTCACTTGCGTGAGAACAATTTTCGATCACCTCCTTCGTCCATTTGCGTAATGCCATGGACGAGTCTTTTGGCTGTATGCACTCCGAGCGCACCAAGCCACGGGATGACTTACTTCCTTGAGATATATCCCAAGCCGATTACCGGTTGTCGGAACAACGAAATAACCCCGACAGGTTTTCCTGCCGGGGTTACCATCAAAGCCGAGCGACTCGTTAGATGATCCAGATGTCGGCGGCTTTCAGCCCCTTGATCTTCACGATCTCGACCTCACCGCCTTTACCGGAACCATTGGCGTCGTAGTAAAGCACGCCACCCTTGTAAACCAGGTAGTCGTTCTTGTCCTTGGCCTTGTTCGTCGTGAACATGGTGGCATCAAGCTTCACAGGTGCATCGAACGTACCGGTCGTTCCAAGCTTCTTGAACACAGCATTGTCGAGGAAAAGCTTATCCTGACCTGACTTGAAGTCAAAGATCTGGTCGAAATTCGTATCCTTGTTGGTCTTTTTATTGAAGACGAAGGTGTCGTTCCCCGCGCCGCCATAGAGCTTGTCGTTGCCGGCATCGCCGTACAGAACATCGTCGCCGGCATCGCCCTTCAGGAAATCGTTGCCAGCGCCGCCATAGAGCTTGTCGTTGCCGAGGCCGCCATACATCTTGTCGTCGCCGGCATCGCCGTACAAAACGTCGTCGTCGGCATCGCCCTTCAGGAGATCGTTGCCAGCGCCGCCATAGAGGACGTCGTTGCCGAGGCCGCCATACATCTTGTCGTCGCCAGCCTCGCCCTTCAGGAGATCCTTTCCGGCCTCGCCTTTCAGGGTGTCGTTGCCCTTGCCGCCATACAGGCTGTCGATGCCGTCGCCGCCCAAGATCGAGTCGTTGCCGCCCTCGCCATAGAGCTTATCGTCGCCGGCCAACCCCTTGATGACGTCCTTGACGTTGCCAGGACCGCCCTTGAGGATGTCGTCGAAGGTGGAGCCGCTCATCTTGTCGAGCTTCTTCGTGCCGCGCTTGTTCAGGGTGAGCTGATCGCCGACGCCGATGGTGAAGACCTGATCGATCACGCCACCGTGGCCGTCGCTGACCTGCACCTTGATCTGGTGAGACGCGGCTTCTTCGAAGTTGACGCCGGGTCCCGCCAGTACGAGCTTGTTGCCCGTGATGGCGAAACGACCGCCCGCATTGTCGAGGAGCGAGTAGGTGAGAGCATCATTGTTCGCGTCAGTTGCGTTGAATGTGCCGATCTCCGCACCCGGCAGAGTGTACTCCAGGACGGAAGCATTGCTCAGCGACAGGCCGGTCGGAGCATTGTTGGGGACAACCGTCGGAGTTGATTCCACCTTAATGTTGGAGCTCGTCACTGTTGCGTTCTGCTCGTCCTTCACCGTTATGGTGAAGGTCGTCGTTTCGCTGACGGTTGTTCCTGCGCGATCACGCGGATTGTACCGAAGCGCCTGAATGGCAGCCTGGGCAGCAACCGCGTTTCCGGTAAACGTATACCAATGGTTGTTCGTGTCATAGGTGAAGCCGCTCAGGTTCGACAGGACACCCTTGGCGTCATCATCAAGGGTGATCGTCAACGTCACGTCATCGTTGGCATTCGTTTCCGTAATACCGACTGCGCTGAACGGATTCACCAACGTGACGTTCTGGTCATGCGCAATGGTCTTCGTGACAGCATCGGCGACGAGCACGGGAGCACGATTTGCCGCCGTAGCCTTCACGATGATGTTGGAGTTCACGGTTGCTAGTTGTCCATCCGACACGGAGATCGTGAAGGTCGTCGATTGCTCGGCTCCCACAGCCGCGTTCGGGCGAGCCTGCGGCGTGAAGACGAGGCTCTGAATGGCAGCCTGTGCATTGGTAGGAGAACCGACGAACTTATAGGCATTCAGAGCATTGTCCCAGGCAAAGCCCGTGCCCGCGAGCGCACCTTCCGACGGATCATCCAGCCATACCAGGACCGTCACGGAAGCACTGTCATCAGTGATCGTGACAGTCTCAAACGGTTTGGTTGTCTGAAGATCCGTGATGGTGGTGACCGTTGTCGGGCCTGCAGGAACATTGCCAAGAACAGGTGCGTCGTTGTCGACGACGTTGTTCTTGACTACCACGTCGACGGTGCGCGTTCCCGTAGCGCCCCCGTTGTCGGTTGCCGTGATCGTCAGGGTGAAGGGCCTGTCGGCCGTAGTGTTGCCCAGAGCCGCCGTGTTCACCGACACCGTGCCGTTCGCATCAATCGAGAACGCGCCGGCCGGATACGTGCCCGAGATTGCATAGCTCGCGATGGTGCCATCAGTGTCCGTCGCGTCCACGTCGAAGATCTGCACCGCTCCGGCATCCTCGTTGAACACGATCTTGCCCGCATCCGCGCCCGTGCCGTTCGAGCCCGAGCCCACGATCGTCGGAGCCAAGATCGTCGGAGGATTGTTGGTCGCCGTCACCGTGAAGGGCGTTCCCGACACCGCCGTCGTGTGCTGGCCCGCCGCCGTGTGCTGGTCCACAACCGTGTACGAGAACGTCTTCGTCCCCGCAGCCGTCGCCGTGAAGGTCACGTTGTCCAGGAACGCCGTCACCAGCGCGGCCTTGCCCACGAACGTGATCGAACCCGTCCCCGAGTTGTTGGTCACCGTCACGCCGCCGGTGCTCGTCAGGCCRCCCCACGTGCCGCCGCCCGCCGCAAACGTCACCGTCAGCGTGATGTCGTCGTTCTCCTCGTCAGTCAGCGCAATGCCGTCGAACGGATTGATCGCCGAACCCACCGACACCGCCTGATCAACTTCGCCCGCCGTGATCGCCGCGTTGTCGTTGATGTCCGCCGCAACCGTGATCGCCGTGCTCGTCGCAGACCACGCCGACGCGCCCTGCGGCTTCACCGTCACCGTGAAGTTGGTGTTCTGACCCGTCCCCGTATACGAGTCCGTCGGGTTGAACTGCAGACCCGCAAGCCAGGTGTTCACCGCGCTCTTCGTACCCGTGAACGTGTAGAGGCGCGAGCCGCCGCTGCCCACGTCCGTTCCGTTCTGCATCGCACCGTTCGCCGTCGCAAACGTCACCTCAACCGTCAACTGATCCGTGTCGTTGCCGTAGCTCACCGACAGATTGCCGTTGAACGGCGTCGCATACGTCGTACCAGTCGATTCCGCAGGAACCGTCGTCGTCGTCGCTGTAAACGAAGGAGGTGTGGTCTGGACTGCCGAGATCGTGATATCCTTCTGCACAACGGTCCTGACAGTCGTGTCAGGAACTCCGTTGTTGATCACATAGGTGACGACCTGAAGGCTTCTGATCCCGGCTACTTCAGCCGTGGCGAAGTTAGCATTTGTTGTGATCTGGCCGTTGGCATCGATAGAGAAGCCTCCATCCGTGGTGACCACGTTACCGTTGCTCAGAAGGAAGCCATAGCCGTTGGTCCGGAAATTGGTCGGAGTATCAGGATCGCCCGCCCATGTGGCCTTGATCACATTTGGATCAGTTGGAGCCTGCCCCGCGGTGATGGTTGCTTGAGCTCCAAAATTGATGGTGGTCGGAGCCTCATTGAGGTTCCGCATGGTGACGGTGTAGTTGCCTTCGCCAATCAGACCGCCCGAGCCGTCGAGGGCATCGATCCAGATCGTATGGTTTCGCGTTCCTTCATAGTTGAAGTTGGCGCTGGCCGCGCCGCCCATCCCTCCCGTTACAACAAGGTACCAGTGCTTGACCCCACCGCCGTCGATTTGGCTGATAATGGAGTAACGTCCCCCCATATTCTGCAGAACGCCGGACGAATTCGTATGGAAAGTCACATTGCTTGGCGTGGAGTCAAAGCCGGTGATTTCGCCAATGACTGTGGCATCGCCGATGTTCTCGTCAAACAGCACCAAGTACGGCCCGTTCGTACCCGTTCCCTGTGCACCATTAGGACCTGCCGCGATTGTGAGAGCATAGCTCATTTTGAACTCCTGATCCTTATTAAATATTGTAATGTTACGTTAAGTTAGCATGGCGGCCTTGCATACCCGAACGTTTCGCCCGCCCATCACCAGCAACCGTCGAGCTGTTCCCTTTACAAATCCATCGCCTTGCTCACTGTCGCGAGATAGGAAAGATGCATTGCAATAATACAATGTATCTTTCCTTAATCAACCATTGTGTTCCGTTTCTTACCAGAGTGCCTCGACCACACTGATGTGACTGGCCAAGAGATGGGGTTTGAAGCCTGGATTGGTCGGATCATCCAGAAGCGTGGCGATCCTGATCGACTCGAAGTCACTGCCCGATCCGTCGATGTCGTAGAACAGATCGCCCGTTTCCGTATCGTAGATGATGCGGCTGTTCTCGTTCATCGTGGCCAAAGATCCCGAATGGAAGCTCAAGTCGGTGAGCGCCCCAAGATCCAAGGTGTCGAAGGCCGACTGCCAGAGATCGATATGATCGTGATTCACGTCGAAATCGGTGATGTATCTGACATTATCGACGTCCGAGAAGTGATCGAACGTCACCTGATCGAAGACAAAGGTGTCGTCCCCGTCTCCGCCTGTGAGCTGATCGTCTCCCAGACCACTGATGAGTGTGTCGTTGCCGCCCCAGCCATTCAGTTGGTCAGAATCATTCCCGGACACGATCATGTTGCCTCGATCGTCTCCATCCACCACTTCCAGGTCGAGGTTGCGAGCAGTGATGAGGAAGTCCTGCTCGAAAGTGCCGTGCAAGCTGCTCGTCACGAGCATCTTCACATGGAACTCGCGGCCTTGCTCGAAGTCGATCCGCAACCCATCCTTGACACGCAGGACACTCCCTACGAGCTCGAAGCGTCCGTCGGCATCCTGGCCCGCCATCATGGCATAGCTGAACGTCTCCCCCGTGGAGCTCAGGGTCATCAGACGACCCACAGCTGACCCATCCTGGGCATGTTCCACGACCGTCCGGTTGTCCAACAGCTGGGCCGGGAGAGGGCCTGGATCGGTATCATCCGGCAGCACCGTCACGGTCTGCTCCGCCGACTGCACGAAGTGCGCCTCGTCGCCTGCCATGTACGTCACAACCTTGAAGGTATGCGTACCCTCCGCCGCCACGTCCGCCTTCAGCTTCACGTTGCCGAACGCATCGATCGTGAAGAAGTGATCCTCACTCTCGTCGCTTAGCGTGCCATTCGACAATAGGAACTTGAACACGTTGTTCTGGTAGGTTGGGTTCGTATCCTGGTCGACCGCACTGACCGTGGTCACCAGGTCGCCCAGGTGCGCTCCGACGCGAACCGTTGCCAGGGTGCCCACGTTTACCGCCGTCGGCGCCTCGTTCACGTCGTGCAGGTCGATCGTGATGTTCACATGCGTGGATTCAAGCCCGTTCGCCTGACCGTTGCGATCCTTCGCCCACACGGTCACGGTCCAGCTATGGTCCGCCAGCGTCTCGTAGTCGACGCCATCGCGCAGCGTGATCTGGCCCGTATCCTGGTCGATGTCGAACAGGTGGCTCGGATCGTTCATGAAGTATACGAGATCGTTCGGGTTGCCGTCGTCGCGCGCCACGATCTGCGCCACGAAACCGCCGGCTTGCAGCGACTCGTCGAAGCTGATCGTTGTAACCGCCGGCCCGGTACCAAGATTGACGCCATCCACTTCAGGTGCAGCATTCTCTCCGGTGATCGCGATGTGGATCGTGCTGTCGGTGAAGGCGCCATGGCTGTCCACCGCCCGCACCAGGTAGGGCAGATCGGGAATGTCGTCGTCGACCGCGGCGTTGAGCACTTTCACCACGCCGCTGTCGATCCAGAACCGGTTGTCCTGGCTCACCGCATGCAAGGCGTTCTCGTACCAGAACCCGACCACGACAGCGTCCCCATCAGGGTCCTGGACATTCAGGTTGCCCACCGGCGAGCCGACGGCAGCCGTCTCGTCAATGGTCTTCAGGGCGGAGCTGTCGTCCCATGTAGGCGCCGCCGGAGCATGGTTCACATCGCCCGTCGAGCCGCCATCCGTGGTGTTCACCGTGGCCGAGGTGATGAACGGATCGTGATACACATCCTGGACCGAGATCGTGAAGACAGTCGCACCGATCGCGTCTTGGGCAGGATCGTAGCTGAGAGCCTGCAGGACACCATCGAGCACATCCGCCGTGCCGGTGAAGGTGAGCGTGATGATGGCGCCCGACGTCGTCACGTGGACCTGGGTCGGATCGTAGCCCGTCAGGCTGCCTAGCCTGCCGTCGAAGGTGATCTTGACCGTCAGGTTGTCGCCGTCGGCATCCGTCAGATCGAGGCCGCGGAACGGCAGCACTGCAAGACCGTCGTCGGTGGCGGCCGTGACCTGCGTTCCTTCCATGAACGTCGCGGTCGGTTGGGCGTTGCCCGCGCCGTCCGTCCCGTGGGTCGTGTGCACCGTCACCTGGGCCGGAACCGGCGGGTTCGTGGTGTCCTGAACCGAGATCTCGAAGATCGTATCCAGGCTATTCACGTCCTGCGCCAGCGGGTTCGGATCGAAGAACAGACCGTGCAGGAACGCGTCCAGATTATCGGCCGTATCCATGACGATGTAGGTGCGGATGCCGTCCACCAGCGACGTGATGATTTGCCGCGAGCCGAAGCCGGAGAGCTGACCAGCCGCATCGCTGAACCGGATGGTCAGGATCAGCTGGTCATCCTCATTGTCGGAGATATCGACGCCGCGGAACAGGTAGACGGCGGAGCCATTATCCGTGGCTGGTGTCGTCTCCGTGCCCGGTGCGAACTCGATCGTGGGCTCGTCATTCGTAAGGCCGTTCCCGCCTTCGGCCGTTTGGACGATCACCTGGCGGGTCACCGGACCATGGGTCGAGTCCTGAACCGAGATCGTGAAGCGCGTCTCATTCGGCGCGTCATTGCGCGGGTCGAAGGCCAGGCGACGCAGAATTGCATCCAGATCGTCGGCCCTGCCGGTCAGCACGTAGGTCCGGATCCCACCCATTTCGGTCCACGTGGTAGGCAAACCCGCCCCGCTCAGAGTGCCTTCGTTTACCTCGAACGAGATCGTCAGAGTCAGGAGGTCGTCGTCCTCGTCCGAGATATCGACGCCCCGGAACGGGAACACCGCAGGACCGTTGCTCCACGCAGGCGTGGTCTCCGTGCCTGGGAAGATGTCGATCACGGGCTCCATGTTGTTGCTGTCGTCGCCATCCTGCGTGTGCACGATCACCTGGTCGGACACGGGCACGTGCAAGGCATCGCTCAACTGGATCTTGAAGACCGTGTCGACCGCACCAGCGTCGGCCGAGCCGTTCTGCGGATTGAAGGTCAGCTGATGCAAGACCGCATCCAGAGAAACTGCTTTGCCTACAAACCGGAAGGTGACTGTGCCGTCCGGATTTGACGTGCCGGTGACGGCACCAGTTCCCTGAAGCTGATCCGCCGTTCCTAGGAACGTGATCGTCAGCACCAGATCGTCATCCTCGGCATCCGAGATGTCCACGCCGCGGAACGGGTAGACGGCCAGGCCGTCGTCCGTCGCATTGGTCGTTCTCGTATCATTATCGATGAACAGAACCGGGCGTCCATTGGTGCTCGATTCCGTCACAACCGTGACGGATTCCGTCGGGATTACCACTGCATGGAGGTTATCCGTCAGAGCAAAGGTGAACGTCGTCGTGACCAGCCCGCCGGCGGCGGAGTCGTTGAACGCGTCGAAGGTGACCGCGGCCAGGAAGGCTGCGAGAGCCGCCTTCGTCCCAACGAAGGTATATGTGACGTCGCCCTGGGCATCGGGATCGCCGTGGGAGACCGCGACGAAGTTGGGAATCGAGTCGACGTTCCCCAAGGATCCATTCGCGGCGTGGAACTTCACCTGAAGGGTCAGTTCATCGTTTTCGTTGTCGCCCAGCTCAAGTCCGGTGAAGGGGTTCACCACACCGGCAGAACCCTGGCCGTTGTCCTGGATGACAAAGTGCTCCTGGTTATCCTGGATTGTCAGCGTCGGCGCCTGGTTGTTCGGCGTATCGATGACGGTGACCATCTGCGGCTGAGAGGTCGCCCCATGAACGTCGGTCACCTGCACGGAGAAATCGGTCGTCCGGTCAGCCGAGCCTTCGAACTGGTCGTTCGGATTGAAGGTCAAATGCTGGACGATCTGGTTCACCAGAAGGATCGATCCCGTGACTATGAACTTGTTGGGATTCACCGGATCGTAGAAATAATCCCGCCCCGCCTGTCCCAAGACACTGGTGAGGGTGCCGTGGCTGCGGTCGAACGTGATGGTGACTGTGATGTCGTCACCCGTCCCGGCGTCGTCATCCTCGAAGGCGAGATTCTGGAACGGTTGTTCCGTCGCGGTGTCGGGAATGGTCCAATCGGTATCACCATTGACGATGATTTCAGGCGCGATGTTCCCCTCTCCGACGGTGAAGGTAACCTGCTGAACGATGGTGTTGGCATCAGCACCGGTGCTGTCCGTGATCTTGACGTAGAGCGTCTTCGATCCGGTAGTCAGCGCCCCGTCCACGACAATGTTGCCATTCTCGTCGACCCTGAAGTCGGTACCTGTGTACACGGTATTGCCCGAGAGATCGGTCACGAGCTGGTAGTGGAAATCACGGAATTCCTGACGCACGTCGGGATCGTTGATCATGATGTTCGCAACGACCGTATCGGGCAGCGTACCGACGACGATTCCATCGACAGGGGTATAGGTCGCCGTCGGCGCCTCGTTCTTGTCCGTGACGAAGACGAGGAACTCCTGCTCGACCGCCGGATTGGCGCCATCGCTGACGAGCACCTTCAGGCGGTAGAAGCGGTTGCCGGCCCCATCGTCCTCAAGACCAGTACCAGGCATGGTCACGACCTGATCCTCGTAGTTGAGGGCGGCCATCACCTTGATCTGGTTCGTGGTGTGATCGATCTCGAAGTGACCTGCCCCATCCCAGCCAGTGACGAAGTTATAGGTCAGGAGGTCCGGCCTTTCGTCGGTGGCCGACAGGGTGCCCACCACGTCGCCCGGGTCCGAACCCTCAGGCACCGTGATGTTATCCAGCATGATATCATGCGGAGGCAGGTTGCCCTGATCGTTGAGGATCGTGACGGTGAAGGTGATCGTATCGACCATAGAGTCCGGACCGCCGTTCTTGTCCCTAACCGTCAGGGTCAGCGTGAAGGTCTCGTTCTGATCGATTTCAAGCTTGTCCTTGTCAGCCACGACGATCTTCAGGCGTGTCGGATCCGATGCATCCACTCGGAAGGCGCCCATCGCCCAGTCGAGGGAATATGTGAGATCGAACAAGAAGTGCTCGTTCGCATCCGGGTCCGCGACCGTGAACGCCGTTAGAACATCATCGTTCTGTGAGAATTCGCCGATCGACACCGTGGTATTCGGAGCCGACAGAGTCGGAGCGTCGTTCGCATCCGTGACGTAGATGCGCACTTCCGTCGCGGTCGACGCGTTGCCGGCCGGATCCTTGGCAACGACCAGCACGCTGTAATACGTGCCGGTGCTATCGGTGTTCAAGCCCTCCGCCTCGTAGTTCAGCGACTTGCCCGCGGCCAGGGTGATCTTGCCATCGTTCGAGATCGCGAACAGACCGTCAGGATTGCCGGCGGCGGCGAAGGCGTAACTCACGCCCTGGCCTTCCGGATCGACCGCGCCAGAGAGCTGCACCAGGACATCCGTCGTTTCCACATTCTCAGCCAGCGTCGGCGTGCCGCTGTAGCTCGGCTGCGACGGAGGCTGGTTGCCGGGAACGTCACTGATATCGATCGTAATGCTGCCCGGCGATGACATGCCGTGCTGGTCATGAATGACGATCTGGTATTGCGGGCTTGCAGTGCCGGAGAGGACTTGGATCGCCGACTCGTCGTTCACGACGATCTTGTCGCCCACGATGCGGAATGCACCATCGGAACTGATCAGCGTGCCGTTTGCGAAGGTGTACGAGACGGCAAGACCGTCTTCAGGATCGTACCCGAGCAGCGTCCCGACTTCCTGGCCGGCGTGATAGGTCTCGGTGATCTGGCCGCCCGTCATTCTTTGGAAGACGGGAACCTCGTTCTGGTCCGTGACGTAGATCCTCACCTCGGTAGGCGTGGAGCTGAGGGAGCCATCGGTCGCCACCACCATGAGCTTGTAGTACTTCCGGGGCACCGGTCCGGAATTGTCGGTGTCCAGGCCGAGGCCCTCGTAGTCGAGCGTCTCGCCGCCGATCAGCGAGATGTCTCCGTTGGCCGAGATCGCGAACTTGCCAGTCGGATTGCCGCCCGTGGCAAAGACATAGCTCGGCGTCGTGCCGTCCGGATCGCTCGAGCCGCTCACCGTGAGCAGCAGCGTGCCGCCGCTTGCACCGGTGGTGTTCTCGGCCAGTTCCACATTCGCCGGCGTCGGAACCGTCGGCGCCTCGTTCACGTTCGTGACGAAGATCTTCACCCACGTCACAGTGGAGACGTTGCTGCCGTCGGTGGCCACCACCTTCACGTAGTAGAACTTCCGGAAGTTGACCCCCGTGCCTTCCGTGTTCAGATCCGTAGCCTCGTAGTCCAGCCTTACGCCGGCAGCCAGGCTGATCGTGCCGTCCGTGCCCACTACGAAGCGGTTGCCCGGATTGGCGTCAGCCGCAGTTGACAGCGCGTAGGTGACCCCTGCGCCTTCCGGATCGGTCGAGCCGCTCACCGTCACGATCGTGCCCACCGTGGCGGCGTCCAGGTTCTCGGCCACCGTCGGCTCGCCCGTATAGATCGGAGCGTTCGGCGCCTCGTCCTCGTTGGTGATGTAGATCCTCACCTCGGAAGGGTCGGAGCTGAGGGAGCCGTCGGTCGCCACCACCAGGAGCTTGTAGTACTTCCGGGGCACCGGTCCGGTGTTGTCCGTCTCCAGGCGGATGTCCTCGTAGTCGAGCGTCTCGCCGTCGATCAGCGCGATCTCACCATTGGCCGCGATTGAGAACTTGCCTGTCGGATTGCCGCCCGTGGCAAAGGCATAGCTCGGCGTCGTGCCGTCCGGATCGGTCGAACCGCTCACCGTGAGAAGCAGCGCATCGCCGTTTCCAGCGGTGATGTTCTCGGCCAGCGTCAAAGTCGCCGGCGTCGGGGCGGTGGGCCGCTCGTTCACGTCCGTGACGTAGACCTTGATCGCCTGCACGATTGGGGCGTTTACGCCGTCGCTAGCTTGCACCTTGAGAAGGTAGAACTTGCCGCCCGAATCCTGCTGGAGGCCGAGCCTGGGGTCCGTGACGACCGGGTCCTCGAAGTTGAGGGCGGTCTTCACCTTGACCTGATGTGTAGCAGGGTCGATCTCGAAGTGGCCAGCTCCGTCGAAGCCACCGACGAAGGTGAAGGTCAACCCGGCCGGGTTCTCGTCCTGCGCCGACAGTGTGCCCACCACGCCGCGTACGCCCAGATCCTCAGCCGCCCAACCGGTGATGCCGCCGTCCAGCTGAATCATCGACGGAGGCAGATCGCCCTGATCATTCATGATCGTGACGAAGAAGTTAAGCTCGTCGGTCCGATGGCCCGGGCCGCCGTTGTGGTCCTTGACCGTCAGGGTCAAGACCATGGACGTGAAGTCCGAAACAGCCAGCTTGGTTCGGTCGAGAACCACGATTTTCAGATTGGACGGATCGGAGGAATCAACCCCGAATGCGCCCTCCATGCCGGGCAGAAGGCCGGAGATCTCGTATACGAAATGCTCGTTCGCATCCTGGTCTGTCAGCGTGAAGGTCGCCACCACATCGCCGTTCCGGGCGAATTCGTTGACGGACACCGTGTTTTCGGGGGTCGACAGAACCGGAGCGTCGTTAGCATCCGTGACGTGGATGCGCACGGTTGCCGGCAATGAGGGCTGCCCATTGCCTTGCTCCCTGGCGACGATATGTAACTCGTAATAGGTCTGACCGTTTTCGCGGATGATCACACCGTCCTGAGCTTCATAGTCGAGGGTCGTGCGCACACTGATTGCGCCCGAGCCGGCGTCAAGGATGAAGAGGTCCTTGATACGCTGCGAAACGTCGCTCGCCCATTCAAAAGTGATCGGGAATCCTTCAGGATCCTCGGCTTCAATAAAGGCGTAGGTATTTCCAGACTGGTTCTCAGCGATAATACCATCGTCAACCATGGTCACGATGGGTGCGTCGTCGGTGGCATCCCTTACATAAATCGTGAGCCGCTGGACCTGGCTCTGTCCGTCGGTATCCGTGGCCTGGACGTAGAGTTCGATGATCGGGGTCTGTTGAGCGATAAGGGAAAACCCTGGCTTCGCGGTGACCTGACCCGTCCTCGAGTCGATGTCGAAATAATTATTGTAGCTTCCTGCGTGAGCGACAAAGGCATAACGAACATCCTGTTGCTGACCGTCAGGATCCGTCGCCTTGATCAGGTATGGGAGCGCGACCGTTCCTTCATCAACGGTAATCAAAGTGGAAGTTACGTTGTTGCCGAGGTCCCATTTCGGCGCCAGCGGCACATCGCGCCCATCCGTCGCGAAGATCGTCAGCTCGCGAACCTCGCTGTACGAATTCGGCTGGCCCGTGCCGTCATTCGCTTGGATATAGACCTTATATCCGCCCACGGGCATGGTTTCGAAATCCAAGCGCACATTCGGATCCGCAAGGACGAGTTTTCCACTCGCATCAATCGCGAATAATCCATTCCAATTTGCATTGGGATTGTTTGGATCGAACCGGAAGGTCATCGAGTTCGGAGGACGATCCTCGTCCTTAGCGGTCAGCTGCACGGAGAACGTCTGGTTCTCAGGCGTGCTGAAGCTGATGGCTGCTCCGTTGAAGAGAGGAGCGTCCGGCCGATCGTTGGTGTCCGTGACATGGATGGTCAATACCCGGGTCGCGCCATATCGTGCACCGTCATAAGCGCGCACGTAGATCTTGATTTCATGGTTGTCCAGGGATTCGTAATCCAGCGGCGAATTCCGGTCTGCGAGCACCACGCGCCCGTGCGAATCGATGGCAAACTTGCCATTGCCGTCAGCCGCCAAGCCATAGGAATAATCGAAGAAATATTTCAGATTCGATGAAGGCGTGTCGACATCGTCGGCGAAGAGCTGCGCCGCGAAGGTCGTGTTTTCGGGAAGGTAAATGCTAGGGCCGCTGTTAAAGACAGGGGCGCTCGGCGCAGTATCGTCGATATTGCGGATCTCGATCTCGATAGTGCCGACATTCGTGGAAACCAAGCCGCCATCGGCTACATCTTGTTCCTCAGCGTGAATGGTGAGAACATAGTATTTCTTGCCAGTCGTAGCATCGACACGGATATAGGAGCCCGTATTGTCAGGTTGCGACGCCACCATGGCCTCGAAATCGGCAGGCCTTGTTATCCAGATCTGGGCATACCGATTGGGGGACACATAATCCGCAGAACTGGGCCCTTTGTTCGGGGCATTCACGCCCTGGCCGACATGGCGGATCTCAAATAGGCCGCCGAAAATATTTCCGAGATAGTAGTTGAGCTGCCCGCCATTACCATCGTCGGCCGCCCAAATGGCGGCAACCGCACTGGCCGTCTGAGCTCCTTCGTTAACCCAACCGAGAGCTCCTATGCTCGATCCTATGATTGTATCCTGCTCCGGCGCGAGGGCGATATAGTTGAGGCTTCCGTCCGTTCCTGCCACTGGCGCCCAGTTCTCGATATTGTCAAGCTTGCGGGCATCGTAATTCTTTACGCCGATCCAGGCGAAGTCGTTGGTGCCCTCATTAGCCAGCTCAATGGTGAAGTCGCCGAGGCTGTCGACATAGAAGATGTCGTTCCCCTCGCCACCCACCATGGTGTCCGCGCCCGTGCCGCCATCGAGGATATCGTTGCCGTCCTCGCCGTAGAGACGGTCATGGTTAGCCCCACCATAAAGCTTGTCGTCGCCGGTTCCCTGCCCAGTCGCGGTACCGGCGCCGCCGTATAGCACGTCATTGCCATCCATACCGTAGATCTGATCGTTGCCGCCTGCGCCCTTGAGGATGTTGCGGCCGCTGTCTCCTTCCAGGCGATCGATATAGTTGGTCCCGGTGACATTCTGGATATTGGCAAGCGTGTCGGTTCCATTGCTACCCTTCTGGGCAGAACCGCCGCCGGCGCCGTTCAGCTTGAGAACGATGCCCGCAGAAAGTAGTTCGTAAGTGATCTCCGCACCGTCGACCCCACCATCAACGATGTCATTGCCCGTCGAGCCGATAATCGTGTCGTAGTCTTTCCCGCCGTCGATGACGTCGTTTCCGTCATCACCACTAATTTTGTCTAGCCCATCACCGCCATAAATGTAGTCATTGCCTCCGGCCCCGGCCATGACATCGTTGCCGTTATTGCCGTAGAGAGTATTCGATAAATCGGAGCCATAGATGTAGTCGTTGGTATCCGTGCCGAAGGCGTTCCAAATGTTAATGAGAGTATCTTGCCCCCCCGACGCCTTCCAGACGTGCTGTAGCCTTAGATCGATTGTGACTCCGCCACTGATTAGAGCTTGATAATTGACGGCGGCCCCTTCGGTCGCGCCGTTCACTCCGCCATCGATACGATCGGACCCCTCTGAGCCAATGAACAGATCGTAACCGGCACCGCCATCGAGCGTATCGTTGCCCGCGCTGCCTCTGATCGTATCGCTGTTCCTGCTGCCGAGGACATAATATTGGCTAAAAGAGCCGGCAAAGGTATCGACTTCCTGCCCATCGGCCCGGGTGGCCCGACGCGTCTGGAGATCGATGTTCCAGGCATAATCGTTTTCGTATGTATCGCCATAGATGAAGCGCTGGGCATAAATCCAGTCGTTGCCCTTTCCGCCGACGGCTATATCGTCAAAATCACCTGCATAAATGGTATCATCACCTTCGCCGCCGTAGAGTTGGTCGACGTTGCTGTCAGTGTGGTTTGCAAAATTGTTGCTATAAAGCTTGTCGTTTCCTTTGCCACCGCGGATAAAATCGGAGCCGTTCCCTCCGACGAGGGTATCGTCCCCCGAACCGCCATAGAAATCGTCGTCTCCGTCAAGTCCTTCGAATTGGTAGCTGTCGAGAGCATTATCGGCATGGAAAACATCCGAGTACCTCGTCCCCTTTACCGCCTCAATACCAGAGAGAAAATCACGATCTCCGAACCGACCGACGACACCACCCCAGCCGGATAAGGGCCTCGCCACCGTGCCATTCCAGGTTATCCATAGGTCTTGCGTACTCAGGTTGATGAAGACACCCCCCAAAGTCCCAACACGACCCTCCTCTACCGAATAATCGACGGTATCGAAACCATTGCCTCCATAGAACCAGTCGTCACCGTTGAAGCCCGCGAAGTAATCATGTCCCTCACCGCCCTCAAAGGTATCGTCGTTTCTACTTCCATAAGCCGTATCGTTTCCGCCTAAAAGCGTGAACCTGAAGCGATACTCCGTGAGCTCACGCATATCGAAGAAGTCGCCCACCGTATCGGAATCGGAACCGGGGACTACACTTACCGGGAAAGTGGCAAGGGGAGTGATCATCGAGCCTGTAACGGCCGTCTCAGTCCCCATCGTGCTGGTATCGGCACCGAATGAGGATGGCGCAAATGACTGCTTAGAAGAATCAGATACTGAGGAACCAGCCCCGGAAACCATGGAAGGAGAAGCATCCGCCACGACCGTCTTGGAGACCTCTTCGACCGCGGATGGAGACAACTTGCTCGCCGGTACATCGGAAGCCGGGACTTGATCGGAAGATGCCGCGGCTGCATCGACCACGACCGAGCGCCGTCCGTCCAACTCGTTCTTCACATCGGAAACAGGGGCGTATTCGGAGGATGTCGACGCAGCATCTGTCGCGATGATGGACCGTCGCCCATCTAGCTCGTCCGCCAGAAAGTCGAGGGCCGACTTCGCCGCCTCAGCCCGCTCCGTATCGCCCGGAAGCGTCTCGTCGATCATGTCGAGGACCGACTTCGCCGTCTCTGCCCGCTTCGAATCGCCCGGAAGCGTCTCGACGATCATATCGCCGACATTGATGGCCTCGCCGGTAACCTTGTCGAAAACGGGCTTATTCATGGTGAAGTCCCCTTTGGTATCCGCTTGTCAGACGCCTGGCCCTAGGGAACTCAGGCGAATGTTACGCTGTATAATGACATTAAGGACAAACCGGCTCAGCTGACAGCTCTCCATTCAGGGAGGTGATGCTGGGGAATATCGCGTTCGGGATTATTTTCTGAAGCTAAAGGCCAGCGTGGTTCTACAGCGAGACCTTGTTATTCCCCTAAGGAATTTAAGCATGCGCAGGGGCATTCCGGCGCTATCGGGGTCTCTTTCTAAAGAAATGTGAGACTGTCCCGTTAACTATCCCGCGAAGCGGCCGCGAAAACTGACTCGCACTCAACCAATACTTTAGGTTGCAGGGGGTCCATATCAACTAAAACGTGTATTATCTTGCGTAAGCGCATTTTACCATCGCGATCATGCAAGGAGCCACATTGTTGCATCCTAGTTCCGGGATGATCAACATGATCTCATGGTTATGATCGACAGGGCAAAAGCTTCACAGCCTGTGGTTTTGAAAACACCTTTCGTGCAGATGTGCAAACCTAGCCCATAGTGCCTCCTTCCATGCTACTGAAAAGATCGCACCATCAAAACTTGAGATCAAACAGCTAGCGGCAGGAAAGATTAGGGCCGCTTCACACTCGCGCGCGGTACGAGCGTCAGGAGATATTCCGCCATGGCCTCGCGGTCCGCATCGGACAGGTGCGCGGTATTGCGAACGACGGGCGCCATCGCTCCTCCAACCGTATCGAAGCTCGGAGTCTCGCCTGTCTTGAACAGAGTCGTCAGTTCGTCCTTCGTCCAGCCACCGATTCCCTTGGGATCGGGCGTGATGTTCGGAACGGTGCCTCGACCGCCCTCCGGATCGGGACCGCCCGCGAACCGCCGGTCTTCGACGATCGCGCCGACGAAGTTGCGCTCACTGTGACACTCCGCGCAATGGCCGGGGCCATTGATCAGATAGGCCCCGCGATTCCAGGCCGGCGATTTTGCGGCATCCGGCATGAAGGGACGTCCATCGAGGAACGCCAGCTTCCAAAGCCCGAGGCCCCGGCGGATGTTGAACGGGAACGGCAGCTCGTGATCGGGTGCGCGCCCTTGGACGGCCGGTAATGTCTGGAGGAACCCGAAAAGATCGGCCAGATCGCCGACGCTCATCCGCTGATAAGAGGCGTAGGGGAAGGCAGGATAGTAATGTCGCCCGTCCGGAGACACACCCTCCCGCATGGCGCGGATGAAATCAGCCGTGCTCCAGGAGCCGATGCCGTCGTTCCTGTCTGGGGAAATGTTCGGAACGTGGAACGTCCCGAACGGCGACTTGAGGGCGAGCCCCCCGCCGAGTCGCGTCTTGTCGTCCTGATCGGGAACGGCATGGCAGGATGAGCAGCCGCCAGCATAGAAGAGTGTTCGACCATTCTCGAGGTTGATCGCATGGCCTGCGGCGGGAACGATCTCCGACATCCCACTGTCACCGCGCAGGAATGCCCAAGCCGCCGGGGCCGTCAGCAGGAAAAATCCCACGACACCAAGCACCGCCAGGACCAGCAACGCTGCCAGCGCTTTTCTCATACTCGCACTCTCAAAAGATGAATCGGGCGGCTCGCGCCGCCCGAAGAACCTTACGCTCAGCTTTTGCGGAACGTCTTGTGGCAGGTCCCGCAATTCTGCAGGACCTTCGGAAACTCAGCCTTGAAGCTCGTTTCATCCTTGATGGACGCGAGAGCGGTCTGGGCATCCTTATCGAACTGCGAAAAATTCGATTCGAAGGCAGACTTGTTTTCCCAGATGACCGGGAGAGCCTCGGTCTTTTCGCCGGTTTTCGACGAATCGGGGAACAAGGCGGGGGCCTGCTTCGCACTCTTGGAGAACGTCTCGAGAGCGGCCTGAACCTGTGCCAAATCGAAAGGTGCCTGCCCCTTCAGCATGGCCGACGTGGTTTTAACATGAGAGCCGAATTGCTTCATGAGGCCCTGGCGTTGCTCGATCGGATTGCTTTGCGCAATCGCTGCGGAAATACCAAGCGTGACGAGGCCGGCGACAAGGAAACTGCGCTTCATCTATTTTCTTCCTCTGGACAGGGATCGCGGATTTTACACCGCCATGGACCTAGGCCGTATCTTACACACCTCACCGGCCCTGACAGCCCACCTTAGAACAAATCTATGTGATTGAAGCGACCCCTTACCGTTCCACGGGTTCGCCCGACATGATCCAGTCCTTGAAACCGCCCTTATAGTGCTCACGGACATCCAGCCCGAACGCCTGCGCAAAGGCGAGCGCGCGGAGAGAGCGGACGCCGGCCGCGCAGGAAAACACGATCCGCTGGTCTTTCGGCAGGAGCGACGGATCGAAGGCCGAGAGCGGATTCGAAATCGCGCCGGGGATATGCCCGGCCGCGTATTCGTCCGGCTCGCGGACATCGACAACGAGAATTGAGCCGTCATGCAGACCTTGCTTGACGGCTTCGCGGTCGAGATCGACGACGGCGCGAATTTCACTCATGACACTTCTCCCGAATGGCGAGGGACCATACCGGCGCCGGCGGGGAAGCGGCAACCCGTCAAACCAGGGCGGGAATGCGCAGAACCCAGCCGGGCTGAATCATGTCAGGGTTTTTCACCGGCGGCGAATTGGCCTTCACGATCTCCGTATACTTGGTCCCCTGCCCTTTGCCGTAATGCTTCTCGGCAATCGCCCAAAGCGTATCGCCTTTGACGACCGTGTACATGACAGCCTCGGCGGCCGGTTTTTGAACCTGAAGACCCGCTGTATCGACCTCGGCCACGCCATAGGTGTTGCCGAGGGACAGGATGATTTTCTCGGCTTCCTCCTGGGTCAGGGCCTGGCCGGAAAGTTTCACCTTGTCGCCATCGACCTGAATATTGAGCTTCGTCGCATCGAAGCCGTTCTTTTCAACCTCTTTCTGGAGGTGATCGGCTGTGGCCGCCTCGGCGCTGCCACCAAACAGTTTCGCGCCGGCATCCTTGATGAACTTGAACAGACCCATGATTGCCTCTCCTCGTTTCAGGCTTAACCGGCAGAGCGGTAAAGCTTGGGGAAGACGCCGGAGAGAGGTGTCAGGTTCCCGTTCCTAGAGCCTAAAGGTCGTGTGGAAATCGCTTAGCGCTTTTTCACCGTCATTCCGCGGCGCCGCAGGCGAACCCGGAACCCAGAACCGTCAGCGGCTCCGGATGAAATGCAATTCATCCGTTTCTTCCTATTCTGAAACGCTTGCGGTTATGGGTTCCGGGCTCCGCTGACGCGGCCCCGGAATGACGAAAGAAACCACTAGTTCTGATCAGCCTCTATCCAATAGACGAGAAGATATCGGCCAGCGACGGCAGGCGATCCTTCAGGCGCAGAAGCGCGATCAGTTCGATCTGGACGATCGCGGTCTCGAATTCGTACTCCTCGTCGTGTTTCACCCGCTCTTCAAAGGCGGAGAGGATCTCGCCCTTCGAGCGCCCCTTCACAGCCATGATGAAGGGAAAACCGAATTTCTGCTTGTAGGCGTCGTTCAAAGCGAGAAAACGATCCCGCTCTTCCGCAGACAGGCTATCGAGCCCCGCCGATGCCTGCTCGCGTTGGGAATCGTCTGTGAGCTCGGCGAGCTTCAATCGCCCCGCAAGATCAGGGTGAGCGCGGATCAGCGCCAGCTTCTGGCTTTTCGTCGCCTCCGACAGCACGTGGACCATCGCGGCGTGAAGCCCCTCGGCGGTATCCTGCCCCGTCGTCAATCCGGCATCATAGACGCGCTCCGCAATCCAGGCCGAATGCTCGAAGATGTCGCCGAACGCTTCGACGAAAAGGGCCTTGGTCATCGTGCTGGGCTTAAGATCGGCGGGCTTGTGGTTCCTGATCCAGTGCCGGGCGATATCGATGCGTTTGGCGACCCATACATCGTCATGGGAAGCGACGTAGTCGAGGAAACGTGCCAAAGCCGCAGCTCTGCCCGGGCGACCGACAAGACGGCAATGCAGGCCCACCGACAGCATCTTCGGAGCAGTCGCGCCTTCCACGTAGAGGGTGTCGAAGCTGTCCTTCAGATAGGCATAGAACTGATCGCCCGAATTGAAGCCCTGCGGCGTGCCGAAGCGCATGTCGTTGGCGTCGAGCGTATAGGGCACGATCAGTTGCGGGCCCTTGGCCCCTTCGATCCAGTAGGGCAACTCGTCGGCGTAGGAATCGGCGCAATAGAGAAAGCCACCCTCCTCCGCCACAAGCCGGATCGTGTTCTCGGAGGTCCGTCCCGTATACCACCCTGAAGGCCGCTCGCCCGTCACCTCGGTGTGAATGCGGATCGCCTCCTTCAGATGCGCCCGCTCCTCTTCCGCCGAGAAGTCCTTGTAGTCGATCCATTTGAGCCCATGGCTCGCGATCTCCCAATCCGCCTCCTTCATGGCGGCGACGGCCTCGGGATTGCGCGCCAAGGCGGTCGCAACGCCATACACCGTCACCGGCATGGAGCGCTCGGTGAACATGCGCCACAGCCGCCAGAAGCCGACGCGGGAGCCGTATTCGTAGATCGACTCCATGCTCATGTGCCGCTGCCCGAGCCAAGGTGCGGCTCCCACCATTTCGGACAGGAAGGCCTCGGAGGCCCTGTCACCGTGCAGGATGTTGTTCTCGCCACCCTCCTCGTAATTGACGACGAACTGCACGCAGATCCGGGCCTTGTTCGGCCAGTGCGGATGCGGCGGATTGCGGCCGTAGCCGATGAGATCGCGAGGGTAGGACTTATCGGCCATACTCAACTGCCACGGTAGGTGGAATAGCTCCAGGGGGAGACGAGAAGCGGGACGTGATAATGCCCATCCGCCTCCGCAATAGAGAAGCGGATCGGGACCACATCGAGAAACGGCGGATCGGAAAGCGGCGTCCCCAGGGAGCGGAAATACGCGCCGACATGAAATAGAAGCTCGAACGTACCGGTCCGAAACGTCGCGCCGGTCATGAGCGGAGCATCCGTCCGCCCGTCGGCATTCGTCATTTCGGTCGCGACCGCGTGCCTTTTGTCGCCATCAAGCGCAAAAAGCTCGATCCGCACGCTCTTCGCCGGTCTGCCGTTGCTCGTGTCGAGAATGTGGGTGGACAACCGTCCCATGAGATTTCCTTGGCGAAGTTTCCTTGGAGTGAATAGAGGGAATCTCTTCTTGCGACCTCTGCACGTCAAGGCTGTCGTAACAGCAGGCTTTAGAACTGTTTTTCAGCACCGTCATTCCGGGGCGCCGCAGGCGAGCCCGGAACCCAGAGCCGCCGGCAACTCAGGATGAGACACAACCCAGCCCGGTGCTTTCCGTTCTGAAACGGTTGTGGTTATGGGTTCCGGGCCCCGCTGACGCGGTCCCGGAATGACGGAGGATCATTTCAAAACGGCCGGTTAGAATGGCCTTCTCAATCTCCCTGTTGAAAAAGCCGCACGGGGGCTCTTTCGGAACGCTTCGGGCCATCCTAGGCTGGATGTTTAATCTGCCATTGAAGAGTTCATGATCGACCCGCAAATCTCCGAATGGATCAGCCAGATCGCCCGCTGGATCCACGTCATCACAGCGATTGCCTGGATTGGCTCATCCTTTTACTTCATTCATCTCGATCTGAGCCTGAAGAAGCGCGAAGGGTTGCCGGAGGGTGTCGGCGGCGAGGCCTGGCAAGTTCACGGCGGCGGCTTCTACAACATGCGCAAGTATCTTGTTGCGCCGCCGGAATTGCCCAAGGAACTCACCTGGTTCAAGTGGGAAAGCTACGCCACCTGGATTTCCGGCTTCTTTCTGCTGGTCTGGGTCTACTACCTGCAAGCAGACCTCTACACGATCAATCCCGAGATCCTGCCGATGGCGCCGTGGCAGGCTTCCGCCATAAGCATCGGTGCGCTTGCCGTGAGCTGGCTCGTCTATGACGGGCTCTGCCGTTCCCCGCTCGGCAAGAACGATGTCGCTCTCGGCGTCATGTTATTCGCTTACATTCTGCTCGCGGCCTACGGCTTCACGCATGTCTTCAACGGGCGCGCCGCCTTTCTGCATACAGGCGCGATGATCGCGACCTGGATGTCGGCGAGCGTCTTTCTCGTGATCATTCCGAACCAGAAGAAAGTTGTCGCCTCCCTTCTGGCCGGAGAAGCGCCGAACCCGGCTTTAGGCAAGCAGGCGAAGCAGCGCTCGACCCACAACAACTACCTGACGCTACCTGTCCTCTTCCTCATGCTGTCGAACCACTATCCGCTGGCGTGGTCGTCGAAATATGCGGTCGGGATCATCGGGCTCATCGTGATCGCGGGCGCGGTCGTGCGCCACTTCTTCAACTCACAGCATGCCGGCAAGGGCTCTCCCTGGTGGACATGGGGCGTCGCCGCAGCTTGCGTGGCGATTGCGATCTGGCTCTCGATCATCGGTAAGCCCGGTATTGCCAATATGGCGGAGGCGCCGAAAGACGCCACGCCCGCCACCATGGCCGCCGCCTTCGACGAGGCCGTCCTCGCCATTCAATCGCGCTGCTCCATGTGCCATGCGGCCGAGCCGGTCTGGGAGGGCATTCCCGTAGCTCCGAAGGGCGTGCACCTCGACACGCCGGAGGCCATCGCGCAGCACGCGAGCGCCATCCGCATTCAAAGCGTGCTGACCCACGCCATGCCGCCGAACAACATCACCGAGATGACGCTCGATGAGCGCAAGGCGGTGGCGACCTGGTTGGCCCAGCGCGATACCGTCACGCGGTAGATCGAAGTCCGGCACGGAAAATCCGCGCCCACGAAACCGAATCTAGGCTTTCGAATGGGTCATATCGCGGAACAATAGTCTTTAATCAAAATCAGCTTCAGGAGTTTTCAATGTCCGTTCTCGATCTCAAGACGGCTCAATCCATCGTCGAGATGGCCATCAAAACGGCCCGGGAAATGTCGTTCAAGCCCCTGTCCGTTGTCGTCTACGATGCGCGTGGGGCTATCAAAGCGCTCGCCTCCGAGGACGGAACGAGTCTGAAGCGCGCGGAAATCGCGATGGGCAAGGCCTATGGTGCTCTGGCGCTCGGCGTCGGATCGCGGGCGCTCCACCAGATGGCTGTGGACCGCCCCTATTTTGTCGCAGCCGCTTCCCACGTGGTCGGAGGCCAGTTGGTCCCCGTTCCAGGTGGCGTTCTAATCAAGGACGCGTCGGGCGCAATCCTCGGCGCAGTCGGCATTTCCGGAGATACGTCGGACAACGACGAGAAGGCGGCGGTAGCGGGGATCGGGGCAGTTGGTCTCGTCTTCGATGCCGGGGCTTGACGCGAAATAAAATTTCGCGTTCATCAATGCCTAATTCACGGGCACCTCTGGACAGGAGGCTGTCAGTGGACAACTAATGATATCAGGTCACGCTTGGCAAAAGCTGTTCCTGAAATAGCCTGACAAACCTTCCAAAATCAGAAAGGGGACGAGTAAAATGTCATCCTGGTTGAAACGCATCGCACTCGCATCCGTTGCGACCGTGGCCCTCATGGGTGCCGCGTCGGCGGAAGTCATTTACAACCGTGCTAATTCCGGCGAGCCGGAAACGCTCGACACGCACAAGACCTCGACCGTTCAGGAAGCGCACATCCTGCGCGACATGCTCGAAGGCCTCGTGACCTACAACGCCAAGGGCGAAGCCATTCCCGGCCAGGCCGAGAAGTGGGACATCAGCGCCGACGGCAAGACCTACACTTTCAAGCTCCGTGACGGCATCAAGTGGTCGAACGGCGACCCGGTGAAGGCGTCGGACTTCGTGTTCTCCTACCGCCGCATCATGAACCCGGAAACGGGCGCCAAGTATGCGAACATCCTCTACCCGATCCTGAACGCCGAGAAGATCAACAAGGGTCAGGCGAAAGTTGAGGAACTCGGCGTCAAGGCGATCGACGACAAGACGCTCGAAATCAAGCTCGAGGCGGCGACCCCGTATTTCATCGAGTTGCTGACGCACCAAACCAGTCTTCCGGTTCATCCGGGTTCGGTCGAGAAGTTCGGCAAGGACTTCGTGAAGCCGGGCAACCTCGTCTCGAACGGCGCTTTCAAGCTCGCCGAGTCTGTGCCCAACTCGCACATCAAGCTCGTGAAGAACGAGAACTATTATGGTGCGAAGGACGTCAAGCTCGACACCGTCATGTACTACCCCACGTCCGACTTCGCGGCGATGGTGCGTCGCTACGAAGCCGGTCAGCTCGACACGACCGACGATATCCCGGCGGATCAGACCAAGGCCCTGAAGGAAAAATTCAAGGATCAGGTCAAGCTCGGTCCGTATCTCGGTACCTGGTATCTGGTGATCAACTCGTCCAAGGCGCCCTTCAATGACGTGCGCGTCCGCCAGGCGCTCTCGATGGGCGTGGACCGCGAGTTCATCTCCGAGCAGATCTGGGGCCAGACCATGCAGCCCGGCTACTCGTTCATGCCCCCAGGACTGGGCAATTACGGCGAGCCTGCCTACGCAGACTTCAAGGACGCCTCGCCGATCGATCGCGAAGAAAAGGCTAAGGCCCTTCTCAAGGAAGCCGGTTTCGGCCCCGGCAAGCCGCTGAAGGTCGAGATCCGCTACAACACCAGCGACAACAACCGCAACACGGTCGTTGCCGTGGCCGAGCAGTGGAAGCAGATCGGCGTCGAGACCTCGTTCATCAACACCGATGGCAAGACCCACTTCGCACACCTGCGCGACGGCGGCGACTTCGACGTGGCCCGCTACGGCTGGATTGCCGACTACTCGGATCCGAACGTCTTCCTGTTCCTGCTCCTGAGCGACAACAAGGGCTTCAACTACGGCAAGTACAACAACCCGGAGTACGACGCCCTTCTGAAGCAGGCCGCGACCGAGCTTGATCTGAAGAAGCGCGCCGACCTCATGAAGAAGGCCGAGGCCATCACCATGAAGGACATGCCCTGGATCCCGGTCATGTACTACGGCAAGAGCAATTTGATCTCGCCGAAGATCCATGGCTACATCCACAACACTCGCGGCGTCTATCCGTCGCGCTTCCTGTCGAAGGACCAATAAGCTTTAAGCAACGGGGTGGCTCGTCTCTGGCGGGCCACCCCTTTTTGTTTTTTGCTGTCCTGAGCATGGAGGCATTCGCGTGCTCTCGTACATTCTGCGTCGACTTTTGTCGGCAATCCCGACGCTATTGGTGATCGTCACAATCGCGTTCTTCCTCATTCGCCTCGCGCCCGGCGGCCCGTTCGATCTCGAACGCCCCCTCGAGGCCAAGGTGATGGAAAACCTCAACAAGATCTATCAGCTCGATAAGCCGCTGATCCAACAATACTGGCTGTATCTGAGCGCCGTCGCGCGCGGCGACTTCGGCCCTTCGTTCATTCTGCGCGACTTCACCGTGAGAGAACTGTTCGCGCAAGGATTGCCGGTGTCGATGACGCTGGGCGGTCTCGCTTTGCTGCTCGCCATTTTCGTCGGTGGAACGTTCGGCGCTATCGCGGCACTTCGCCAGAACAGCGCCATCGACTATGTCGTCACCGGCATGGGCGCGTTGGGCCTGACGATCCCGAATTTCGTGGTCGCCCCGGTCTTCCAGATCGTCTTCGGCCTCATACTCGTCTGGCTACCCATCGCCGGCTGGAACAATGGCGCACCGCTCAACCTCGTCATGCCCGTGATCGTGCTGGCCCTGCCGCAGATCGCGGTGGTGGCGCGCATGACCCGCGCGGCGATGATCGAAAACCTGCGCTCGAACCATATCCGGACCCTGCGCTCCCTCGGCTTGCCATCAATGACCGTCGTCAAGCATGCTTTACGCGGGGCGGCTTTGCCCGTCATCTCCTATCTTGGTCCGGCAGCGGCCGCTCTCCTGACGGGTTCCGTGGTCGTCGAGACCATCTTCGGTCTTCCCGGGATCGGCCGTTACTTCGTCGAAGGCGCGTTGAACCGTGACTATACGCTCGTCATGGGCACGGTCGTCGTGGTCGCAGTCTTCGTGCTCCTGTTCAACCTCGTGGTCGATATCCTCTACGCGATTATCGATCCGCGCATCCGTTACGATTGAGGCCCGCCATGGCTGAAGGCGCCGTTCTTCCCGCCGAAGTCCTGAAAGACCCCGTCGTCGGCCGCTCTCTCTGGGCGGAGGCGCGCGGACGTCTCGTACGCAACAAGGCCGCGCTCACCAGTGTCTTCGTGCTGGCTTTCATCGCGCTCGCCTGCATTTTCGGGCCATTTTTCACGGGGCACCCCTTCGACAAGGTCTATCCGGACTATGTGAAGGTTGCCGCGAGTGCGACGGCCTATCCTACTCCCGACATGATCGAGCCGAACGTGGAACGCGTTGCCGCGCGTGTCCGCGCCAAGGCCGAGAACGTCGTGGTCGAAGGCGACAAGATCAGCGTAACCCTTGTCAGTCCACGCCCCATCGACGAGCGGCTTCTCGCCTATTTCGAGCGCTCGGATCTTTTCGGAGCTGCGAAGGTTTCCGAGAAGAGCGATGAAGGCAAACACCTCGTGGTGGATGTCCCGATCAAACGCAACTACTTCTTCTTCGGAACCGACACCAACGGACGCGATCTTCTGACCCGCACCATGAAAGCCGGGCAGATCTCGCTGGCCATTGGGCTGCTGGCGACTTTCGTTGCCATCGTCATGGGGGTCATCTACGGCGCGACATCAGGCTATCTCGGAGGCCGCACGGACCTCGTGATGATGCGCGCGGTGGATGTGCTCTATTCGCTGCCGTTCATCTTCTTCGTGATCATGCTGGTGGTGTTTTTCGGCCGGAACTTCGTGCTGATGTTCATCGCGGTCGGCGCCGTCGAGTGGCTCGACATGGCCCGCATCGTGCGCGGCCAGACTTTGTCGATCAAGCGGCAGGAATACGTGCAGGCCGCCGAGGCCCTGGGCGTCGAGACGAGGGGCATCATCCGTCGTCACGTCATCCCGAACACCCTCGGACCGGTCGTCGTTTACATGACGCTGCTCGTGCCGAAGGTGATCCTGCTCGAAAGCTTCCTCTCGTTCCTCGGTCTTGGTGTTCAGGAGCCCAACACTTCTCTCGGCGTGCTGATCTCCGAGGGCGCCAAGAACATTCAGGGCGCCACCTGGATGCTTCTCTATCCCTCCATCACGCTGGTCGCGATCCTGTTCTGCCTGAACTTCATCGGCGACGGCCTGCGCGACGCTCTCGATCCGAAGGACCGCTGAGATGACGGAACCCGTTCTTGCCATCCGCGGCCTTCAAGTCCGCTTCCGCACCGGCGACGGCATTCTGCAGGCCGTCAAAGGCGTCGATATCGACATCAATGCCGGCGAGACCGTCGCCATCGTTGGTGAATCCGGTTCCGGCAAAAGCCAGACCATGATGTCCGTCATGGGGCTTCTCGCCTCGAACGGCTGGGCCGAGGGCTCGGTGAAATACCGGGGCGACGAACTGGTCGGGCTGTCCCCGGACAAGCTCAACCGCTATCGCGGCTCGAAGCTCACCATGATCTTCCAGGAGCCGATGACCTCGCTCGATCCGCTCTACCGGATCGGCGATCAGCTGGCTCTCCCGCTCACCACTCATGGCGGCTTGAGCAAGGCAGAGGCGCGCAAGCGCGCCATCGAACTTCTGGAACTCGTGCGCATTCCCGATCCGCAACGGCGCATCGATTCCTACCCGCACGAAATGTCGGGCGGCCAACGTCAGCGCGTCATGATCGCCATGGCGCTTGCCAACAACCCCGACGTTCTGATCGCCGACGAGCCGACGACAGCTCTCGACGTGACGGTGCAGGCGCGCATCCTCGAGCTTCTGGCCGATCTTCAGAAGCGCCTCGGCATGTCCATCGTCTTCATCACCCACGATCTCGGCGTGGTGCGTCGCTTTGCGACCCGCACCTACGTCATGAAGAGCGGGCAGGTGGTGGAAAGCGGCGAGACCTCCGCCCTCTTCGCGTCGCCCAAGCATCCCTACACGAAGATGCTGATCGATGCCGAGCCGCGTGGACGCAAGGAGCCTGCGCCTGCCGACGCGCCCATGATTCTCGATGCCAAGAACATTGAGGTGAACTTCGCGACAAAGGGCGGCTTCTTCGGACGCACGAGCCATATCCTTCGTGCCGTCGACAACGTGAGTCTTTCGGTGCGGGCGGGTGAAACCGTCGGCGTCGTCGGGGAATCCGGCTCGGGCAAATCGACCCTCGGCCGTGCGATCCTTCGACTTCTGCCCGCAAGCGGCATGGTTCGGTTCGAGGATCGCAACCTGATGCCCCTCGACCGCGCGGGCATGCGCCCCTTGCGGCGTCAACTGCAACTCGTGTTTCAGGACCCCTTCGGCTCGCTGTCGCCGCGCATGACGGCGGGCGAGATCGTGACCGAGGGCCTTCTCGTGCACGAACCGCACATCTCGCGTAAAGATCGCGATCGCCGCGCGGCTCAGGCCTTCGAGGAAGTGCGTCTCGAGCCGGCATGGCGCAATCGCTTCCCGCACGAGTTTTCGGGCGGCCAGCGCCAGCGCATCGCGATTGCACGCGCCATGATCCTGCACCCGAAGCTCGTCGTGCTCGACGAGCCGACTTCGGCGCTCGACCGCTCGGTACAGAAGGAAATCGTCGATCTGTTGCGCGACCTGCAGAAAGCCCACGGCCTCGCCTATGTCTTCATCAGCCACGACCTCGCGGTGGTGCGCGCACTCTCCGATGAGATCATGGTGATGAAGAGCGGCAAGGTCGTGGAGCGCGGCACGGCGCAGGAGATTTTCGACCGGCCGAAGGAGGACTATACCCGCGATCTCATCGCGGCGGCCTTCCTGAGCCAGCAAGAGGCTGACGCCGCTCCTGCCTCCCTCGCCTCCTGAGCTTGGAACTCCTGACCATGGCGCGGATTGACTCTGCGCCATGGCAAAGCTCGCAGCCTATCGCGCCAAACGCGACTTCACCCAAACCTCCGAGCCTTCAGGCAAGGCCTCGACGCTGCAAGGCGCGTCCTTTGTCGTGCAGGAGCACGACGCAACGCGTCTGCACTACGATTTTCGGCTCGAACTCGACGGCGTTCTGAAAAGCTGGGCCGTCACGAGAGGCCCGTCTCTCGATCCCGAGGACAAGCGCCTCGCCATCGAAGTCGAAGATCACCCGCTCGATTACGGCGGCTTTGAAGGGACGATCCCGGAAGGCCAGTATGGTGCCGGTACCGTCATGCTGTGGGATCGGGGCACTTGGCAGCCTGATCATGATCCGCACAAAGGCCTCGCCAAGGGGCATCTGAGCTTCATGCTCGATGGCGAGAAGCTCAAAGGGCATTGGCACCTCGTGCGCATGCACGCCAAGCCCCGCGAGCGCCAGATTCCATGGCTTCTCATCAAGGGCGACGACGACTACGCCCGTCCGGGCAACAAGCCCGATCTTCTGGACGAAGAACCGCTATCCGTCTTGACGGGCCGCTCCCTCGACGAGATCGCGAAGGGAGGGAAAGCGAAACCCCGCAAGCGTGCCCCTCAAAAGGCGAAAGCGTCACGAGACCGGCCTCTCCGCGGAGCAAAGCAAGCGCGAAGGGGTATCGTGGACCCGATGCCGGATTCTATCGAGCCCTGTCTTGCAACCCTCGTGACACGCGCTCCCAACGGCGCGAGCTGGCTCCACGAAATCAAATGGGATGGTTATCGCCTCATCGCCTTTCTTTCAGATGGCGAAGTGAAGCTTCTCACACGAAACGGGCTCGATTGGACGAAACGCTTCCCGGGAATTGCGAAAGCCATCGCAGACATACCCGTCGAGACCGCGATCCTCGATGGTGAGGCCATCGTCGAAAACGAACAGGGCCACTCCGACTTCTCGGCACTGCAACAAGCACTTTCACGCACCAACAAAGGCGCTGCGGATACGGCAATCTTTCAAGTCTTCGATCTGCTCTATCTCGATGGTCGCGATCTGAGGCCGCTCCCGCTCATCGAGAGAAAGAAAGCACTCGCGCAATTTCTATCACGTCAGAAGAACCCATCCACGCTGCGTTATAGCGATCACATCATCGGGAATGGCGGACGCGTGAAGGACAATATTTGCGCTCAAGGGTTGGAGGGCATTGTCTCGAAACGCACCAATCTCCCCTATCGCTCGGGCCGCAATGCGGATTGGGTCAAGATCAAATGCACCAAGGACGCGGAATTCGTCGTCGTCGGTTACGTGCCTTCCAATGCGACAAGAAATGCCATCGGCTCTCTCGTGCTCGGCTATTACGACAAGGGCAAGCTGACTTACGCCGGACGCTCAGGCACCGGGTATACCGCAGACATCGCCCGCGATCTCTTCACGCGCGTGAAGCCGCTCGCTGTCAAGACACTGCCGTTCGTCAAGGAACTCACGACCTTGCAACGTCGCGGCGTCGTCTGGGTCAAACCCAAGCTCGTCTGCCAGATCGCATTTCACGGATGGACGGCGGACGGGCATGTCCGGCACGCCGCCTTCAAGGGCTTGCGCGAAGACAAGAAGCCGCAAGACGTCGTGCGGGACAAACCGAGCAAGCTGTCGAGCATCGAAACAAAGGCTTCAGACAGGAAAATGAAGAACGCCCCGACCAAGATCGCCGGAGTTTCACTCACTCACCCGGACCGCATCCTCTGGGAGGATCAGGGCCTCACCAAGCAAGAACTCGCCGAATACTATCTCGGCATCGCGGATTGGATCCTCCCCCACATCGTCGGCCGGCCGCTGACATTGGTGCGTTGTCCCTCCGGTACGGGAGAGAAATGTTTCGTGCAGCGCCATGCCTGGGACGGCATCGATGACGCGGTTCATCGCACCACCGTGCCGGACAAGGATGGCGAAGAGGAAGTGGTGTTCGTCAAGGACATTCGCGGCGTGATCGCTCTTGTGCAAGCGAGCGCACTGGAACTCCACACCTGGGGCGCGACGATCACCGACATCGAACGCCCCGACCGCCTGACCTTCGATTTCGATCCCGGCGATGGCGTCGAATGGAAGCGCATGATCGATGCCGTGCGCACCTTACGCGAACGCCTGCGCCTCCTCGGTCTCGAGAGTTTTCTGAAACTCACCGGCGGCAAGGGACTTCACGTGGTCGTGCCGCTGACGCCCAAGGCAGGTTGGGAGGAAACATCGGCCTTCGCCCGTGCCATGGCGCGAACCATGGCGGAGGACGAGCCGGAGCGCTACACCGCCGTATTGGCCAAGAAAGAACGAGGCGGCAGGATCTTCATCGACTACCTGCGCAACAATCGCAGCGCGACCGCGATTGTGCCCTACTCGCCCCGCGCAAGGCCAGGAGCGCCTGTCGCCACGCCGATCGCCTGGAGCGAATTGACGCCGCGCATGAAGCCCGACGCCTTCACCATCCAGACGCTGCCCAGACGTCTGAAATCTTTACGTCGGGAAGACCCCTGGATGGAAATCGGCAAGGTCGCGCAGACCTTGCCTGATCTCAACATCTCAACGAAGGGGCCGAAGCGCTCTAAATGAACGGCGCTTTGAGCCCTTCGATCTCGAATGTCTTCTGCACGGCCGGACGCGCCAGAACACGCTCCGCGAGACCTTGAAGGTTGGGAATCGTCCGAGGTGGACGGGGCATCGCGCGGCCCCACCGGATGAGCATCAAGAGAAACAGATCGGCTGCGGAGAAGTTGTCCCCGAGCAACCATGTCTTGTCGCCGAGTTGCGCGGAAATCACATCGAACATGGCATTGAGGCGCTCACCGGCTTTCTGCTTAACGCCTTCGACCGCGCCCTCATCGACCGTATGTTCATGAGGATAGAACCACGCGCGATACTCGGCCTGCGGCGTGTTGGTCAGATGCATCATCCACTTGTAGAACGCTGCACGCTCCGGAGTTCCGAGGGTGGGAGCAAGTCCCGCTTCTGGAAACTTGTCGCAAAGATGAAGAGCGATTGCCGCCGTCTCGAAAAGAACGAGATCCCCATCGACGAGCACGGGAATGCGCCCATTCGGGTTGAGCTTCAGGTATTCGGGGCTCTTCTGCGCCCGGTTGGGCTGATCTACGAAACGCAATTCAAAGGAAGCACCTGCTTCCCGCAGAATCATGTGCGGCAGCAGATTAGCATTCCCAGGATAGTAGTAGAGCGCAAGCATCGTTTCCCTCGGCATTCGGTGTTTTCATGGTGGTATGTCGAGTCTGTCCCGCCGTAAAGCAGGTTTCTCCGAAAGTGGCGGGTTGGCCGTGATGCAGCACGGCCCTATTGTTCGAGGGGAATTTTTGAGGAACGACCGCTATGTCCGACATGCAGGCTCTCATCAAGAAATTTCGGGTCAAACCCGGTGATCGCGTGAAGCTGCGCGATCAGGACGCCAGGGAAGAATCGATCTATCCCGACAAGGATGTCGCGAAGGCTGCAACGGAAGTCTTCGCGAAGGACATCAACAAGCTTCAGGACCGTCTCTACGCCGAGAATAAACGGGCCTTGCTGGTCGTCCTTCAGGGGACCGATACGGCGGGCAAGGACGGCACCATCACCTCCGTGTTCAGCGAGACGAGTCCACTTGGCGTCGCCGTCACCGCGTTCAGGCAGCCGAGCGAAGAGGAACTCTCGCACGATTTTCTCTGGCGCGTGCATATGGTGGCCCCCCGCCGCGGAATGGTCGGCATCTTCAACCGTTCGCAATACGAGGATGTGCTCGTCGCGAAAGTACACCGCCTCGCGCCGAAGGACGTGATCGAGCAGCGCTACGACCAGATCAACGCCTTCGAGAAAATGCTGACGGAAAACGGCACCGTCATTCTGAAATTCATGCTGCACGTTTCCAAAGATGAGCAGAAAGTGCGATTGCAGGAGCGTGTCGACGATCCGGCCAAGAGGTGGAAATTCAATCCCGGCGACCTCAAGGATCGTGAGCATTGGGATGAGTTTCAGGATGCGTATGAAACCATGCTGCACCGCTGCTCGACCCCGTGGGCTCCTTGGCACGTCATTCCGGCCGATAAGAAATGGGTTCGCGATGCGATCGTCGCCTCCATTGTCAAGACGACACTGGAAGAGATGAACCCCTCGTATCCCGAGGTCACCTGGAAGAAGAGCGAGATCAAGATTTCCTGACGGCAGCCTCGATCTCGTTACATTGCTACAAAATGGGTCGGGAATGCGATCGCGCAGGAAGACGAATTCATCTGGGCCCCTCCAAAAGAATCGTGAGCTCGCAGACGAGATCGGTCTTGCCGGACGCCGCGGAACGGACAAGATTAGAGAGATGAAGAATATACTCATCCCCGTCGAGGACCACGGCGTCGTCGAGCCCGCACTCGAGACCGCTATCCTGCTTGCGCGCACCTTCGGTAGCTATATCGAAGGCATGGCGGTGACTTCGGAATATCCCGTCGTCTTGCCCGTCGATATCGCCATCGGCGTGCCCTCCCCCTACACGCCGGAAAGCCGGGCGGACATCGCGAAGGCATGCCGTGAGAGGTTCGAGGGGCTCATGCTGTCGAAGGGCATCCCACGCGGGGCGCAGGGCGCGCCTGGGCCGACTTTCGGCTGGCGGCAGGATGGTCTCATGGACGACGCGGATGTGGGCTCCTACGGCCGGATATTCGACATCACCGTTCTCGGGCGGCCGGACAGCTCGGACGGGCAAACGCGGCTGGCGACAGTCGAGGCCGCGCTCTTCGAGACGGGCCGTCCCGTCCTGATCGCTCCTCCCAAGGCGCCACGCAGCTTTGATCAAACGGCGGTGATTGCCTGGAACCGCAGTACAGAAACGGCGCGCGCTGTCGCCGCATCGATGCCCCTTCTCGCCAAGGCTCAGCGCGTGGTTGTTCTCGAACTCGAAGACTGGGGGACGACCGGTCCATCGGGAGCGGACCTCGCTCGCGCTTTACGCAATCACGACATAGCGGCCGAGGCCATCACAGCGACAGATCCGCAGAATAAGCCGGGCGAAACGATCCTCACGGAAGCGGCAGCCCTTGGATGCGATCTGCTGATCAAGGGCGCCTATACCCAAAGCCGCCTGCGTCAGATGTTCTTCGGTGGGGCGACGAGCCACATTTTGGCGAGCGCGACCATCCCGGTTCTCTTGGCGCACTGACCATATCAGCGAGCCCGCGTGCAGCGAAACGCAGCGTCCCACCTGGATCGCTTGTGAATCGCATAGGATTCACCCATGACTGCCGCATCTTTAGGCAGGTTTTTCATGGCGTCTTCCGTTTTTTCTCGTACCTCGACGTTCCGCTCCACGGCGCTCATGGGCATCGCCCTCATGCTGTTCGGAACGTTTCTGTTCGCCGTCAACGACGTCATGGGGAAATGGCTCGTGGCGACCTACTCGGTCGGCCAGCTTCTCCTCATTCGCAGCATCGCCGCTCTCGCCGTTCTGTTTCCGATCATGAAAAAGCAGGGCGTTCCGCTGCGCCTGCCGCCTAGGCCCAGCTTTCACGGCTTGCGGATTCTCTGTTCCACGCTGGAGGTCGCCTGTTTCTACTGGGCGGTCACGTACCTGCCGCTTGCGGACGTGATGACCTATTATCTCGCCGCTCCGATCTATGTGGCGGCCTTCGCCTTCCTTTGGCTCGGAGAGCGGCTGGATTGGGGCCGCACCCTGACCATCGCAATCGGCTTCGTCGGTGTGCTGATCTCTCTGCGCCCCTCGGGCGAGACCTTCGGCCTACCCGCGCTGATCGCGCTCGCCGGTAGTCTCTTTTATGCACTTCTGATGATCGCGACCCGCAAATTGCGGGATACGCCAGATGCGACACTCGTGCTCGGCCAGATCCTGGGGGCGCTTGTCTTCGGCTGCTTCACCGCGCCCTTCAACTGGGTAAAGCCCAGTCTCCTCGATCTCGCGAGCCTCTTCCTGCTCGGTATCGTTTCCATGGCAGGCCATGCCTGCGTGAACCGGTCATTGAAACTGGCCCCGGCCTCTATCGTCGCGCCGTATCAATACACGCTCATCGTTTGGGCGATCGTGCTCGGTTATCTGGCCTTTGGAGACATCGTGCAGTTCTGGACGCTCGTCGGCGCGGCTATCATCTGCGTGGCGGGCCTTGCCCTCATGTTCCTGGAACATCGCGCAACCCGCCGAACGCAGGACATCGAACCGCCCATCCTGCCGGAAGCGTAGAGTTTGATCGTTTCAGATTGAAACGTGATCAAACTCTCGATTCTTTTGATGCCGCATGATCCGGGCGAACAACCGGTTTCCACTTGTTCTGATCATGCTCTGGTCACGGGGACTCAATTTTAGCATTGTCCAAGCTTGGCAGTCTCGACTTTCGAACCTTGCCACATAGTTTCTCGTCTCAGACAACGGAGATGAAGATGCGTCGTGTCGCCACTGCTTGTATCGTGATCCTGGGTTCTTTCGCGCTGACGGGTTGTGAATCGGCCAAGGCTCCCGGCGTTTTCCAGGCCGAATCCGTCGCACCTCCACCCTCGGTCAAATTGACTCAACCTCGCCAATCCATCGCCAATACCACGAAAACGAGCGCCAACTCCGCGCGGAGGCCACTCAGCGTACCTCGATAGCGTGCTCCGGCTCTGGTTCATTTGGACCTCAGCGGAAAAAACTCTGAGATTTCGACCTCCTCCAAAGCCGCTTCCTTCGCCGGCTAGTGGAAAATATCGAACCTCTCCCTAGAAATACGATACCGGCCTCACTCGATGATGAGCCGATGAAGACCGTGTGGCCAATTCGCAAACTTCCTTGCGGAATATTCGCGATGAGTTGCCAAGCTTCCGCATGGCACTTGAGGTTCAACCGCTATGAATTTCGCCCCTATTCTCTTTCTTGCCAGTCAGCTTGTGCTGCCGGCAGCAGATGGGCCGCCACACCTCGCGGTGGAGCAAAGCTGCAAGGCGGCGATGAAGCTTGATCCTGAAACCGGCAGCGTGGACGCCTGCATGAAAGACGAAACCGCAGCCCAGGATGAATTGAAACGTAAGTGGACGAGTTTCCCTGCCAGCGACAGAGCACGGTGTGTCGCGGAAACAAGCACTGGCGGATCCCCAAGCTATGTCGAAGTGATCACCTGCCTCCAGACTGCCCAGGATGCACGACAGGTTCCAAAGGACTAAGAGCCGGCTCACGTCCGGTCCTGGCGTCACGATCACGCGATGCTGGATCTCACCCGTCCAGCTTTATGCGCTTCATTTTCGGGGCACGATGATGTGCGCGCTTGTCGCAATACCCGGATCCGGCACGATCATACCGAAGGCGTTGATCAGAGCCGCCGACACGCGCCACGTGAAATAGGTGCGATGTTGCGCGAGCGCACCGATAGCTGCCAAAAGATGCTCTCCGCTATCGGCCTTCAGGACGTAACCCCGCGCCCCCGCGCCTACCATCGCGCGAATGGCTCCCTCTTCACTGCGAGCGCTAAAGATCAACACCTCGGCTTTGAGCCTCACGCGCAATGCGCGGATCGCCTCTATCGTCTCGGAGGAAGCTGAGGAAGGATCAAAAATCACGATATCGGGTTCCGTTGCGGTTGCCACATCCAGAAGCTCAGTCGCCTTCGCCACTTCGCCGACAACCTGCCACTCATCCTGTCCCTCGATGATTGCTCTGAGACCGCAACGGACGACCGGGAACTCGGCCGCGATCAGAATGCGAAGAAGGCGGTTATTGTTAAGGTGGGAAAAGCGGCTCACCAACAATGGATCGGGTTGACCTCCCAAAAGCGCAGCCATGCGATGCGACAATGGCAGCATGAGCATCAATCTCCAGATTTCCATGTGCCTCAACTGTAGCCGCATCGAAGGGGCATGAGCACTGGTAGAAGTCTCGATTGGCACAGGCGGCGAGTCCTGAGACGCACCGGGATCCTCCCGATGCCGAGAAAAAGCGCTCCCTCAGGGAAAAAACTGACTGGATGATCAGAAAGATATCACGCCAACTCAGGGTATGACCTGATGGCCGCCGAGGCCTTTGCGCCAAAGATTAGCTTCACATACTCGCGCTTTGGATCGGAGACTTCTCATGAACGATATCTCGGTTCCTTCATTTGAAGCCTATGAAAAGCTCAGCCCCTTCGAGATCAAGGACAAGCTGATCGAGCTTGCAAAAGACAGCTCGAAGAAGGCAGCCCTGGTGATGCTCAATGCCGGGCGCGGCAACCCCAATTGGGTGTCCACGACCCCGCGGGACGCTTTCTTCCTTCTCGGGCAATTCGCGATGGAAGAGAGCAGGCGCGTCATGAACAAGCCCAATATGGGTGGCATGCCGCAACCTGCCGGCGTTGCGGGTCGTCTCGAACAATTCCTGAAGTCACATCACGACACTCCCGGCGCGGATATGCTCACGGCGATGGTTCCTCTGGCCGTCTCGCGGTTTGGATTCGAGCCGGATGCCTTTGTGCACGAGCTTGTCGATTCAATCGTAGGCGACAACTACCCCGTCCCGGATCGCATGCTACGTCATGCGGAGAAGATCGTGCATGAGTATTTGATCTGGGCGATGTGCGACAGCAAACCACCGGGCGGTCAATTCGATCTCTTCGCAGTAGAAGGCGGCACGGCGGCCATGTGCTACACCTTCAAGTCGCTCATCCAGAACCACATTCTGCACAAGGGCGACACCATCGCGCTCGGCACACCGATCTTCACGCCCTATCTCGAAATTCCGCACCTCAATGACTACGAATTCAACGTCGTTTCCATAAGAGCGCCGCAGGAAATTCTCTTCCAGTATTCCGATGAGGAGTTGAAGAAGCTTGAGGACCCAAAGGTCAAAGCATTCTTCCTGGTCAATCCTGGCAATCCTAGCTCGGCAGCGATCATGCCGGAAGTCAGTCAGAAGATTGTAAAGCTTGTGAAGGAGAAGCGGCCGGATCTGCTCATTCTGACGGATGATGTCTACGGCACGTTCGTTCCGAATTTCCGTTCTCTCATGGCGGAACTGCCGCGCAACACCATCGGCGTCTATTCATACTCAAAGTATTTCGGCTGCACCGGCTGGCGGCTAGGAGTGATCGCTCTCCATGAGGACAACATCATCGACGAGATGATCAAGAAACATCCGAAAGATGTCACCGATCAGCTCAACAAGCGATACGGCTCGCTTACTCTGAAACCAGCTGAGATGAAGTTCATCGACCGCATGGTCGCCGATAGCCGCGATGTCGCGCTGAACCATACGGCGGGCCTCTCGCTGCCGCAGCAAGTGCAGATGACCTTGTTCTCGCTGTTCCAGATGTTGGACAAGGACGAAACCTATCGCAAGGCGACCATGGAGATCTGTCACAGGCGCGCCGCTGCGACCGTGGAAGGCTTAGGGGTCGACCCAAAAACCGGTACGAACCCGCTTTATGCGGCCTATTACGGACTCATCGATTTCGAATTCTGGCTCAAGAAATATTTGGGCGAGGATGTCGCGGCGTTCGTCAGACAGCACTATCACCCGCTCGATATCGTTTTTCGTCTTGCCCGTGAACACGCGCTCGTCCTCTTGAACGGCGGCGGGTTCGAGGCGCCGGACTGGTCTGTCCGCGTCTCCTTCGCGAACCTTCCTGACGATGTCTATGACGATATCGGACGCATGGTCCGCTCCATCGCTGCGGCTTACGTGGAAGCCTATCGCTTCTCGAAAGGTCAAGGTGCCTCTGCCACCACTTTCCCAGTAGGAAAGGAAGGCGCGAAGGAACCGGCGAAATGAGAAGAGTAAGGCTGCACGCAAGTCATCCTTTCTCGCTGTCGATAAGCACGCGCAATCGGGTTCATACACAGGTCTCATATCCTCAACAGCTGCCTGCTCACGCTCAGTGACGGCGAGCCTCAAGGAGCGACGCGATGATCGAATGGTTCTTCCAAACGCTTCGGACCTACCCGGAAATCGCAATCTTCCTGTCGCTCGCCATCGGTTATTATGTGGGCGCTTTCACGTTCAAGGGACTGGGCCTCGGTGCAGTCACCGCGACTTTGCTGGCGGCGATCCTCATCGGACAAATCGGCATCACGGTGTCGCCAACTGTGAAGTCCGTCTTCTTCCTGATGTTCCTGTTCGCCATCGGTTACAGCGTCGGGCCGCAATTCGTGCGCGGTATCGCACATGATGGCCTGCCACAAGCGATGTTCGCCGTCGTCATCTGCATTCTCTGCCTCGGTGTAGCGTATATCGCCGCCAGATTTGTCGGCTATGATCTGGGATCCGCAGCCGGTCTTTATGCGGGCGCGACGACGATCTCGGCCTCGATGGGCCTTGCAACCGATGCCATCAACCGTCTTGGTCTTCCAGCGGACCAAACCAAGCAACTCCTCGACGCCATACCCGTTGCCTACGCCGTAACTTACATCTTCGGAACTATCGGCTCCGCGGTCATCCTCGCGCTTATCGGCCCTGCGCTTCTGGGCGTCGATCTCGCCGCCGAATGTAAGCGCTATGAGGCAGAGCACGGAGGCAAGCGGGAATTGGGCGGCGCGGCAAGTGCGTGGCACCGTTTCGAGCTGCGCGCATTTCGCGTTCGCGAGAACGGAGTCGTCGTCGGCAAATCCGTCCACGAAGTCGAAAGCCTGATCCCCGATGAACGGATTTTCATTGAACGCATTCGGCGCGATGGCAAGATTCAGGACGCGACGGAGAACATGATCCTGCAGGCAGGAGATACTGTCGCCGTCGCCGGACGACGAGACGTGCTCGTCGATCTCGTTTCGCCGCCACCAACCGGCGCCCCAGGCGGTATCGTGGCAGCGGACAATGGGATGCTCAAACTCCCAAGCGGTGTCGAAGTCGCTCGGGCGGATGAGGTAGACGATCCCGAGCTCCTCGCCGTTCCGGCAGGAGGTGTCGACGTCTACGTCACCAACCGCGAAGCGGATGGCATGACCTTGCATGAACTCTCCCAATGGCCGACCGCGCGCGGTGTCTTTCTGCGCAAGATCACACGGGGCGCAACGGCAACAGAAATCCCTATCCTCGGTGACACCAAGATTTACCGCGGCGACATTCTGACAATCGTCGGACGCACGCAAGACACGGATGCTGCGGCAAAGGCAATCGGCTATGCCGACCGTCCGACCGACATCGCCGATGTCGCCTTCATCGGAGCGGCCATCACAATTGGTGCGTTGGTGGGCGCACTTGTTTTCAAGATCAGCGGCGTGCCGATCACATTGTCGACCTCCGGCGGCGCGTTGATCTCCGGATTGTTCTTCGGATGGCTGCGCTCCATCCATCCGACCTTCGGCCGCATTCCATCATCCACCGTCTGGTTCATGAATTCCGTCGGCCTCAACGTCTTCATCGCCGTTGTCGGCATCTCGTCAGGGCCTAGTTTTGTCGCAGGCATCCAACAGCTTGGCCTCAGCCTTTTCCTCTGGGGCATTGTCGTCACGACGATTCCCCTCCTCATCGGCATCTATGTGGGGAAATATCTGTTCCGCTTCGATCCGGCGATCCTGTTCGGATGTATCGCCGGCGCCCGTACGACGACAGCAGCGCTCGGTATGATCACAGAACGCGCCAAAAGCCAGATTCCCGGCCTCGGCTATACCGTCACCTACGCCGTCAGCAACACGTTACTGACCATCTGGGGCATGGTGATCGTTCTGCTCCTGGCTTGAGCGCATAGCGGAGATGAAAATGACCACACCGAAACGCGTCGAGCGTCGCTTGCTCAGTGACGACGAGTTCGAACTGGTCGCACAGACTCATCACCCCGCCCTCGGCATGCTGGAGGAGCCCGACCTGTCCCGTCTGACGAAGCTCATTCGCGAACGACGCGACCGCGCGAAAGATATTGCAAACCGACAACGGCGCGAAGTGCGTGGAAAGGCCCGCACAAGCACGACCTTCGCAGCGAAGGACCTCGGTAATCGACGGAAGGCTGGCGTGCTGAGCGAGGCACTCTCCCGCCTCAATAAGGAAAACGCACGCCGCAATGCGCGAGCACGCCTGAGCGAGAATGCGCAGAAGGCGTTGGAACTCAAGCGCGGCGTCAGTTCCAAGAGCAGACCGACCTCAGGACGAACGGCCGGAAAGGGAATGAAGCCCAGCGAAAACAAGAAACCTGAGCGCATTGGAAGCGAAATGCAGGCCGGGCGTATCTCTCAAGCTGGTAAGAAAGCTCAAGCCAAGCGTGACAATAAATAACGCTTATCTCCGTCAAACGATTTTTCGAAAGTGTCTGCGGGAACGGGCATTCGCCTTTTCCGTTGGCATGGCAGATCGCTCGCGAACACGGGATCGTAGGATCTACCATGCTGACCAAAACCGACTTGGATGAGCCGGCCCGTCTGCAATACGAAACCGTCGGCACGAGAGTCGATGAGAGCGGGCTCGATTGGAATCAGGCGAAGACGTTCACATCGCTTCGCGAAGCCGTTCATTGGGCTATGACGACCGAAGCTCCCGCCGGTCAACACGCTGTCATACGCGCCGCATCCGGTTTGATCCTCAACCCCGATATGCTGGAGGGAATATGGTCGAGCTTGCAGGGGCCGTAGAATGATGAACTGGCGACTTCCCCGCCGCCGGCTATGCTCATCTCTTCCGAACGCGCCCCGGTTCGATCTATAGGCCGAAACGTTGATCGTAGTGCAGCACCGCGTTCAGCAGAACCTGCGCCCCGGCCGAACACTCGTCGAGCGTAGTGCTCTCCGCTTCATTGTGGCTTAGACCACCTTCGCAAGGAACGAAGATCATCGTGGTCGGAGCGACGCGCGCGATATAAGCCGCGTCATGCCCTGCTCCTGAGACCATGTCGCGAGACGGGAAACCCGCCTTCTCGGTCCCTGTGCGCACAGCCGCGATGCAATCGGCATCGAAGCGTACGGCAGGCGAGTCCCAAACCTTCTTCGCCACGGCTTCGAGGCCGATCTCCTTTGCAATGGCGGGGACGGCGTCCATCAACTTGCGCTCCATCACGTCGAGCACCGCATCATCCGGATGACGGAAATCGACAGTGAAGAAGACGTGACCCGGAATCACATTGCGCGAGTTCGGCTTCACCTCCACGAGACCAACCGTGCCGACGGCGGAGGGAGCATGTTCCAACGCAATCTGGTTTACGCGCTCGACGACACGCGCAGCACCAAGAAGAGCATTGGCGCGCAGGCTCATGGGCGTCGAGCCCGTATGCGCCTCTCGCCCGGTGAACTCGACCTCATACCAGCGCATGCCTTGCACGCCCGTGACGACGCCAACGACCTTCCGCTCTGCTTCGAGGATGGGGCCCTGCTCGATATGGAGTTCGAACATCGCGCCGAACTTCACTGAGCCTGGTGCCGCCTCGCCGCGATAGCCGATGCTCTCGATGGCCTCGGCGAAACGCACGCCTTGCCGATCCTCCCGGCTATCCGCGAAAGCGCGATCGAACACGCCGGCATAGACGCCCGAGCCCAACATCGCGGGCGCAAAACGCGAACCTTCCTCGTTCGTCCAGTTTACGAGCATTAACGGTGCGTTCGTCTCGTAGCCGAGATCGTGAAGCGTGCGCATCACCTCCAGCCCGCCGAGCACCCCCAGAATGCCGTCGAACTTGCCACCGGTCGGCTGCGTGTCGAGGTGACTGCCGATTGCAATCGGCTCCACGTCGCTCCGCTTGCCTGGCTTGAAAGCGAACATGTTGCCGACCTGATCGACCGTAACCGTGCAACCAAGCGCCTCGCACTGCCCACGGAACCAGTCGCGCACATCCTTGTCGAGATCGGTCAGGGTGAGCCGACAGATGCCACCCTTGGCAGTGCCGCCGATCCGCGCGGTCTCCATCAGACTGTCCCAAAGACGCTGAGGGTTGATAGTGAGGTTTTGCATGTCTTCAATCTTTCAGATCGTCATCGTGAGGCAACATTCGGAAGGCCCCAGCAGACCGCGCCAGAGCCTTCCGAGAAAACGCCTGCGTTTCGTCTCAGCGCGCCACAGCCTTGGGCGCGGTGTTAGCCTTCAAGCGGCGCTGTGCTTCCGCGAAAGCGGGAAGCGGACGGCGGGAGATGAAACGGCCCTGGCCGCGCTCTGCCCTCACCTGCCCATTTTCCGCCGCCAACTTCCCGCGAAGATAGACGCGCGCGGGAAGACCGGTGAGCTCGAAGCCTTCGAACACATTGTATTCGATGCGGCTCACTTGGTTCTTCGCGGAAACGGTCTTGGTCGCCTTCGGGTCCCAGATCACGATGTCCGCATCCGCTCCAGGCATGATAACGCCCTTCTGCGGATACATGTTGAGAATGCGGGCTGCATTGGCGGAGGTGGCGGCGACGAACTCGTTCGGTGTCAGCCGCCCGGAATTCACGCCCGCGCTCCAGAGCACGGGCATGCGGTCCTCAAGCCCGCCGGTGCCGTTCGGGATCATGCGGAAGTCGTTCTTACCGATGCGCTTCTGCTCCATGGTGAAGGAGCAATGGTCGGTCGCGACCACCTGGAGCGAGCCCGCCTGGAGACCAGCCCAGAGGCTATCCTGATGGGATTTCGGCCGGAATGGAGGCGACATCACGCGCTGCGCGGCATGGTCCCAACTCTTGTTGAGATAGTCCGTTTCATCGAGCACGAGGTGCTGGATCAACGGTTCGCCGAAGACACGTTTTCCTTCCGCACGGGCGCGCGCAATGGCCTCATGCGCCGGCTTCGAGGACGTATGCACCACGTAAAGCGGGCAACCCGCCATATCGGCGATCACGATAGCGCGCTGCGCTGCCTCGCCTTCAACCGCAGGCGGGCGGGAATAGGCGTGGAACTCGGGACCGGTCTTGCCTTGCGCGATGAAGTCCTCCTGCATCTGCGCGACCACGTCACCGTTCTCGGCATGAACGAGAGCGATGGCGCCGAGTTCGGCACAGCGTTTGAAGGAGCGGAAGAGGATGTCGTCATCCACCATCAACGCGCCCTTGTAGGCCATGAAATGCTTGAAGGTGTTCACCCCATGGGTGTTCACGATTTCGCCCATCTCGCGTTCCACCTGCTCGGACCAAGAGGTGATCGCAAGGTGGTAAGAATAGTCGCCCGCCGCCTTCTCCGACTTGCTGCGCCAATCACGATAGGCATCGAGCAAGGATTGGTTCGGACCGGGAATACAGAAATCCACAATCGTCGTGGTGCCGCCTGACAACGCGGCCTTGGTGCCCCACTCGAAGTCGTCCGCCGACACGGTTCCCATGAACAGGAACTCCATGTGCGTATGCGGGTCGATGCCACCGGGCATGACGAATGCGCCGCCTGCGTCGACGATCTCGGCACCGGCGGGCGCTTCGAGATTCTCGCCGACGGCGACGATCCGCTCGCCTTCCACCAGCACATCGGCACGGCGGCTCAGATCGGCATTGACGACGGTGCCGCCGCGAATGAGTAGGGCCATGATGGATGTTTCCTCTGATTGTTTCTTGTGAGGTTTCTGAAATCGACATCCCCTTGTCGGGGAGAAGCTCGAAGCGGGTCGAGCGCGTCCTTCTCCCTTGGGGGGAGAAGGACAGGTTTTTGAAGATCGTTACTTGATGGCGTCCGTGACGGCGCTGCTCCAAGCGCCTTCCGGCTTCTTGGTGATCACAGGAGCATCGCCGCCTGCGGCGAGCAGGGTCGCAACCGTGCGATCGTAATCGGCCGGATCGAGTTTACCCTTGCTCGAAGTGTCAAGAAGCTTGGCGATTTCGGCGGCCATGCGCTTCTGGTGCTTCTCCGTCTGCGCGCCGGAAGCGTCGTTGTCGAGGACGATTTTGGCCGCCTCATCGGGGTTCTGGCGCATGTAATCCCAACCCTTCTGCGAGGCTGCGACGAACTTCGCCATCTTGGCGACGAAGGCCGGATCTTTCAGCTTGTCCTGCATGACATAGAGGCCGTCTTCCAACGTCGCGACGCCCTGGTCCTCATATTTGAAGACGACCAGTTGCTCTGGCTTGAAGCCCGCATCGATGACCTGCCAATATTCATTATAGGTCATGGTCGAGATGCAATCGGCCTGCTTCTGGATGAGCGGGTCGACATTGAAGCCTTGCTTCAGAACCTTCACGCCGCCGGCCGATCCATCGGTCTTGAAGCCTAGCTTCGCCATCCAGGCGAGGAACGGGTATTCGTTGCCCGAGAACCAGACGCCGAGCGTGCGTCCTTTAAGGTCTTGCGGAGATTTGATGCCGGTCTCCGCGCGACAAGTCAGCATCATGCCCGACTTCTTGAACGGCTGAGCAATGTTGACGAGCGCCACGCCCTTCTCGCGCGCAGCGAGAGCCGACGGCATCCAGTCCACGACAACATCGGCGCCGCCACCGGCGATCACTTGAGGCGGTGCAATGTCCGGTCCGCCCGGCTTGACGGTCACGTCGAGGCCGGCCTCTTTGTAAAAGCCTTTATCCTTGGCGACGTAGTAGCCCGCGAACTGCGCCTGGGTGACCCATTTGAGCTGAATCGTGACCTTGTCGGCCTGTGCGGATGCGGCAGTAGTGAAGCCGAGCGCGAGTGCGCCGGCCAGTAGAACGCTTCTCATCATTCTTCTCTCCTCCTACGCCGCCCGCTGTTCCCTTATGTGCGGTACGACGGATGCCAAAAAGTTGCTGCGCGCTCGATGAGAGCGACAAGACCGTAGAAAATCGATCCCGCGAGAGCCGCGAGCGCGATCTCGGCCCACACCATGTCGAGGGACATGCGGGCGACCTCGATGGAGATCCGGAAGCCCATGCCCACGATAGGGGTGCCGAAAAACTCGGCGACGATTGCGCCGATCAAGGCGAGCGTCGAATTGATTTTCAGAGCGTTGAAGATGAACGGCAGCGCGACGGGAAGCCGAAGCTTCACGAGCGTCGTCCAGTAGCCCGCCGCATAAGAATGCATGAGATCCCGCTCGAGCCGACCTGTCGCCGCCAAACCGGCCACGGTGTTCACAAGCATGGGGAAGAAGGTCATCACCACCACGACCGCTGCCTTTGACGGCCAGTCGAAGCCGAACCACATGACCATGATCGGCGCGATGCCGATGACCGGAAGCGCCGAGACGAAATTGCCGAGCGGCAGAAGCCCTCGCCTCAAGAATGGAATGCGGTCCGCGATGATGGCGACGAGGAAACCTGAGAGGCAGCCCATCACGTAGCCGGACAGCACCGATTTCAAGAAGGTCTGAATGAAATCGTCGCGCAGTACCGGCAACGAGGCGGCGAAACGGCTGCCGATCGCCGAGGGAGCCGGCATGAGGACGGATGGAACGCCTGCGCCGACAACAACGATCTCCCAAAGGAAGAACAGGAAGGCCCCGAAGAATATCGGCACGCAAAGTCCCACCAGACGACGCGCGGTGGGTGTCTTGGGACGCAGGTTTGAGAGGCCGCTCAACGCAAAGGCGGCCGCAATCCATAGGGCGATAATGAATGCCCAGAAGCCGAAGCCTGCCTGGCCCGATACGCCCGGACTATGGACAAGCTTCAAGGCGTACACACAGCTCAGAAATACGAGCGGCGTCAGAATGGAGGCGCGACGAAGGGCACTCATGCGGGGCGCGCTCCCATGCTGCGGTTCACGATGCGCTCCGCAAGACTGACGATGGCAACGAGCAGGGAAGCGAGGATGGCCGCACCGATGAGCGCTGCCCAGATCTGGATCGTCTGGCCATAATAGGACCCGGCGAGAAGCCGGGCGCCGAGACCGGCCTGCGCTCCTGTCGGCAATTCACCCACGATGGCGCCGACGAGACTGATGGCGATCGCTACCTTCAGGCCCGTAAAGAGGTAGGGCAGCGAGGCCGGGAGACGCAGCTTCCAGAATGTCTGCGCAACCGACGCCGAGTAGGTGCGCATCAGATCGCGTTGCATGGGATCGGGTGAGGTCAGCCCCTTCACCATGCTGATCGTGATGGGAAAGAAACAGAGATAGGCGGAGATGATCGCCTTCGGGAACAGACCCGTAATGCCGATGGAACCGAGAACGACGATGATGATCGGTGCAATGGCGAGGATCGGGATCGTCTGCGAAGAGATGATCCAGGGCAGGAGGCTTCGCTCCAAGGTCTTCACATGGACGATGAGCACTGCGAGCACGCTTCCAAGCAGAGCGCCGAGACCGAAGCCGAGGAGCGTGGAGGAAAGCGTCACCCACGCATGAAACAGAAGGCTTCGCCGGGACGTGATCGCCGTATCGATCACGGTTTTCTTCAACTCGATGAGGACCTGATGGGGAGCCGGAAGCATCGGCCGCTCCTGATCCATCGTGGCAAACAGGATCTCCCCCGTGGAGCGCTGCTCGCCTGCCCGGCTGAAAGCATCCGCCGTGCCTTGCCAGTTCATCAGGATGGCGGCTGCATACCAGATCGCCAGGATCGCCAGCACGACGACGAGAACGGGCCCCGCGTTTCCCTCTCCGAAACGAGACGCCTTGCGAGCTGACGGACGCGCGGGAAGGCTCATTGCCTCAGTCGTCATAGGAATGCCCTGCCCTCAGGCCCTCGCGGACCCTGTGTGCGATCTTCAGGAATTCCGGTGACTCACGAATTTCGAGTTTACGCTCGCGGCCCAAATGGCTTGCATCGATCACGTCGATGATGCGTCCGGGGCGCGGCGACATCACTACGATCTTGGAGGATAGAAACACCGCCTCCGGAATCGAGTGGGTAACGAAGAGCACCGTCTTGCGGGTCTTGTCCCAGAGCTGGAGGAGTTGTGCGTTCAGGTGGTCGCGCACAATCTCGTCGAGCGCCCCGAAAGGCTCGTCCATGAGGAGGAGTTTCGGATCGAAGGAAAGCGCGCGGGCAATCGAGGCCCGCTGCTGCATGCCACCGGAGAGCTGCCAAGGGAACTTGTTCTCGAACCCCTTCAGGTTCACGAGTTCGAGCTGACGCTGGGCGCGCTCCCTCCGCTCGGCCTTGGAGTGCCCGAAAATTTCGAGCGGCAGTTCGACATTCTTTTGAATGGTGCGCCAGGGATAGAGCGCCGGAGCCTGAAAGATGAAACCATAGTCGCGCCGCAGGCGGGCCTCGCTGGGGCTCACGCCGTTCACGTGGATGTGGCCGCCATTCGGCTGTTCGAGATCCGCAATGACGCGCAAGAGCGTGGTCTTTCCGCAGCCTGATGGACCGATGAAGGAGACGAACTCCCCTTCAGCGATCTGCAGATCGACGTTCGAGAGCGCATAGACCGGGCCATCGGCAGCTTCATAGGTGAGAGACAGGCCCTTGATGTCGACCACAGGTGCATGAGCGGACGCTTCGGTTGCAGGCGTTGCCCTCCTGATAAGTCCCGACGGTGCGCCGATGCCGCCCATGAAGTCCCCCTCGGTTACACGCTTCAGCACTGTCGCTCCCTTAAGCTGCACCAGTCTCACTCCCTATGGCAAGGATCATGCCAGCCGACTTTCGCCGGATATCCAACCCGGACGTTGCGGAACTTTGCTCCGTTCCTGAGCATCATGCCGCCGCTTTCAGCACATCGCCGATCGTGCCGATGAGTTGATCGATCTGCTCCTTCGAGATGATCAGCGGAGGCGAGAGCGCGATGATGTCGCCGGTCGTGCGGATCAAGACGCCTCGCTCGAAGCATTCCAGGAATACCGAGAAGGCACGCTTGGTCGGCTCACCTGCTATCGACTCCAACTCGATCGCGCCGACGAGGCCGATATTGCGGATGTCGATGACGTGCTTGGTGCCCTTGAGCGAATGGAGCGCCTGTTCCCAATAGGGCCCAAGTTCCGCGCCTCGGGTGAGAAGACCCTCATCCGCATAAGTGTCGAGCGTGCCTATGCCTGCAGCGCAAGCCAGAGGATGCGCTGAATAGGTATAACCGTGGAAGAACTCGATCAGGTGTTCGGGCCCTGTCATGAAGGCCTCGTAGATTTCCGATTTCACGAAAACCGCACCCATAGGAACCACGCCGTTCGTGACGCCCTTGGCGGTAATCATGATATCGGGGATGACGTCGAAGTAATCGGCGGCAAACGGCGTGCCGAGGCGTCCGAAGCCTGTGATGACCTCATCGAAGATCAGCAGGATGCCATGCTTGTCGCAGATCTCGCGCAAGCGCTTGAGATAGCCCTTCGGCGGGATGAGCACACCCGTGGAGCCCGCAACAGGCTCAACGATGACGGCTGCAATGGTGGAAGCGTCGTGGAGCGTAATGACGCGCTCGAGATCTTCCGCAAGTTCGACACCGTGTTCCGGTTCGCCTTTAGTGAAGGCGTTGCGGGCGGGATCGTGAGTGTGGCGGATATGATCGACGCCGGACAACAGCGTTCCGAACATCTTGCGGTTGGACACGATGCCGCCCACCGAGATGCCGCCGAAATTCACGCCGTGATAGCCGCGCTCGCGACCGATGAGCCGGGTGCGAGACCCCTGCCCTTTCACACGTTGATAGGCGAGCGCGATTTTGAGAGCCGTCTCGACCGATTCCGAACCGGAATTGGTGAAGAAGACGTGATCGAGGCCTTCGGGAGAAATCTGTACGAGTCGCGAGGCAAATTCGAAAGCCTTCGGATGGCTCATCTGGAAAGCCGGCGCGTAATCGAGCTCCGCGACCTGACGCTGTACCGCTTCCACGATCTTCGGTCGTCCGTGACCTGCATTCACGCACCATAGGCCCGCAGTCCCGTCGAGGATCGGACGACCGTCGTCGGTGTAGTAGTGCATGTCCTGAGCGCTCGCGAGAAGACGCGGCGTCTTCTTGAATTGCCTGTTCGCCGTGAACGGCATCCAGAACGCGGCAAGGTCGTTGGGGATCGGACGCCTCATTGGCACGACGTTCATAGCTCTATCCTCCTGAGATCGGACGCCTTGGTAAGCGTTGCTATGTATGATTGATTGGTTGCTCTTGCCGGAGTGTTCCTCCGCAACGTAAAGTCGATATCGAGAGCAGCATGAAGGGATGTTCGGTGGCTGACGAGGCTTGGTCGGGAGTGCAAACCCCCACGCGCAAGACGACGCGAATGGGCGAAGCGAATGCGGAACGCATCCTCGATGCGGCGCTCGAAATTTTTGCAGCTTACGGATACCAGGGCGCGCGCGTCGACCAGATTGCTGCGGCGGCCGGTTTGTCGAAGCCCAACCTTCTCTATTATTTTCGCACGAAGGAAGAACTCTACACCGCTGTCCTTCGGCGAACCCTCGACATGTGGCTGGAGCCGCTTCGGGAACTCGATGCGCTGAGCGACCCCCGCGTGGCGCTGAGCGCTTATATCGCCCGCAAGCTCGACTACTCCCGTAGCCAGCCGGTCGCCTCGCGTCTGTTCGCCATGGAAATGCTGCAAGGCGCCCCGCATCTGACCGCGGCTCTCGGCGGCACCCTTCTCGAACTCGTCGAAGTCAAGTCTCGCATCATAGAGGGCTGGATCAACGAGGGGCGCTTGCGCCCTATCGACCCCAAGCACCTCATCTTCGCGATCTGGGCAACGACGCAGCACTACGCCGATTTCAGCACCCAGATCCGCGCGTTGACGGGTAAGGGCATCGAGGACGACGATTTCTACGAGACCACCCGGGACATGCTGTCGCGAATCATTCTCGACGGCGTTCTGCCGCCTGAAGGTCAACCGCGATAGCGTCAAAGCCGTCATACTGGCGATCTTCCAATATCGAGATGCAAATAGAAACGGCGCCGGGTGACCGGCGCCGTCAAGCAGTTCATTCAGCAGGTTCTGCCGGCTGCAGAGGTTTCACCGACATCGGATTGTTGGGATGCTGGGTCCAATTGAGATAGGAGCCGTCAACCATGCGGCCCGTCCGAAGGTCGACTTCGTTCATCAGAGGCTCCATGGTGATGCAGTTCTCGATGGGGCAAATGCTGGCGCAAAGGTTACAGCCCACGCACTCCTCGTCAATCACCTCGAAATGGCGTGCGCCGTTGACGAGGTTGGTGATCGCCTGGTGCGACGTGTCTTCACACGCCTCGTGGCAGCGGCCGCACTTGATGCAAAGATCCTGATCGATCCGTGCTTTCACCGCATAGTTGAGATTGAGATACTGCCAGTCGGTGACATTCGGCACCGCCGCGCCGACGAAGTCGGAGATCTTGGTATAACCTCGTTCATCCATGAACGCTTCAAGCCCCGTGATCATCTCCTGGACGATCTTGAAGCCATAAACCATGGCTGCGGTGCAAACCTGCACCGTGCCGCAACCCAACGAGATGAACTCCGCCGCGTCACGCCACGTTTCGATTCCGCCGATGCCGGACATCGGCAAGCCGCGCGTCGCCGGCGAGCGGGCAATTTCAGCCACCATGTTGAGGGCTATCGGCTTCACCGCCGGGCCGCACATGCCGCCATGGGTGGCCTTGCCATCCGTGTGCGGCCTCGGAACCATAAGGTCGAGATCGACACCGACAATCGAGTTGATGGTGTTGATGAGAGAGACCGCATCCGCCCCACCGCGTTTCGCCGCCTCAGCGGGCTTGCGGATGTCGGAGATGTTGGGCGTGAGCTTTACGATCACCGGCATACGCGAATAGGTTTTGCACCAACGCGTGACCATCTCGACGTATTCCGGCACTTGGCCCACCGCCGCGCCCATGCCGCGCTCGGACATGCCGTGCGGACAGCCGAAATTGAGTTCGATGCCGTCCGCCCCCGTAGCTTCGACACGCGGGAGAATCTTCTTCCAAGCCTCTTCCTCGCAGGGCACCATGAGAGACACGACGATGGCCCGGTCCGGCCAGCGCTTCTTCATCTCGGTGATCTCCTGGAGATTTATCTCGAGAGATCGGTCGGTGATGAGTTCGATGTTGTTGAACGCGGTAATCCGCCGATCAGTCCCGTGCACGACGCCGTAACGAGGGCCAGAGACATTGACGACCGGCGGCCCTTCCTCGCCGAGGGTCTTCCACACGACACCGCCCCACCCGGCGCGAAAGGCGCGCTCGATGTTATAGGCCTTGTCGGTCGGCGGCGCGGAGGCAAGCCAGAAGGGGTTCGGAGATTTGATGCCGCAGAAATTGACGCTGAGATCGGCCATGGAGCCCTCCTCTTATTCCGCCGCCATGGGCACGAAGCCCTGGAGGGTATGATTGATGGACAAAGCGGCCTGCTTTCCGTCTTCAACGGCGACAACGGTGAGGTCTCGCCCACCCGCTGCGCAATCACCACCGGCCCAGACACCTGCAAGGGAGGTGCGGCGCTCATCGTCTACCGCAATGCGACCGGAGGCGAGGTCGAGCGTATCGCTCGATCCCTCGATATGCTGCGGCACGAAGAGCTGGCCGATGGCCTTGAAGAGCTGATCGGCCGGTAGCTCGAAGGTCTCACCGGTATCGACAAGCCGCCCATCCTTCTCCACCGTTGCGGCGAAGGAGACGGAACGGAGTGCGCCGTTTTCTCCGCGGACAGCAAGCGGTCGTGCCCAATGGCGAACCACGACACCTTCGGTCAGCGCGAGTTCCTGCTCATAGCGGCTTGCGCCCATCTGCTCCGCGCTGCGACGATAGACGATCGTCACCTCTTCGGCGCCGAGCTTCTTTGCCTGCACAGCCGCGTCGACGGCGGTCATGCCGCCGCCAATCACCACCACGCGACGACCAATCGGCAAGGTTGAGAGATTCACCGTTTGACGCAAGGCCTCGATGAAGGCCACCGCATCCTCGACACCGCGCAGCCCCGCATCGTCGACGCCAAGCGCATTCACAGCCTGAAGACCGAGGCCAAGGAAGACCGCATCGAAGTCACGGCGAAGATCGGCCAGCGTGAAATCGCGACCAAGCGCTTGATTACAGCGCAACTCGATGCCGCCGACGCTGAGGATCCAGTCCACCTCGGCTTGAGCGAAGTTGTTCGTGGATTTGTAGGATGCAATGCCATGCTCATTGAGCCCACCCGGCTTTTGCCGAGCGTCGAGAACGACCACATCGTAGCCGAGCGTCGCGAGCTTATGGGCGCAGGAAAGGCCGGCGGGGCCGGCGCCGACCACGGCGACGCGTTTCCCATTTCGAGCGCCTTGCTTGTAGAGCTTCCGCCCGGAGGTCATCACGGCGTCGGTCGCGTGGCGCTGCAGCTGCCCGATGATCACCGGCTTGCCTTCCGCATCGTTTCGCACGCAGGCTTGTTCGCAGAGCGTCTCGGTCGGGCAGACACGAGCGCACATGCCGCCAAGGATATTGGAATCGAGGATGGTCTTGCCGGCCCCTTGTGCATTCCCCGTCGAGATCTGTCGGATGAAAAGCGGGATGTCGATGCTTGTCGGGCAGGCCGCCACACAGGGTGCGTCGTAGCAAAAAAGACAGCGCTCTGCCGCGACCCGAGCCTCGTGGCCATTGAGTGGCTCATAGAGATCGGAGAAAGCCTTCGCACACTCGTCAGGCGCGAGCCGCCCGGCACGGATATCCGGAGCTGAAGTCATGAGTCCTCCTGCCCGCTCCAGGCGGGGCTTTCAGGCTATCGAACCGTTCACCTCGGCCCGCCTCTCAAGGGGCAAGCTCATTGATTTGACCAGATGATCAAAGATTTAGAATGATGTCAAACTACATCGAAAAGGTGGCAGCACATCGACGCTGTTCGAACCGGGAACCGAAGCGCAGGCAAGGGGGCTTCGCCGGATCCTTCATGTGGAGAATGGCAGTCAGAGGACGTAAAAGTCCTGTAGGCGCACTTGCGGTCGTTCAACGCTTGCCCCCGAGGAAACAAAAGCCATCGGAGCGATCGTAGATTTCGAGAACTTTCAAGCTCTTCGAAAAAACGTTGCGAAAAAACGTTGATAGAACCGACTGACGACGTGGTTCAGCTTCGACGAGCGACAGATCAGAAAGAATTGCCGCTTCGATGTCGTTCGCACCGCCTCGCTCTCCGTCCAAGAAACTCTCTCCTGAACGACACGAACGACCGAACGCGCGATGCTCCGGAGGAAGAATGCAAAAACAAGCTGAGAACAAAAGCCAGCGACATCGGGCGCTTTTGCCCGCTTCTCAATCTTCTGAAATTCTTGGGAAATAAGTGGTGGGCGCACTAGGGCTCGAACCTAGGACCCGCTGATTAAGAGTCAGCTGCTCTACCAACTGAGCTATGCGCCCACTTACTTCTAAGTGTCTGGTGAAAGACACTTTAATTCGTTCGGCGGCTTGGTTTCCGCTGAAGAGGCCGTGCGTGTAACAAACGGCGCGGCCCCTGTCTACCCTTCGGAGCACGTTTTCGTGCTTCATGCAGCAGATTTTGCTTTGGCCCGGTGATAGCTGCCGTCGCCCTTCGTCAGAAGGCGATCTTCCGCTTGAAGCTCGCCGGGCTTGATATCTTCCTGAGCTTCCAATTCCTGCCAGAGCGGGATGAGTCGGTCGAGATCGAGGGATGGCCAGGCTTCGATCCCGTCGATGACAAAGTACGTCTCCTGGAAATCATCAATCCGATAAAGCGTGCGCATGACCCGGCCCAGGTCGAAGGCGACCCGATTTGGAGAAGGACTCTCTAAAGCGAAGATCGTCTCGGAGGGGGATGAGGCGATACCGGCCCCGACGATCCTGAGACCTTGGGGGGTTTGAGCGAGCCCGAATTCGACGGTGTACCAATACAACCGCGCCAAGCGCTTCAAAGCGCCTTTCTCGGCGGCGACGAGGCCGGCCTTGCCGTAAGCCTCCAGATAATCCGCGTAGATCGGTTGCATGATCAAAGGCACATGGCCGAACACGTCGTGAAAGATGTCGGGCTCCTCGATGTAGTCGATCTGTTCCGGCTTTCGGATCCAGAATCCCGCGGGGAATTTGCGGTCGGCGAGGAGGCGAAAAAACGCGAGGTCGGGGATGAGGCCGGGGACGGCAACCACCTCCCACCCCGTTGCAGCCGAAAGGCGCTGGTTCATGACGCGGAAATCGGGAATCCCCTCCTCCCCGATGCCAAGGCGGTCGAGCCCCTCCAGGAACTGATCGGCGACCCGTCCCTGCAGAATCTCACGCTGACGACGCGCGAGCGTGCGCCAGGTCGCATGATCCGTTTCGGTGTAGCTCTCAAAGCCCTGATTGACGAGATAATCGCGCGGGTCGTCGCTGCCGGTTGCTATGCTCATGGCGTTCCTCCGTCCTACAGCGAAACAATATCACCTGTGGATGGTCACTATGCGCCCATTTGACCTCATAAAGCTGCACACTAGGTCATTTAATGACCTTACTTGGATATCCGATGACAAAAAGACGCCCCCTCTCCCCCTCTGACCGGAGGATCCTCAGAGTGATCCAGAACGACGGACGCATCACAAATGCAGCCTTGGCTGAAGAAGTCGGGCTCGCTGCTTCCCCTTGCCTGAGACGCCTGAAGGCGCTGGAGGATGACGGCGTGATCGAGGGCTATCGCGCGCTCGTCAATCGTAAGGCTCTCGGCTTTGAAGTGGAGGCCTTCGTTTTCATCAAGCTTGAACAATCGGAGCCCGGTTGGCGCACGCGCCTCGTGGAACGCCTCAAAAGCTATGACGAGGTCGTCGCCTGTTACGCCTTGACCGGAGAAGTCGACCTGCTGGTGCATGCCGTCGCCGAGGATATCGAGAGCCTCGGCGAATTCACCATGAACCGTCTGCTCCCGCTGCCGGGCGTTGCAGACGTGCGGTCAAGCTTCGTGCTCTCGACCGTCAAGCCGCCAAGCGCTTTGCCGGTGCCAGACGGCCAATGAAGGGCTCTTCCCGGGTCCCGGATAGGTGAGGCTTGGCAAAACAAATAGGGCATGTCAAATGCAATGATACAAAATGACATTACCCTTTGCAAAGCGCTCTCGGCGGCAGAAATATGCAGCATCGAAAAGCAGTGCCCTCTTTAGAAACCTCTACGGACAAGGGGTTCCGGTTTGAAGTACCCGGCGAGAAATGGGCGTGGGCCATCTTTCTGTCGATTGCCTTTGTGGTTCTGCAGATCAAGGCCTCGCTATGGGGCGGGCGCCTGTTGCTGCCTCCCACCTATGACGATGTCGGCTATTTCAACGACGCGATCTTGCGCCTGAAAACCATTCACGATGAGGGTGTGGTCGCCGGGCTTAACCAATACATCAAAACTCCACCGCATTCGCCACTCTACACCGCGCTCGCCATGTTCGGCTTCACAGTCTTCGGCACTGTGCCATGGGCAGCGGCGGCGGCAACCGCTTTACCGCTTGTTCTGATCATCCGCCTATTCTTCGCCGTCAGTGGTCTTCCGATCCGACTATCGGCTTTGCTGGTAGCCGCCTTCCTGCTCATGCCCTACGCATATTTCCTCACGGTCGAGTTTCGCCCTGACGGATTTACCGGCGTCTTCCTCGCCTCCGGCGCAATGATGACAGTTCTCATGCCATGGCTTGAGCGGGGGTGTATTCAGGCCGGCGCAGGCGTATTGTTCGGTGCGGCGCTTCTCGCGAAACCCTCGTTCCTGCCGCTCACGCTTGTCGTGATGTTTGCGTCAGTCGGACTCGCCGCCCTACCAGCGGTTCGAGACACTAAAGCCTGGAGAAAGCTTGCAACCGCAAGCGGAGTGACTCTCGGGATCGCTCTTCTGCTCGCCGCGCCTTACTATGTCGTCGGCTATCAGCATGTCTTCCAGTATATCTATCACAACACGCAAGCCCCATCCGCCGTTGTATGGGGAGGGCCCCTGCCCCTTCCCGAGAGGCTCGCTTACTATCTCATCGGTGTTGGTGCAGGTCCGACAATTGGCGGCTGGCTGTTCGTCACCCTTGCTCTTCTTGCCGCAGCTCTGGCTTGGAATGTTGTTTTTGCACGATGGGATATCCTCTATCGCATCGGGAGCGCCGTTGTCGTGGCGGGACTTGCCTATTTCATCCTGACTTTCACGAACACCAGAAGCTCATGGATTGGACTGGGCTTCACGGGTTTTGCTTTCGTCGGCTTAGCCGTGGGCGCCGTGTGGCTGTGCCGCTTTGCGCGAGAGAAAGGCCACCCAACGGCCGCGTTGACCGTGACGATCGCCCTCCTTCTCGGCGCGTTGGTTACATTCAGACTTCCGACTTATGCACCAACCGATATTGGTGTGGCGGATATTTTTCGGGCCTCTGTCAAAAAGAAACTGACCCGGACGGATCTTATCGGGATGAGTTTGCAACAGGTTGCAGACGCAGAACGCGCGAGCCTGGATCGTGTCGTCGATGTTCTTTCGACCATTCCGGACCTCAAGAGACAAGTCGTTTATATGGGCCCCATTGCGCAGTACGTGAATCCCTCGTCACTGCAATACACCTTGATCCAGCGTGGCTCCGCGCATCCGAAATGGGCAGCTCCGTACATCGCTGGAAAAATGCAGCAACACGCATCCGCGATGAAGAAAGCGACCTACGCGATCCTTTTCACGCCGGATAGCACGCAGCCCTTGGAATGGCTTCCCAGCAACGACTTGCGAGAGGCGTTAATGAGCACCGTGCCGGAGGCTGGTTTCGAGGAGATGGCCCGTCTCCCTGACGCCAGTGGGCGCGGACAGATCATCGTGTTCCGCCGCGCGTCACGCGCATAAAACCGGCAGACGCTGTAAGCGTCTGCCCGATATCTATAGCGTGATTATATCAGCACGCTCCCCACTTATTCCGCCGCGTGGGCGTGAACACGTACGCCGCGAGCGACGAGCTTGTTGAGTGCGCCGAGATAGGCTTGGGCGGAGGCGACGAGCGTGTCCGGATCGGCAGCGCGGGAAGTCACGCTGCGGCCGTCGGCGGTCAGCCGCACCGACACCTCTGCTTGCGCGTCCGTGCCTTCAGTGACCGCGTGCACCTGGTAGAGTTCGAGAGCAGCCTCATGCGGCACCAACGCCTTGATGGCGTTGAAGGTCGCGTCAACCGGGCCGTTGCCCTCCTGCTCCTCCGTGACGATGCGTCCGTCCACATCGAGCTTCATGGTCGCGCGCTGCGGGCCGCGCGTACCAGCGACAATGGAAAGCGAAACCAGCTTGATGCGGTCGTTCGCGGTGGCGAGATTCTGGTCCACCAGGGCCTCGATGTCCTCGTCGTAAACGTTCTTCTTGCGATCGGCCAATTCCTTGAAACGCACGAATGCGTCCTCGAACTGGTTCGCGCCCAATTCGTAGCCCAGCTCCGTCAGCTTGTTGCGGAAAGCAGCGCGACCGGAATGCTTGCCCATGACGAGCGAGGTCTTGGACACCCCGACCGATTCCGGTGTCATGATCTCGTAGGTCTGCGAGTGCTTGAGCATGCCGTCCTGATGGATGCCGCTCTCGTGTGCGAAGGCGTTTCGGCCTACGATGGCCTTGTTGTATTGCACGGGGAACGAGGTCGCGGCGGCAACCAATTTCGAAGCGCGTGTCAGCATGGTCGATTCCACGCGGGTCTCGTAGGGCAACACATCGCCACGGGTGCGGATCGCCATCACGATCTCTTCCAGCGCCGCATTGCCTGCACGCTCGCCGATGCCGTTCATCGTGCATTCGATCTGCCGCGCGCCGCCTTCGAGCGCCGCCAGCGAATTCGCGACGGCCAATCCCAGATCGTTGTGGCAATGAGCGGAGAAGATTGCCTTGTCCGCGTTCGGCACACGTTCGCGCACGGCCTTGAACATGGCGCGGTATTCATCGGGCGTCGCATAGCCGACCGTATCCGGCAGGTTGATGGTGGTCGCACCGGCCTTGATCGCGGCATCGACGCAGCGGCACAGATATTCGATGGGCGTGCGCGTCGCGTCCATGGCCGACCATTCGATGTTGTCGATCAGGTTGCGCGCCTGCGCGACAGTCGTGGTGATGATCTCCAGAACTTCTTCTTCGCTCTTTCGCATCTGGTGCTCCAGATGGATCGGCGATGTGGAGACGAAGGTATGGATGCGCGGGCGCGCGGCGTTACGAACGGCTTCGCCTGCGCGAGCGATGTCAACGGAAATGGCCCGTGCCAGACCTGTGACGACCGCGTTCTTCACGCGCTGTGCGATCAGCGAGACCGCCTCGAAATCGCCGTTGGACGCAATCGGGAAGCCGGCTTCGATCACGTCGACACCCATCACATCGAGCAGCTCGGCGACTTCGAGCTTCTCTTCCAGGGTCATGGTCGCGCCGGGGCATTGCTCGCCGTCGCGCAAGGTGGTGTCGAAAATCAGAACGTGATCTTTGGCCGAACCGGTGGAAACTGACATTTTGTAGCCTTCTCAAGGGGAGCTGCGCTCAAGGCGCTCCAGTGGTTTCGATTTTTCGAACCCCTGAGAGCCCAGGCGTTGACGCCCAGCCGACCCTCAGGGGCGACTAAGGAGAAGAAGGCCAAGGAGGCGCGCGCGACCGGCCGCGGAAGCGGCAAGGGTCGTCAGAGCGCTGGCGGAGCCGATGAACATCGCGGCCCGATCCTCCTGGGAAGCCTCGCAATCAAGCGACGCATGAAATCGCTTTTATCGACCGCTTGCCCGTCTGGCAAGCCGCTTCGAAGGGGCAAGGCGTCTTGAAACCGCCGCGCCGAGCCCAAGCTAGACCATTACCGCATGCTCGTCCTGCAAGGGGATTCTTCATGAAGAACGGTTTCGGGGCTGTGTTTTTCGCGATTTTGGCCGTGGTTTCGCTCGCCGCCTGCAACCGGACCAACTCCTCGGACCCACCTTCAACCGCTGCCGTCACTCCCGCCGGGTGCGCGGGAGAAGTTGAGAGCTACAAAGCCATCATGGATAACGACCGGCAGATGGGCCACGTCCATGTCTCGGTCTACAATCACGCCGTGAAGGAAATCGACCAGGCCTCAGCCGTCTGCGCGGCGCGCCGAAATGCGGACGCCATTCGCATGCTCAACGCCACAAAATTCCGCTACGGCTATCGCTGAGAAAATTGCCACTCGAAGAATGTCTGGAGCCATTGCGGCATCGTCTTGGGATCGATATCGGGCGGCCCGCGCACGATTTTCACATCGGACAATTCCGGCTCGTCCTGCCGGGCGATTTCGGCGCGGATCCGCTCGGCGATCACTTCAGCCGGCTCCGGCACGACAACGTTCCGAACCAGCGCGACCGCTGGCCAACGGCGCACGACGATCCAATCTTCCGACACCGCATAGCCGGTGGCTAAACCGGTCTCTTCTTCGAGCTCGCGCGTGAGGCTCGTTGCGAGATCGACAGTGCCATCAGACCTGATATCGGAACGATCCGGCGTTCCGGCAGCAAAATAGACACGCCCCGCATTGGCCGTGTGCTCGGCCATGACACCACAGATGAAGGCGCCATCGGAGCCCTGCAGAGCACCGACGGCAAATCCGTTGGCGACACCGGTATCGCGCTGAGGAAGATCGAGCCAGCCGACGAAATCGGAATAGTCCATCTCCGAATAGATCATGCAGCACTTGTCAGCCGTCAGCTCCATGTCGCGAACAGCGAGCACCCGGCCGTTGAACATCCTGGGCTTCAGCGCCTTGCGGCGTTGCCAATTGGCTTCGATCCGCTCCCGGTTTTCGAGCGCCCATGGCCAGTCCATGACTTCGACGCGGGCCTCGACGCTGGCGACGCGCGCGATCAGGATCTCCTGGTTCATAGGAGGAGCTCTCCACGACTCACGAGAACGGCGTTTCCACCGATTTCAGCAGAAACAAGAGCGCCGCTTTTGATCGTGAGCTGAAGTGCGATGTGGCTCGGACGTCCCATCTCGAAGCCCTGCTCGATGAGAATGTTGTGCTCACCATCGCCGAGCGGTTCACATTGCATCAACGCGCCTGCGAAAGCAGCGGCCGCAGAACCCGTTGCCGGATCCTCGGGGATTCCCATCCCAAGACCGAACATGCGAGCGCGGAACGTCAGCCCCTGCGCCGATTGCGAACGCGTGTAGACGTAAGGCGCGGGGTGGTCGCTGTCGCCGAAGACTTTATCGAACGCTTCGCTTTGCGGCTTGGCCCGCGCCAGAGCATCGAGCGAGTTGACCGGCACCAGATCGTAGGCCACGCCGGCCGAATGGCGGCTCGGTACATGTCGATCGAAACCGATCTCGGAAGGGTCGAGACCAAGTGCCCACGCACATTGCGAGGCTTCCTTGCCCTCGGCCCAAACGAAGGGCAGTCGCGGAAGGCGAAAGCGCGCGTGCCCTTTGCCGTCACTGTCGATCTCGGCTGCGCAGGGGACGATGCCAACCTTCTCCTTCAAGCCGAAAGCAAGCGCGCCCGGCTCTCCCTTACGGTCGAGCAGCGCAAGAAGCACCGCCGTTCCAACGGTCGGATGACCTGCGAAGGGCAGTTCGCGCTTCGGGGTGAAGATGCGGATATCGGCGCGCTGGCGTGGATCTTCCGCGCGAAACACGAAGACCGTCTCGGAAAGATTGAGCTCACCCGCGATTGCCTGCATGCGGCTGTCGTCGAGCCCTTCGGCATCGAGAACGACAGCGAGCGGATTGCCGGCAAGCTGCGTGCCTGTAAACACATCGAGAGTGTAAAGGGGGCGGGTCATGGCGGTTCAGATCTCTTCGGCTTGGAAACGATAGGTCGGCGATACGAATTCGTCTTGTGCGGCAACGGTCAAAATTTCGCGCGCTCCCGCCGCTTCCGTGCGCTTCAATAAGCCGTAAATCGAAGACGCTGCTTCTACGAGCGCCGTCACCGCGGAGCGGCTGCGCGCATAGTGAACGAAGAAGAGGGCCGCAATCGCATCCCCTGCCCCATTGACGTTGACCAAAAGCTTGGGCGTGCGCACGGACCAGAAGCGCCCACCGTCCCCGACGACAAGATCGACCGAGCCGGCGGGCGTCTCGCCGGTCTCCACCGACGTTACCAGAATAACCTTCGGCCCGAGCTCGTGGACCGCGCTGATCGCCCGCTTGAGAGCGTCATTGCTCTGCGTCTCGATGCCGGAGAGATAGTTGAGTTCGAACTGGTTCGGCGTGAGGATGTCAGCGGCAGGAACAGCCTGCTCCCTCAGGAATTCCGGAACGCCGGGGCGCACGAACACACCACGTCCCACATCTCCAATCACAGGATCGCAGCAATAAAGCATATCCGGGTTGGCAGCCCGCACCTTTGCAACGGTCCCAAGGATCGCGTTGCCGATATCGGCGGACCCCATATAGCCGGACAGCACGCCGTCGCATTGGGACAGTACACCCCGCTCGCCGATCCCCTCGACCAGATCCTCGATGGCTGGCCCGTCGAAAACCCTGCCCTTCCAGGAACCGTAGCCCGTGTGGTTCGAGAACTGCACCGTGTGAATGGGCCAAACCTCCACGCCGAGGCGCTGCATCGGAAAAACCGCCGAAGCATTGCCCACATGACCGTACGCGACATGAGACTGAATCGAGAGAATGTTCATGACTGATGCCCAAGATGAGATCTTCGGGTTAGCGCATCAGTGGCGCTGCATCAAATTGCGCGATGTGATCTGATTGATCACGGAATATGACAGACCGTGCTATTCACCACCTCTCCAGACATGCGGGATCGCCGTTTCTATGGACTTCGAGACCATCAAGGCCGCCTTCGTCGCTTTCGTGCGCGCCAATCAGGATTATGCGCCCTTTGTTGTGGGGCTTCTGACCTTTGGCGAGTCGCTGGCTTTTCTGTCGCTGCTGCTGCCGGCGACAGCAATTCTCGTGACAGTCGGGTTCTTGCTGACGACGATGGACATCCCCTTCTGGCATGTCTGGCTTGGCGCGGCTGTCGGTGCCGGTGCCGGCGACTGGGTTTCGTTCGCCATCGGCCAACGCTTCAAAACAGCCGCCTATGGCGTATGGCCCCTTTCGCGAAACCCTCATCTCATCACGCGTGGAGAGCACTTCTTTCTTCGCTTCGGCCCCTGGGCGGTTTTCATCGGGCGGTTCTTCGGCCCGGCGCGGGCGGTGATCCCACTCGTCGCGGGCATCTTCCTCATGCCACCGGTCCTTTTTCAACTCGCCAACTGGGCATCTTCGTTCGTCTGGGCTTTTCTTCTGCTCGCCCCCGGCGCCGGACTCATGGAACTGCTGAGCCGATAGGCGACAGTCACCACCGAAGCGTGAATTTTTTGATCTGCCTCAACGTTAGGATAGAGCCGTCCAAGGGATAGCGAAGTACCTATCCTTTGCGACGACTTCCGCCTTCTAGTGCTGAAGCGGCGGTGTCTTTAGCTCATCACTTCGATGGCTTCATTTTCCTTTAGATTCCTCTCCGTTCCAAGAGGTGGCAAGCACTATAAGTAATGTTACACGATTTCGCTTTGCTGAGCATCAAAGCATAAATCATGGCCTATTTTCCTCAAGAACCTCATGAGCGGCACGATGATGAGCTGTTCGAAATTGCAGATCCCTGCCCGGAGAATATTCCCGGCCTTCCCTATTCCTGGCAACACTACGGATGGTGGATCGCGAGCCTCTTTTTTGCGGGGATATGGATCCTCGACAGTCTCAGTACTCTCAATGAAGCGAGTGGTTTTACCGGCCTCAGCAGGCTTGCTGGAAGCCTCTGGAATCTCGTGCTGGCGATGCTTCTCTCGTACCTGATTTTCAAATTCAGCCGACCCTATCTGCGCAGCCTTTCCTACGTGCTGTGCGCTCTGAGCGCTGGGTATCTTCTCCTCGCGCACAGATGACGGGCCATGAGCCTTGATTGGCCGACGCCATCCGGTTTTCCGCAAAACCGCAATCAAAAGTAGTATTTTTCAACTATTGATGCATCCACGAGAGGTCTGCCGACATCGCGTTAATCATGTTCGAAGAAAGCGCCGTCGATTTTCAATAATCCGATTGAGGTAACCCAAGGGAATGGCTTGAATTAAGAAATCATTAACTTCTTCGACCGTCGCCCGGAGGCGAATCAAAAAATGAGACGGAACTCTTTGAACTTCAAAGAATTATCGACCTCTTCGTCACTGGGTGAAATCAAAGAAACGTACGGTAGCGCACAATCTGCATTTCAATATAGATGCGCTATTGGTGGTACAAAGGCCGCGCTTGCTTCAAATAAACTGAACTTAAAATTTGTAGTTCGAAATTCAATACAGCAAATAAATCCCGCAGATACAGTCGATTTACTTATTAAAAATTGTTGAAGAGGCAATAATGACTATCAATCCTAACAATCTTGCCGGAACGGCAGCATTGACTTTCAACGAGGATTTCAACTCGTTCAGCTATTGGAATGGCTCAAGTGGAATTTGGGATACGGGCTATCCCTGGACGGCAGCCAATGGGGGCACAAACGAGAGCAACAACGAACAGCAGTGGTATATCAACGCCAATTACAGTGCCACTCAAGGGCTCGGCACCTACAAAATCAATAACGGTGCTATGAACATCACCGCCGCGCCCACCCCCACCTCGATCAAACCGTTCGTCAACGGGTATAACTACACTTCAGGAATGATCACGACCAATCATTCCTTCAGCCAAACTTACGGCTACTTCGAAATGCGCGCCCAGCTTCCGGCCGGGCAAGGTTTGTGGCCAGCGTTCTGGCTACTCCGAACGGATTACTCCTGGCCGCCGGAAATTGACATCATGGAGGTCATCGGCAGCCAGCCGAACGTTCTCAACACGACCGTCCATTACGGCAACAACCAATCGATGGGCACGGAGATCAATGTTTCCGGAATGACGACCGGATTCCACACCTATGGCGTCGATTGGCAGAAGGACACGATCACCTGGTACTTTGACGGGCAAAAGGTGTTCCAAACGGCGACACCGGCCGGCATGGATAAACCCATGTACATGCTCGCCAACCTGGCCGTCGGCGGCGATTGGCCCGGCAGCCCGAACGGAAGCACAAGCTTCCCTGCAACGATGCAGATCGACTACATCCGGGCTTACAGCGCGGCGGCGGGCGGCGGCACGGGCACGGGCACGGGCACGGGGACCGGTTCAGGCACCGATACCAGCGACAACCCCGGTTCGGGTACGCCCTCGAGTCTTTTCGTGCTCAAGACGAGCGCCAAGCCGACCAAGACGCTGAACGGAACTTATGATTGGGACATTCTCACGGGTACCTCCGGCCGCAATCTAATCGACGGCAAGGAAGGTGGCGACCGGATGACCGGCGGCAAAGGTGACGATACCTACATTGTCGAGAACATCGCCGACAAGGTCGTCGAAAAGGCGGGCCAGGGCATCGATACAGTCAAGACCAACCTCGCCCGCTACGTCTTGCCGGCAAATGTCGAAAACCTCATCCTGACCGGCAAGGGCGATCAGATCGGTATCGGCAACAGCCTCAACAACCGCATCAAGTCGAATGGCGTCGGCGACAACATCCTCAAGGGCGGTGGAGGCGACGATATTCTGTTTGCAGGCTCCTATGCGGACACGCTCAGCGGCGGATCGGGCACGGACGTCTTCGTTTTCTCGAAGGCTCCCGTACGTGCCGGTCACGTCACGGACTTCACGCCTGGCACTGACATGCTCGATCTGCGTGGCCTTTTCAGCGGGTACACCGGTTCTGATCCCGTAGCCGACGGACGACTCTTTTTCCTCGCGGATGGAAAGGGCAATACCGTCGTGAAGTTCAAGGCAAGCGCAACGGCGGCGATGAAGGTCGTCACCACCCTCGATCACGTTTCGCCTTCACAAATGCACCCGCAGGACGATTACTTCTTCTTCTGAGCGCGAACTTCTCTCGGCCGTATGGCCAACTCCGTTTCACTCCCGGGTGAAGCGGAGTTTTTTGTTTCAAAGGGGGAAAGGATACGTATTGCGCCAGGATCAGGCGGACTTGGCCAAACGACCAGTCTTACTTTCCACGGCCACAAGCCGCTCACTCTGATGGCGGGCACGGTTGCGTGAAGCTATGGCGATGGCGGCGGCGCCTGCAAACAAACTGCCTCCGAAGGGAGCCGCAATAATCGCCGGAAGAAGGCCAAAGGTCGTCCACGCCGCCGCGAAAGCGACGATGCCGCCTATGAGTAGCGCGAAAAGCACGGCTACCATGGGTTCCTCCTTCCCCGAGTACGCCTTCCCTTAGACAGATGGGTAAGGAGCGCAACAATATTGTTACGCTGAGGAAAGTGGCTTTGGCAAGGCAGGACCGTCTTTCTGGCCTCAAGAAGCCTTCCTTAAGTTAACGGGAGGGCCTTCAGTACCGGTTGAGCCCCAGATTGCCGATCTCCCAAGGAAGGAACGGCACACCGGATAAAAGCGCGCGCAAGGCCGGCTCACTTTGGTAGAGTCCGTTGATCGACACGCGGGGAAGAGCTGTGAGGTGTTGCGCGTGCTTTTGGAACACATGCCCCGGCCTCGTTGTCACGCAGGTAGCAAATCCGGTCTCCTTACCGAGTCGAAACTCTCGATCACCCGCCGAATTCCGGTCCCCCAGGGGATATGCCATGTGGCAAACCGAAATGCCGAGCCGCTTTTCGATCAAGGCCTTGCTGTCGACCATTTCCCGGCTCACGAAATCGTCGTCATGGCGCGCGAGGATCGGATGCGACATCGTGTGCGATCCAATCGTCACGTTCGAGTCCTGCGCCAGAACCCGTAGTTCGTCCCATGTCGCGCAATTGTCGCGAACGAGTTGGTCGGGATCGAGGTTTACTTGCGCAGCGAGCTGGCCCGCGACGGCGCGCAATCGCTCTTCCGGCCCGGCCTTCAACCGCTGAACAAGACTTTCGAACACCGCGTTCTTTTCGTCGAGAGTACGAACATCGAGAGTTTCTGTGGCATTATCGAGTGTGATCTGGATCGCGTCCAATCGTGCAATGGCCGCCTCGATCTCGTGCCACCAAAGACGTCCATGCCCATCGGCGAAGTCCGGAACGACGTACACCGCCCACGGCACATTGTGACGTTTCATGATCGGCCACGCATATTCGATGTTGTCGCGATAACCATCATCGAATGTCAACACAGCGAATGGCTTGCTCGAACCGCCTGTTTTCAACCGCTGTGGAAGCTCGTCGAGAGAAATGATGTCGAACTCCTCTCGCTTCAGCACATTGATCGTCAGATCGAGAAACTCAGGCGTCACCTCGAGGTATTGATTGGGACAGAACGGACGCTCCCGCGCCGGTCTGACATGATGGAACATCAGGATAACGCCATCTCCCTGTGCGAAGGGCCGCAGCCAACGATCCGCGCGCGTGGCCTCGATCAGCGCAAAGCCCTTCGCGAACAAGTTGTGTCGACGCGCCATCGCCCCATTCTCGTCTGCCGGGGGCGCAAGAGGATTGGCCTCCCGCTTCGTATCGGTCATAGCCACCGAAACTGAGGACGGGAAGCGCGTTGGAGAAGCACTGTCGGACACGGAAAATCCCTTCCCTTTTACCTCTTCAACGGAACAGGCGGAGTGAAAACACGAATATGATCGATGCGGAATTCCGCAGGGAACCGCGTTGCGGAATCCGGCGTGCCCGGCCAATGACCGCCGACAGCGAGATTGACGATCAGATACATCGGTCGATGCATGTCGGATGGCGTCACCGTGTATCCGACGGCGCGTCCATCGAAATACCAGACGATTTCTTCCGGCGTCCATTTAACGGCGTAGGTGTGATAATCCGCCGACAGATCCGGCGTCGAAACGCGCGCCTGCGCCTGTACATACTCGCCGAAGGAACGTGTGTGCATGGAGACGAACATCGTTCGTGTTCTATCGCCGAGCACCTCCATGACATCGAGTTCCGGAGGCCAGGTCTGATCATCCGGGGCGAGCCAGAAAGCAGGCCACAGACCTTTTCCGCGCGGCACCATCGCGCGGATCTCCGCATAGCCGTATTGCATCGAGAAGCTCCGCGCGGTCGTAAGAAGCCCGGAGACATAGGGAAAATCGACCTTGCCCTGCGATGGGCGCGCCCGAATGATCAGACCTGGCCCTTCGATGGAAAACGGATTGAGACTGTTGAAATCGCCTGCCTCCCGTCCGGCTCGTGGGTCGACGTAATATTGCAGTTCTTTATTCGGCGGATTGGTGCGCCCGCCCCAAGGATAGTGCGGCTCCCACACACCACTGGAGCCGTCCCAGAGGCGAAGGCTTCGGAAATCGTCCGCGAATGCCAGCTTCCATCCGACCGGCGGCACAGCGTGGCTCTCCTGAAGACGGGCAGGAACGGCAAGACTGCGTGCAGGCGGGAAAAGCCAGGCGGCACCTGACAATCCAACCACAAGGATGGTTTGAACAGCGATGACCCTGAAAGCGGCTCCCTTCGCGAGCAGTCCATGAACGCGCATCAGAACAGTGAGACTGATGATGAGCGTCAACCCTGCAAACGCGCATCCCCACGCTTGCCCATTGCCGCCGGCCATTCTGTCGCCGACGAACATCGCGCCCACGAGAATGAGGTATCCTGGCACGAAGATCGCAAGCGCTTCCCGTCGGGGGCGTTGCGAGAGCGCCATGGCGATCGGGATCAGCCAGGCGACGACACCAAGAGAAATGCAGGAAATCGCGAACGCTATCGTGATCGCCGTCGCATCGACGTAATTCGAAAAGACCCGGTCGATCAAAGGCCCGGCGATCAGGATGGCGATGGCCGCAACGACCGCAAGGCCAAGCGCCACCACGTGCGCTTCTCGTTCGATCAAACGAGAACAAGCCCCACGCGGCGAATGCACGGCTTGCGCCAGAAGCTTCGGATACCGAACCTGTGCGATTGTCGAGAGAAGACCGATGCCGATAAAGGCGAGATTGGCGCCGAAGGCGAACAGACCAAGTTCGACAGATGACAAGAAGATCGCCGCGATCCAACGGTTGGCCGTCATGTAGACGAGCCACAAAACGTTGAAGACGAAAAGCGGCATCGCCGTGCGCAGAACCGAGAAGATCGGCGCTATGGAGATGCGGCGCGTTTGAAGCAAGGGTCGAGCGAGCGTTCCTGCGAGAATACCGTACCAGACGAGGAGAACGACGAAACAGCCTGTGACGCCCGCATAGAGTATGCCGCCAAGACGCGGTGCCGTCATACCCACCTGAAGCAACAGCGCCAGCGCTGTGAATTCCCAAATATGAGATCGCGCTCGATAAAGCGTCACCGGCGTGTTGGCGATCATGGCGAATACTCCGCCGGCAATGGCCAGCGAAGTGTCCAGCGCCGACAAACGCCCGGTCATGAAGGCGACGATGGCGGCGAGAGGCAACACGACAATGAGGATCGCCCCGCCGACGGCCCAGCTCGCGCGCAAGATCTCGGCGCTGCGTGTCTGCGCCTCCCCATCGGATTTCGCAGCGGTCAACTCCCGATCGGCGAGTTGCGACAGACCGAGATCGAATTTTCCTGCGTACTGAAAAAGACTGGAGAGCAGAGCGAACGCTCCGAATGCCGAAGGGCCGAGCAAAGACGGCGCCAGAAGCGATGTACCCGCGCTGATGATGCTGAGAATCGACGTGCCGGCGGCATAGGCCAAGGGAAACCCGAGCCATGCCAATGCCCGGCTCTGGCGTAAGCCTTGCATTGCACTTGGCAGGGATAGAGGCTCCGCCGTCGCCGCATCCGGACCTATACCGGTTGGCATCGCTCGTTACGCCTCTCTGGTCGAGCGATTACCTCTTGGACGATCTGCCCAATGCGCTCGGCAATACCGCCCCAGCCCAAATGATCCTGCGCAAGCCGCAAGGCATTGGCGGAACATGTCTCATAGAATTGCGCATCCCGAACGTACCGTTCGATGGCATCGGCAAGATCGCTCGGGGCCATCCCCTTTGCGATCACACCGGTTCTGCCATCATCCACCTGCTCCACAAGACCACCGACAGGCGTTGCGACAATGGGAAGACCGGCGGTCAGAGCTGTTGCCGCAACGCCTGACTGACTCGCCTCGATATACGGGAGCACAGCGAGATTCGAACGCGACAATGCATCGGCGATCTCGTCGTCGTTGACCCATTTGTTCGTGAGAGAGATTCCAGGCAACCCCTCGATCTGCGACGCATACGGTTCGATGTCGCCGGAGCCGACGATATCGAGTTCGACAGGCACGCCGCGCTGCCGGAGAATGCTGTAGGCGTCGAGGAGATGGCCCAGTCCTTTGTAGGCGACAATGCGCCCGAGGAAGAGCAGGCGGACCGACCCGTTTTGCGGAAAATGCCGTGGCGTGACGGGATCCGAACCATAGGTGAAGGATCCGTGCGGCACCGTCCAAATGCGGTCGCGCGGGAAACCGTAAATCTTGTGCGCCTCAAGTCCCACGTGATCCGACAGGACGATCAGAGCGTCGGCAGCCTCGACCTGGCGCTGGATCACCAATTGGCGGAACGGATACCAATCCCCCGGATGCAACTTCGCATCATGCAGCACGAAAATGAAACGCTTCGCACGCCGTCTCAGGATCGCGATGGAAGCGGCATCCCAGATGGACTGCATCGTGCAGATCGCGACATCCGCCGCGCTCTCGTCCATGGCACGGCGGAACTGACGCTTGATACGCGGCAACCCCAAAAGACCACGCGCGGCAGCGAGTTTGCCGGCCCATGTCTCCTTGTTGCCCTGAAAGGTTTGCATGACCCAAAGAGGAACGTCGGGAATCGTTTGTGCGAAAGCCGCAAGTTCCGAACCTTCGGAAGCGGCAAGAAACGGCAGGATGCCCGGCACGCTCTTCAAGGCGCGAACGAGCTCGTAAGTGAATTTGGACCCCGCTCCGGCTCGCCCCCAATGCCAGAGCAGCACCTTACTAGCAGCCGCCTTCGGCACGACGCTCTCATCCGACGAGACGGGCGCCACCGCAATTTGCGACCTGCTCGTCCCCTCACCTGAGAGGCTGGCTCCAAGGCGATGAAAAACGCTATTCACGTCGGGTGCCGCGCTGACATCCATGGGTATGCTGCTTCCTGTCATCGTCGTTCCTATCGGTAGGATTGCGCTGCGTAGGAAAATGCGTGTCCGGCACGTGGTTGCGGGACGTCGGACGTCTTGTCGCCTTCGCGGACGATGGCCCAAAAGAAAACAAGCGTGAGCAGCACCGGCGTCGCGAACAGCTCGACTTCGCCCAAGCCATTCAGCACCAGATACACGACAATCAAGTCGCGTGTCAGGTCCGGCCGAACGAAAAATCGTGCGAAGAGAATGGCCAGCAAAGCGAATCCTGGAATGGAACCCAGGAACCCAAGCGAAAGAAGGCTCTGCAGGAACATGTTGTGGGCATTGACCGCATTACCGTTGAAGGCCGGCCGAATGCTTCGCGCGATCAGATCTTCGGTTCCGTTGAATCCCCATCCTAGAAGCGGCTTCTCGGCCCATCTTTGTAATGCGACATTCCAAATTTCGGTGCGCCCCGTCAGCGTGAAGATCTCGTCGGAAATGCCGGTACGACTGAAGCTCCCGAGAAAGCTCTTGATGAAACCCGGCCCTCCGAGAGCGATGGCAAGCACCAGCACAGCAAGGGCCCCAACCGTGAGAAAGGCGACGGCTGGGCCAAAACGGCTTTGGCGCAGGAAGATCAGTCCACCCGCAGCTCCGATAGCGAGAAGCGCGGTTCTGCTTTGTGCGGCGAAGAGGACGAGAACGCCAACAAGAACCAGCGTGGAGAAAAGAGGTAACGAGATCAATCGCCGATGGTAGTTGATCACCGCAAGCACGATGAAGATTCCGACTTGCTGACCGAGGACATTCGGATGTCCGGATAACCCACGGAAGCGCCACGTGGTCTCTTCAACGGAAGGAGGCAGCCACGCGATGTCCGGAACAACGAACATGGCCGCTATCGAACAAACGATGTAGGCAAGAAGAGACCACATCATGACGCGAAGCGTGACGTCTTCACCGAGGTCGACGACCAGCATGCAGGCCAGCGCGATATAGGCAAGCAAGCCGAAAGCACTCGCAGCGGAATATGCTGGCACCTCCGACCACATCGCCGATACAAACGCCATGCAAGCGTAGGCAAGCGCGAGCGATATGACCGGCTCTTTGAAAAGAAAGATAATCTCGCGCCACCGCAGCACAGCAATAGTGACAACGGCCGCCCATGTCGCGAACTTCGTTCCGTTCTGCCAATCGAGACCGACCTCTCCCAATGGCCGAACCCGGAAGTTGAGACTCAGGAAGAAAACCGTGAAGAACAGCAGGAGCGCTATGGCGCGCGCGTTTCCCTGAACAGCTTTGATGAAGACGAGTCCGCCCAAGGTCGCGCCGACAAGCAGAAGCGGAACGGCGTAGACGAAATTGCCATACGTCGCCGCCTGCGTGAGCAGCATGACCCATCCGAGCGCGATAACCGTCGGCAGCCAGACCAACGGTAGACGGCCCGAAGGTGGCCGTTCAATCATGCCCGCCCCCGCACGAGATCGGTCACGGCCGCCGTAACCGGTCGCCAAATCATGACGAGCCCGGCGAGGGTCGCGAGAAGCAGCGTTCCGACGGCAGCGAGGAACGGATCCGGAGAGACGGCGCGGAGCGGTGTCTCGGGCAGAGCGAGAACCTCGATATCGGGCCGCAAGGCATCCGCGCGCGCGGTCTGGTCCCGCAGGCGCGTCAAGGCCTCGTCGAGAACCGTTTTGTCGATCGAGGACTCACGGCGCAACTCATCGAGCTTGATTTCCGCTTCGCGCCGCTGCGCGATAGCACCGCGCAGCGATTGGATTTCTTGCTGCAACAGCGCTTCTCTCTGGGCCCAGCTTTGTGCTTCCACTTCCGCGGCTTGCCAGATGCGATTGGCCTCGGTCGTGATCTCGTTGTTGATTGCTTGAAGATCGCGCGAAAGAATGACGGGCTTCGCGAAGGTAGCGGCAAGGCTCTCCTTCAATCGCTGAATCGAAGGCGATGCCAACACATCGGGCGATTGCTCGAGCAATCCAGCTTTTTGCATTTGAGACAGAGCCAGGGCGCGCGTCCTTGCTTCGATGACGCGCGCACGAACCTGTGCCACTTCCGTGCTCAGGGACGTGACCTGCTGCTCAAGCGCGATCTGCGCCCCGCTATCGATCAAATTCGATCGCGCCATGAATTGGTTGACCGCCTGAGACGAAGCCTCATATTTGGAGCGCAAGATCGCGACACGCTCATTGAGCCAGCGGGTCAGAGCATCGATGCTCTGGCGTTTGCGGGAAAGCTGATTGTCCACATAGGCAGACAGAAGCGTAGAAGTCATCGCGGCAGCCTTCGCAGGGTCGGACGACCAGTACCCGAGCTTGACCGTGTACGAGCGCCGATCGCGAGAGACATTCAGATGCTGCTGGAGCTTCTGCCGCATCTCTGCCTGTACCTGCCCCCCACCGCTGGAGGATTTGAACCACCGCGTCCAGCTGCGCAGCCGCCCGTTGAACTCCGGATCGTCGATCAATCCGTGTTTATCGATCACTGTGGCTGCAATCGCCGGCGAACTAATGACATCGACTTCAGATTGGATCGCGTTCTCGTCCAGGGATTGTCTCAACGCTGGTGCGCGATCACCACGCCCCTCCTCATCGGCTGGTCGCAGCACGAAGGTGGCGTAAGACTCGTAGCGGCGCGGCAACAGCGGCCATACGACCGCCGCCGTCAGCACGACAACCGTGAAGCCGATCATGAACCGTTGGGCATGCATGCGAAGATCGTCGCGCAGCAGGTTGCGTTTTGCCGGACGTTTCAGCCATGCGCGCGTGGTCGTATCGAGAGACATGTTGAACCTGGGGGTAATCTCATCCATGGTCGCTTCTCGGCTTTCTGTTTCCCAAGATGCTGGGCGTCTTGCGAAAATGTTAGGTGCGCGCCAACGCATAAAGTTGTCGTCTCACAGGCCCCGAAACCAGGCGGAAGACTGCGTACATCGGCGTAACGACCATAAACTGACGGAAGCTCAGGAAACCTGAGGTCAGGCAATCGATACGGAAGCGGATTTCCTTGAGACAATATCGCAATCCGCCACGTCTGCTATGCAGAGCCGCACCCGTTCGAACCCGGACGAGCACCTTCGGAATGACATGGAACCGGGCACCGCTCTGCGCCAGCCGCACGAAGAGATCGTAGTCTTCAAGCATGCCATATTGTGCTCGATACCCCCCTACGAGACGAAGGCGGTCGGCTTTGACGAGCAGCGTGGGATGGACAATCACGTTGCGCCACCGCAGCGCACTCAAGACAGCATCGTGACTGACGGGAGAGACCTTGAGTCGAGACGGGGAACCGTCGTCGAAAAACTCCTCGCTCCACGAAGAAATGACGTCGAGATCGGGATTCGCGCGGGCATAGGCCAACTGCACCTCGATGCGCTGCGGATCACAGAGATCATCGCTATCCATGCGAAGAATGAAATTGCCGGTGCAGTATTCAAGGCCCGCATTCATCGCACAGGCCAGGCCGGACGCCTTGTCCAACCGGACCAACTCGAACGAAGTTACACGCTGATCGTTGCAATAAGCCGCGATGACGTTTTCCTGTGCCTGGTCCACAGGCCCGTCCACGACCAGCACGATCTGATCGGGCCGACGGGTTTGTTGATAGAGGCTTTCGAGGGAGGCTCTAAGATTGCCCGCGATTTCCTTTGCATAGGTCGACATCAGAACACTGACGGTCGCTTGCCAAGGCGCGCGGTGAGGAATTTCGGTCACGGTCGCGCTCATCGGGCACCTCGGCGCGACAGCACGACGAGCGGAGTGCGGAAGAGGATTTTAAAATCGAGGCCCAGGCTCCAATCACGCACATAGCGCTCATCCAGAGACACACGCATTGCGTATCCCACATCGTTGCGCCCGCTGACTTGCCAGAGGCCAGTGATTCCCGGGCGAACGCTCTTATAGAGGTCCAGCACGTTTCCATAATGAGCCAGCTCCCCGGTGGTCACCGGACGGGGACCGACGAGACTCATCTGGCCGAGGAGCACATTGATGAGTTGCGGCAACTCGTCGAGACTCGAGCTCCGCAAGAACTGGCCGATCGCCGTAACGCGCGGATCGAATGTGAGCTTCTGATCTCGCTGCCACTCGATCGCGGCATGGGGGTGAAAGGAGAGATACTCGTTGAGACAGTTTTCGGCGTCGAGGATCATGGTTCGGAATTTGAGGCATCCGAACACCTCACCGCCGCGCCCGATCCGCTTATGTGCAAAGAAGACAGGACCGCCGTCTATCGCAACCAGCAATGCGATCACCGCCAGCAACGGAAGCGCGAGGAACAGTAATAGTAAGGACCCGGTGATATCGAACGCCCTTTTCACTCCCTGCAACGCCCAGCGAAAACTCAAATCGGCGGGCATGAGAGATTCAACAAAAGAACCGCCCCCGCTGGATACCTCCTGAACAAGAGCCGACGATACGGCGGGCGGAACAAGCTTGCTATTCATGTATAATCCCTCCTCAGGGATCCTCACGCCTACGAAATACAATACATCTATCAGAGAGCGATTCGCTAAAAAGCGCCGTTCTCTGAATTTCGACAGATCAAATTTTGTTTATTGCGGACTTCTTGTTGAAACAAAACTTATCTCATCTTTGGCAAAAGCTTTGGCTTGAAGCTTTGCCTTTCTGAAATATTGATTTTTGACCATCTGAAGCAATGTCAACAAAGTGGTATCCGCCTTATGGAAACAACACGCGGGACGCGTAGTTCTTAAAGCGCAGCTTGATTGAATTAGGGGTACTCCTTTCGGTGATGGGAGTGTTTGTACCGGACGAGGTGTCATTCCGTAAAGGAAGGATCAAATGTCCTCTCGTTCGAGGCGAACATGCCGGAAAGCAAGGGAGAATTAGCCCCTTGATACCTCCAAGGTACTAGCGGGTAATCCCAATCCGCAGTGGTTTGTAAATTGCCGGCCGCCTAAAGTTCGCAAAGCGCATTGGCGAGGCTCATCTAGGGTGAAATTGCACCTCTCTTCACTGCGAGTCTTCACTGCGAGCTGAATGGCTATTCGAATCGGGCAGTGCCCTTTTTGGAGTGACAATCGGAAGCGTCGATCATCGGATCTTCGAACAGGAGCTGATCGTTAAGCGTCCTGACAACGAGATCCTGTGGCCGGCAACAGACAGCGGGATGGATCCCGCTCATTTTATCGGAAAGTTCAACGGCAATAAAAACGAACGGCCGTACTTTCTATCCATTGGAGCTAGGCGGGCATCATTGACGGGAGCCGGCTCGATGAGCGGTCAGGGCAACCCAGGTCCCAACGAGAAGCGGTCAAGCGCCGATGGTATCCGTCGTCATGTGATTAAAGTGCTCAGTCAACTGTCCCCGGCATCGCGAACCGGGTCCGCGACAGAAGACTCCTCAAGCGATCCATCAACTCAGATCGACGGTGAAAAGCGTCCGCCCGACGGAATCGACGACCTGTAGCTGCCAGTCTTCCCAATTGCCGATGGCATCGCCGATCTCTTCACGCATCTCCGCGATAGCATGGAGAGCCTGAACACGGGCCTGAACGATGTCCTCGACCTCTATTCCTACTGGATCCGGAATAATCTCGTCCTCTCGTACGAGATTGAAAAAACACCGCATCTTCAAAAGCAGAGGCTCCTATTCTGCGTGCGGCGGAATCATGATCGATTGCGACCACCTCCTGCTCCCTCCGAACAGGCAGTATTCTGTGTAATTGCCTCGTTGCACCCTGTCCAGCAACCGGGAGCGGCGCGAAAGCGGTAGAGCCTCAGCCGAGAGCTGCTCGCTACAAAACGTCGCAATTTCAAAAAAATTGCGCTGCTGCAACGATCGGCTTCATTGAAATTTCCTCAATCAGTCAATGTATATGCCGATTCAATCAACCTGCCTTAGAGACTCGCCGCAATCAAAAATTGAACACACACCGGAATCCTATCCTTTAGTATAAATTGGGAACGTATACCGGCGGAAAGTTATTCATATGCGTCCTGCAAACCGACGTGCTCGTTGACGCAAGCAACAATTTGCATATTTAAACGTTTGTACGGGAGCGTACCTTAGGTTACCCTTTAGTTAACGTGGATAAACGCTTGAAACGTTGTTTCAAGATTGGGCCAGAAAGGCTCTGATATGCGCAAGTATAACGATCAAATTACACTTGATGGTCCGATGTTGCCATCCGCCTCTATTCCACGCCGCCGGTCCACGGATATTTCTCCGATAGAATTTCCGCGGAGAGCGCAAGCTCCCCAACAAACAGCGACATTGCTCGTCGAGCCCAACATGCTCTTGCGTGAGGGCTTGGCGCGCATTCTGTCCGAGACGCTATATAGCGTCGTTTCTTCGTCGACGAATTTCAATGATCTGAGCGAAGCTCGGATACCCCCGGGATGTAATCCGATGCTGATCATCGGCACATCCAGCCGGAATGCGGACTTCGTGACCGATGTCCAAGCCTTCAAGGAAGCACAACCCAGTGCGAAAATCGTTGTCTTGGTCGATGTCTATGATCTGAAGCAGGTCCAGGCCGCATTCCACGCAGGTGTCGATGCTTACCTCCTCAAGACGATCAGCTGCGAGGCTTTGATCAAGACACTCGATCTGGTGATGCTGGGCGAACCAGTTTTCCCGGCGGCTGTTCTTGTGTTGGGTCAAGAAAAGACTCCGATGCAAGCGCACCACGCCAACGGTGCCACCAACGGCCATGATCGTCTGGCAACCAATGTCGAGTTTTCCGATCTGACCGGCATCACCGAACAGCAGCAACTGGAGCGTCTTTCGTCCCGAGAGACGGTGATCCTGCGTTGTCTCATGGACGGCGAGTCGAATAAGCTCATCGCACGCAAATTCGACATCGCCGAGGCGACCGTGAAGGTTCACGTAAAGGCGATCTTGCGCAAGATCCGTGCGAAGAACAGAACACAGGCCGCTATCTGGGCCGTCAACCACCTTCGTCAACAGCACGCACACGCTTAAGCCCGTAGCATACCGATACCATAACGATGAGATCGGGCGATCAGACCGTATAAGCTTCGCCCGCAATCTCTATCAGTTTGCTTCGGTCGAGAATCTCGACGACGGCGCGCCTATGCTGGATAAATTTGGCGTCGCTGAATTTATGAAGCGCAACAGTGACGCTCGCGCGGCGAACGCCGAGCGTCAGCGCAAAGAACTCCTGCGTCAGTGGAATCTCGTCCTCGTCGAGGCGATCTTGCGCCATGAGAAGCCATCGCGCCAAGCGTTCGCCGATGCTGCATCGGCCATTGGCGAAGGCTGCCTGTTCCAACTGTGAAATAAAAGATCGAGTGTACAACAAGATTTGCTGCCTGAGAGCAGGAATCCGCTCTATTGCGAAGAGTAGATTCTCGGCTGCCATTCGTTGAGCGACACCGGCAACCTGAACGAAGCAATCATGGTGCGCGTGTGAAGCACCAAGAACGAGAGGAAGCCCGACCATCCCCTCGCGACCGATGAGGGCCACTTCCATTTGAGATCTCGGACTCCCGGCCATGACAGAGGCGAAGCCCTTTTCGATGAAGTAGACATAGTCCGTGCGTGTCGACGGTCTCGCGAGATTGTCGCCGACGGCAAGGCGAACAAGCTCGAAGTGAGACCACAGGCGTTCGAGATCGGCTTCTGGAATTGCTGAGAGAATCTGGTTTCGGGAAAGCGCCTCTCGGTCCGGGAGCCTCATAGCGTCCACCTATTCGAAGAGAGTGCGGTTCACCTCAGACGGATCGATAAGGCATCGGCCAGCGAGCCATATCGGCGACAGTGCTCGAGCGAAGCCCCTGCGGTACCAGGCGCACCGACGGAAGCAGCGCCTCCAACCCAACCAGCAGCGGCGTTTTGAGTTTGAAATTCAGTAATGCGCTCAGGCGTGACGGATCGCCGACCGAGGTCAAGATGTCTCCGGCACGGGCCGGGCCATTGATCACCTCGAGCGGCCTGTGAAGAACCTGCGAGATATATTCCACGAGCGTCCGGATAGTCGTTCCTTGTCCGGTGCAGACATTGCTCACATCGGCCGCAATGTCGGTTCGATTCATCAAGCGGCGCATGGCCGCGCAACAGGCTGCAACCGCGTCACCCACATAGACGAAATCCCGTGTTTGCCGCCCGTCCCCATGAATGAGGATCGGTTTACCTTCGAGCGCTCTCTGCATGAAGATTGCAATGACGCCGGAATAGGGTGAGCCCGGATCCTGCCGTGGACCGTAGATATTGAAGAACCGGAGTCCGAACGAATTGAGTTTTCGCACTCGCGCGCCCGCATAGGCGTGCAGCTCCATCGCGAACTTATCAGCGCCGTAGGGAGAGATAGGCCGCTTCTGATCTTCCTCTTCAATGGGTGTGTGTGCAGCATCGCCATAAATGGCTGAGGACGATGCGTAGACGACAGGCAGAGCCTTCTCCGAAGCCAATTCGAAGAGGCCGATGGAAGCGGAGAGATTCACCGTGTGCGATGTGTGCCATTGCCTTGAGCATTTCGGGACGGACGCAATCGCCGCGAGATGGAATATTCCATCGCAGCCTGCCGCAACCTTGCGCAGGAGAGCCCGATTGCGAACATCCCCGACAACGAGATCGGCGGTCGTCGCGAGATTCTCGTAGCGTCCGGTGGACATGTTATCGAGGACAACCACATCGGCGCCGCCCGCGATCAACGCGTCGACCAGATGCGAGCCTATAAAGCCACACCCCCCCGTGACGAGATATCGCTCCGCCATGCCGCCATCCTCTGCAGATCGTCAATGAGCTGAGGTCAAGAAACGGCCAAGAGATCAATGTTTCAGATCAATCCGCATGGTCAATTAGCTTTGCTTGCCTCAACTGAATTTAACGCCGCGGAAGCGTTGCCACCAAGTCTCTACGAAGGAGTACCCCTTTCGCCAGGAAGGATACTTATTTCGATGACCCGCAAAGAGTGGCGATGCGGGCATTTCTCGCTGCAGTCAAAATTCGTTACTTCAAAACAAAAAAGGGGCGGCCGGAGCCACCCCTTTCAACTATGCCGCGGAACCACGTTCGAGCGAACGTGAGCGCGGTTTGAGCCGTCCGGAATCAGTTCCGGGTTTTGTCGACGAGTGCCTTGGCCTTGATCCAGGGCATCATTTCGCGAAGACGTCCGCCGACCTCTTCGATCGGGTGCGCGGCGTTGCGAGCGCGGGTCGCCTTGAACGAGGTCTGGTGGACCTTGTTTTCCAGCATCCAGTCGCGGGTAAACTTACCGGTCTGGATGTCGGTCAGAACGCGCTTCATCTCCGCCTTCGTATCGGACGTGATAATGCGCGGGCCGGTGACGTACTCACCGTACTCGGCAGTGTTCGAGATCGAGTAGTTCATGTTCGCGATGCCGCCCTCGTAGATGAGGTCGACGATCAGCTTCACTTCGTGCAAGCACTCGAAATAGGCCATCTCGGGGGCATAGCCCGCTTCGACGAGGGTCTCGAAGCCGGCCTTGATGAGTTCGACCAGACCGCCGCAGAGCACGACCTGCTCACCGAACAGATCGGTCTCGCACTCTTCCTTGAAGGTCGTCTCGATGATGCCGGCGCGGCCGCCGCCATTGGCGGAAGCGTAAGACAACGCGATGTCATGGGCATTGCCGGTCGAATCCTGATGGATCGCGATGAGGGTCGGCACGCCGCCGCCGCGTTGATACTCGGAGCGCACGGTATGGCCGGGGCCCTTCGGGGCGACCATGAGCACGTCGAGGTCCTTGCGCGGCTCGATGAGGTTGAAGTGAACGTTCAGGCCATGGGCGAAGAGGAGCGCTGCGCCATTCTTCATGTTGGCATGCAGATCGTCACGATAGATGTCGGCCTGGAGTTCGTCCGGCGTCAGCATCATCACGACGTCGGCCCACTTGGCGGCCTCGGCCACCTCCATGACCTTCAGGCCTTCCTTCTCCGCCTTGGCTGCCGAAGGAGAACCCTTGCGGAGCGCAACGGCGATGTCCTTCACGCCGGAATCCCGGAGGTTCAACGTATGAGCGTGCCCCTGGCTGCCATAACCGACAATGGCAACCTTCTTGCCCTTGATCAGGTTGATATCGGCGTCGCGATCGTAATAGACGCGCATGGTCCTCAAGTCCTTGTCTATGGGGATTTTCGCCCCCGCCCTTCGTTTCCGCCGCGCACCCACTCTCGATGGTCACGCAACATTCGTGTTTTCCAGCGCCGCTTGTAGCGAACAAAGCTGCGCTGGCAAGCTATCGTTTGCAGGAAAAATGCGGGGCCTCTCTGCGTTGAGTGCAGGGCAGGACCAGCCTTGTTCTACGAACGATCAGAACACCGAGAGTTCAAATTGGCTCCCAGGCACTCTAGATTGATGGGGAAGATCCGTAGCCGATGGGACAAACCTCATGCAGCGCCTTGCCACTCCCGATGAAACTCTTGCCTTCTGGCGAGAAGCGGGACCCGACAGGTGGTTTACGAAGCACGACGACTTCGACCAAGCCTGCCGGGACCGGTTTCTTCCCACCTTCGAGGCCGCCGCGAGGGGCGATCTCGACGAGTGGGAACTGACCCCTGACGGGGCGCTCGCCCTTATTCTCCTTCTCGACCAGTTCCCACGAAACATGTTCCGAGGAACCCGCGATGTTTACAAAACCGATCCGGCTGCCGTTCTCGCGGCCGAAAGGGCCATCGAGAAAGGCTACGACATGAAGGCGGAGCCGGAGCTCCGCCAATTCTTCTATCTTCCCTTCATGCACTCAGAGAGCCTGAGGCATCAGCAGCGTTCGGTCGCCTTGAACGAAGCTCTCGGCGAACCGGAATCCGTCAAATACGCCCACCATCACCATGACATCGTCGCCCGCTTCGGCCGCTTCCCCCACCGCAACGGCATTCTCGGACGAGAGATGACGCCGGATGAGGAAGAGTTTTTGAAAGTGAACGATTTCAGAGGGTGAGGAGAACCTCACATGCCGTCTGCGCCACGCGCCATGGCGGCAACACCGGTGCGCGACACTTCCACCAGGCCGACAACCGTCATCAGCTTGATGAAGCGCTCGACCTCCTCGGTCGTCCCGGTGAATTCGTAAACGAAGGAGGTCAAGGTCGCATCGAGCGTCCGCGCGCCGAAAGCGGAGGCAAGTCGCATGGCTTCCACGCGGTGATCACCCTTGCCCACCACTTTCACGAGACAAAGCTCGCGTTCGATCACCTCACCCGTGACCGTCAGGTCGACGACGCGGTGCACCGGTACGAGGCGCTCGAGCTGACTCTTGATCTGCTCGAGCGTCGAGTCGGTGCCGTTGGTGACGATGGTGATGCGCGAGATATGCGCCTCATGCTCGGTCTCGGTAACCGTCAGGCTCTCGATGTTATAGCCACGGCCTGAGAACAGGCCTGCGATGCGGGCGAGAACGCCCGGTTCGTTATCGACCACGATCGCCAGCGTGTGCCGGTTGCTGGTCTCGATGCGTGTCGGGTCGGGGTAATGCGTACTCATCTGGGTCATGGCTCTTTGTCGGTCCTGGGTGTGGTCAGCTTTATGCGCTTCTCACACCAGCATCTTGCCCTTCTCGTCGATGACGGAGCCGATATCGGCTCCACCCTCGCCGAGATAATCGTTCAGCAGCATCTCGTTATGCGCCTTGCCCGATGGGATCATCGGGAAGCAGTTCTCGGTCTTGTCGACGATGCAGTCGAAGATCACCGGCTTGTTGACGTTGATCATCTGGAGGATCGCCGCGTCGAGATCCGCCGGCTTGTCGCAACGGATACCGACACCGCCATAGGCCTCGGCGAGCTTCACAAAGTCAGGCAGGGATTCCGAATAGCTGTGCGAATAGCGCCCGCCATGCAGCAATTGCTGCCATTGGCGCACCATGCCCATGTACTCATTATTCAGAATGAAGACCTTGATCGGCAGGTTGTACTGCAGCGCGGTCGACATTTCCTGCAACATCATCTGGATCGAGGCTTCGCCCGCGATATCGATGACGAGCGCATCGGGATGGGCGAGCTGCGCGCCGACCGCCGCCGGAAGACCGTAGCCCATGGTGCCGTGTCCACCGGAGGTCATCCAGCGGTTGGGCTCTTCGAACTTGAAGTACTGTGCCGCCCACATCTGATGTTGCCCCACTTCCGTGGTGACGTAGGTCTCGCGGTCTTTCGTCAGCTCATAGAGACGCTCGACAGCATATTGCGGCTTGATGGTCTCGGAAGAGTTGCGATAGGCGAGGCACTTGCGTGCGCGCCATCCCTCGATCTTGCTCCACCAATCCTTGAGCGCGGGCTTGTCGACCTGCGGCGCGGTCTGGCGCCACAAGCGCACCATGTCTTCGAGCACATGGGCACAATCGCCGACGATGGGAAGATCGACGGAGACGTTCTTGTTGATCGAGGACGGATCGATATCCACGTGGATGCGCTTCGAATAGGGCGCGAACGCATCGAGACGCCCCGTGATGCGGTCGTCGAAACGAGCACCGATATTGATCATCACATCGCAATCATGCATCGCGAGGTTCGACTCGTAGGTACCGTGCATGCCGACCATGCCGAGGAAATGCTTGTCCGATGCCGGAAAGGCGCCGAGTCCCATCAAGGTCGATGTGATGGGGAAGCCCGTCAATTGCACGAGCTCGCGCAGCAACGCCGCTGCATGCGGACCCGAATTGATGACGCCGCCGCCCGTATAGAAAACGGGACGCTTCGCATTCGCCATCAGCTCGATGGCGGCGCGGATCTTGTTGATGTCGCCCTTGACCGCCGGACGGTAGGTCTTGTGCTGGTTGCTGGTCGGACGGGCATATTGCCCCATCTTGAACTGAATATCCTTCGGCAGATCGACCACGACCGGACCGGGACGTCCATTCGAAGCGACATAGAACGCTTCGTGCAGGATGCGCGGCAGGTCCTCGATCGATTTCACGAGATAGTTGTGCTTCGTGCAGTGCCGGGTGATGCCGACCGTGTCGCATTCCTGAAAAGCATCGGAGCCGATGAGATGCGTCGGCACTTGCCCGGTGATGCACACGAGCGGGATCGAATCCATCATCGCGTCGGCCAACCCCGTCACTGCATTCGTCGCGCCGGGGCCCGACGTCACCAGAACCACGCCGACCTTGCCCGAGGAGCGCGCATAGCCTTCCGCAGCATGAACGGCGCCCTGCTCATGGCGCACGAGAACGTGCTGGACCGCCTCCTGATGGAAAAGCGCATCGTAAATCGGGAGAACGGCTCCGCCCGGATAGCCGAAGATATGCTCGACTCCCTGGTCCTGCAGAGCTCGGATCACCATTTCGGCTCCGGTCATCGTCTCGCTCATCTGTCTCGCTCCGTCGGGTCCGTCGGGGAATTCTGCATTTGTTGAATTCGGCGGACGTGGTTCTGTTGGTTTTCAAGGAATTCGGGCAATAAAAAAGGCCCCTGTGGGGGGCCTGTGCGCCATCGCCGGACCTGCGGGGTTATACCCGCTCCGTCGATGGCGTTCGTACTACGAGAATAAGCTTGCGCATGGATGCAGCTTTCGGATCAAAAGTTGCGCAGACGCTAGCCGATCGAAATCATTCGGTCAAGCACCATCGAACTTGGGTCGTGACCCAGTTTGATCCGCGCTGTTCCCTCCCCCTTGCGGGGAGGGGTAGGGGTGGGGGTTGAAAAGTCAGAGCGTTGCCTGTGATCCGGCAAGCAGGAAGGCTGCTACAGCGCCAGACGTATGAAAGTTTCACCCGGTCAGACCACTCCCACCCTTCGTCCCTTCCCACAAGAGGGAGGGAAAGCCTGTGCCTTATCCTCATCAAACTGAGTCACCACCCGAACTTGGCGAAAAACGGCCCAGCTTCTATGTTGACTGAACCTGTTTCATCACGTGCACCATGACCGCTTCGATTTTCCCTACGATTCCGGGCACTCGCATTACTGCCCGCGCGCTCCTTCTCGGTGATCGTCTCGATCTGGCCGGGCTTGAGCGCAGCGATGTGCTCTCCACGGCTCCCCTCGCCTTTCGCGCGGGGCAGGAGGGATTCGTCGCCCTTTTCCGCTATGGCGTCGCCGTTCTTGTCGGCCTGACGCCTCTGGAAGAGGACGAGGTGATCAGGGGTCTCAGGCAGCGCACCTCCGGCGAATTCGCCCGCCACGAGGAGGAAGCGGCGATCATAGAATTGTCTCCCGACAAGGATGACCAGATCCCGCCTGGAGGACCGATCTATATCAAGTCGCTCTCGACAGAACGGCTGATCGTCATTGCGGATGCCCTCTCCAAGAGCACGGTACTGGCTCACGACGAGCGCGAGGCCGCGGCCTTTTTTGACGTGGTCGAGCCTTTTGCCCGACATCTGGCCGAGCAAGGCCGACGCCCCGGCGGGCGTCGCGAAATCCTGAAGCATGTTGGCAACGCCCTTCTCGTCCGCCAGCGCATTTCGGGCCGCGTGGCGGTGGAAGAAAAGCCTGACGTTCTTTGGGACAGGCCGGATCTGGAGCGCCTCTACGCCCGCCTCGAAGACGAGTACGAATTGAAAGAACGCGCCGCTGCCCTGCATGGTAAGCTCGAGGTTATCGGCGATACGGCGCAGGCGCTCACCGACCTGATCGATACCGAACGCTCCTTGCGCCTCGAACTGATCATCGTCCTCTTGATCGTGTTCGAGATCTTTATCTCGTTTTATCAGATGTTTTCGGGCCGGTTGGGGCATTAGAGCATGATCAGAACAAGTGGAACCCGGTTGTTCGCCCGGATCATGCGGCATCATAAAGAATCGAGAGTTTGATCCTGTTTCAATCTGAACCGATCAAACTCTAGAAGGCCGCCATTGCCGCCTCATACCCGGCTTCCGGCGTCACCCAGGTCCAATCCGCCAGTTGGTGCCGGAACCAGGTGAACTGGCGCTTCGCATAGCGCCGCGTATCCCCCTGCCCCCTTGCGATTGCCTCCTCCAACGTGACCTCGCCGCGCAGATAGGCCAGAAGTCCCGGAACCCCATGGGCCCTCATCGCCGGGAGCATGGGATCGAGATGGCGTTCCCCGAGGGCGCGTACTTCGTCGAGCGCCCCTTGATCCATCATCGTGACAAACCGGCTGTCGATACGACGGCGCAACTCCTCACGCTCCGGCTCGAGAAACAGTTTGATGACGCTCTGGTCGTGAAGAAGGCCCGGCTGCCGCGCTCCATGAAAAGATACAAGCGATTGTCCGGTCGCTGCGAAGATTTCGAGCGCCCGCATGATCCGCATGCGATCCGATGGACGCAACGTCGCCGCGGCCAGCGGGTCCCGCTCGACAAGCAGGCGATGGAGATCGACCGTCTCGCGACCCTCGCATTCGGCCCGCACCGCCTCGCGGATATCCTCCGAAACGGCGGGAATATCGGAAAGGCCTTCGGTCAGCGCCTTAAAATAGAGGCCTGTGCCCCCAACGAAGATCGGGATCTTTTTTCCCTGGATCGATCTCAACAATTCCGCCGCATCGGCCAGATAGCGCCCGACGGAATAGTTCACGGCCGCATCCACATGCCCGTAGAGTCGGTGCGGCACCAGCGCCTCGTCCGCAAGGGTGGGGCGAGCCGTGATGATCCGCAGGTCGCGATAGACCTGCATGGAATCGGCGTTGATCACCACGCCGTCGAAGGCCTGCGCCAATTTGATGGCCAATGCCGACTTGCCTGATGCGGTCGGTCCTGCGATGAGGACCGCGCCGATCCGATCGTTCCTCAAGCTCCGGTCCTCACGATGGCGATGCCCCACAATTTCGTTGCGACCCTCGTCGCAAATCCCCTGAACCCAAGCGTGACGGACGAGGTCATCGCCGCTGCCGCCAAGGCCATCGGACATGAGACGGAACGCTCCGTTCTGGCAAGAGGCATCGCCGCCGACCTGATCTTTTCCGGTGACGCGAAGGTCGCCGACCACGCGATCCGCGCGATGCTGAAAGGTTCGGAGATCGATGTGATCGTCCAGCCTCTGGCGCATAGGCGCAAGCGCCTTTTCCTCGCGGACATGGATTCCACCATGATCGGCCAGGAATGCATCGACGAATTGGCGGATTTCGTCGGTCTGAAAGCCGAGGTGTCGGAAATCACCGAGCGCGCCATGCGCGGCGAGATCGCCTTCGAGCCAGCCTTACGCGAACGGGTATCGCTTCTGAAGAATTTGCCGGTCGGAGTCGTAGACGAGATCATCCGCGAGCGCATCACCCTCACCCCCGGCGGGCGCGCGCTCGTTCAGACGATCCGCGCCAATGGCGGCTATACCTGTCTGGTCTCGGGTGGCTTCACGCTCTTCACCGGCCCTATCGCAAGCAAGATCGGCTTTCACGAACACCGCTCGAACCTGCTTCTGATCGAGGCCGAGCGCCTCACTGGTGAAGTGGCGGAACCGATCCTCGGCAAGGAAGCGAAGCTGGCGACGCTCAAGGAGCTTCGCGACAGGCTCGGCCTGCAAAAGCACGATACGCTTGCGGCCGGCGACGGAGCCAACGACCTCGCCATGCTCGAAGAAGCGGGTCTCGGTGTCGCCTTCCACGCCAAGCCCGCGGTGGCCGCCGCAGCGCACGCACGGGTCGAACATGCGGACCTCTCGGCTCTGCTCTATGCGCAGGGATATCGTGAGGAGGAGGTTTTGGGAGTTGATTGAAGTCCTCTGAGATCCCCCGCGCCTGAAACACTTAAGAATGCTATATAGTAACGTACTATGCCCGTGAGATAACGCGTATCAAGGAGAATGATCCTAAAACCGGAAAGTGAGCGGCAATGCCTCGATCAACCTCGGATAATCACGCCCCTGAAATCACGCGGCTGACGTTCGACTATGTCAACGAGAGGACCAATATCGGCACTATCGTCGGCGCGGTCGGAGCTTTCGACATTGACGGCGACGCTCTGACCTATTCCTTGGTGGATGACGCCGGCGGCCGCTTCTACATGGACAACAACCAGTTGCGCGTCCTGGACAACACCCGCTTCAGCAACGAGATCGAGCCGGTTCATCGGATCATCGTCCGCGTCACCGACGCGAACGGGGCCTCTACGGACAAGGACTTTGTCATCCGCGTGCTGGATGATGACGGCGTGCCTTCCGACAACCATGCTCCGACCGATCTGATCCTGAACGGCACTGTGGTTCAGGAAGGAGCGGTTTCCGGAACTCCGATTGGGGTTCTGAGCGGCATCGATCCGGATGCGGACGAGAACTTCACTTATGAAATTCTCGACAATGCGGGCAACCGTTTTGCCATTCACGGCAACATGCTCGTGGTCGCGGACGGCTCCCTGGTCGATTATGAAACCGCAGCCTCGCACGAAGTCCGAATTCGCGTGAAAGACAAGATGGGGCACGCCCTCATCAAAAATTTCACCATCAATGTGACGGATGCGGACGAGAACTCTCCCCCTGCGCCCGGCAACCATGCACCGAGCGATCTCTGGGTTGCGGCACAGGATATACCCGAGAACGCGAGCGCCGGATCCATCGTGGACACGATCTACGGCACCGATCCGGATGGTGACGCCCTCAGCTACAGTTTGCCGGTGGACTACGACGGCCCCTTCGCTATCGTTGGCGACAAGATCGTGGTGCGCGACGACGCCGTCCTCACGGGCGGCACGGTTTCCATGCTGGCGATCACCGTCTCCGACGGCCGGGGCGGAACGCTAACCAGGAATTTCGACTTGCACATTACCGATGTTCCCGGCTTCCCCGAGAACCCGAACCCGCCCTCCCCGCCGTCGGACAACCATGCGCCGAGCGATCTCTTCCTCTGGGCCGAGGACGTGCCTGAGACCGCGACAGGGGGAAGTTACGTCGGGAAGATTTTCGGATTCGATCCTGACAGCGACGCACTCACATATCAGATCGCCAATTCGGATAGCCCCTTCGTGGTGGTTGGAGATCGGATTTTCCTGCGCGAAGACGCAGTGCTCGATTATGCGACGCACCCGTCTTATCTCATCACGGTTGTCGCGTCGGACGGCCGTGGCGGAATCCTATCACGGGATTTTTCCATCAACGTCAAAGATATGCCGGATGCCCCGAACCCACCGTCTCCGCCGTCGGACAACCACGCCCCGATCATCGAACGCCTGACCTTTGACTGGGTCGCGGAAAACTCGATCAACGGCTTCATCGTCGGCACCGTCCGGGCCCGTGATGTAGACGGCGATACCCTGACTTATGAACTTGTCGATGACGCCGACGGTCGCTTCGTCATGGACGGGGACGACCTCCGAGTCCTGGACGGCAGCCGCTTCGACGATCAGATCGCGCCGACCCATACGGTGAGGGTGCGGGTCACCGACCAGCACGGACTGTCCTCGGAAAAGGACTTCGTCATCCATGTCATGGATCGAGACGGAAACCCGACACCTCCACCTCCGCCTCCTCCGGTGAACAATGCCCCGACCATCGAACGCCTGACCTTCGATTGGGTGGCGGAAAATTCGATCAATGGCTTCATCGTCGGCACGGTCCGGGCCCACGATGTGGACGGCGATACCCTGACTTATGAACTTGTCGATGACGCCGACGGTCGCTTCGTCATGGAGGGGGACGACCTCCGAGTCCTGGACGGCAGCCGCTTCGACGATCAGATCGCGCCGACCCATACGGTAAGGGTGCGGGTCACCGACCAGCACAATCTGTCCTCGGAAAAGGACTTCGTCATCCATGTCATGGATAGAGACGGAAACCCGACACCTCCGCCGCCGCCTCCTCCGGTGAACCATGCTCCGGCTCATCTTGATCTTGTCGACAACAGCGTCCCCGAAAACGCGCCGAACGGGGCTCTTATCGGCTCCCTCGTCGCGTACGATCCCGATGGGGACCTTCTCACGTATAAGCTCCTCGATGATGCGGGCGGTCGCTTCGCGCTTCATGACAACATGATCGTCGTCAAGGACGGCACAAAACTCGATTTCGAGACGGCGCAGACACACAATGTCACCGTGCGTGTCCTTGATACTCATGGTGCCTATCTCGACAGAACCTTCACGATCTTGATCAAAGACGTGACTGAAGGTGGTCCCCATGAGGATCCGAACGAAGAAGACCCGAACGAGGACCCGACCGGCGTGGTGATCGTCGGCGGCAACTCGCACGATCGCCTGAATGGCGGGGAAGGCGACGATACGATCCTTGGAATGCGCGGTAACGATACGATCCGCGGCGGCAACGGCGATGACATCATCAACGGTGGCCTCGGCAAGGATGTGCTGGCCGGCGGAGCGGGCGAAGATACCTTCGTCTTCAACGCGAAACTCTCATCCGCGAACGTGGATCGCATCACCGATTTCTCGGTTGCCGAGGACAACTTCCATCTGGCCAAGTCGATCTTCAAGGGCATCGGATCCAAGGGTCAGTTGGCCAAGAAAGCCTTCTGGGTCGGCGAGAAAGCCCATGATGCCAATGACCGCATCATCTATGACAAGACCACCGGCGACCTCTCTTTCGACGCCGATGGCACCGGCGCCAAGGCGGCCGTGAAGATCGCCACTCTCAAGAGCGGCCTCGCATTGAGCTACGAACACTTCATCGTGATCTGAGATCCAAACGAAGCAGCAAACCAGCGTTTTCAACGCGGTGCCAGAACAACAAAAAAGGCGGCCCCAGGCCGCCTTTTTTATTTTCAATTCTATACCTCTTAGAGACTGTTTTGAAATTGATGAGTTTTTCCTCTCCTCTCGTCATTCCGGGGCCGCGTCAGCGGAGCCCGGAACCCATAACCACAAGCGTTTCATAACGCGAAGCGAACGAGTGCGCTTGCGTCTCATCCGCAGATGCCGGCGGTTCTGGGTTCCGGGCTCGCCTGCGGCGCCCCGGAATGACGATGGGAAGGCGCTAAACTATTTCCAAACGGGCTACTCCAGCGGCAGCGCTACGAAGCGGACTTCGCCCTGTGCATTCGCCACGAGAAGAAGCGCCGACTTGCGATTTTCCTTCTTCAGGGCCTCGATACGCTTGGTGACGTCAGCTGGACTGGATACCGGCTCCTGGCCAACCTCCACGATCACCTCGCCCGGCTGAATGCGCTTGTCGGCGGCATTGGAGTTCGGATCGACGCGGGTGACCACGACGCCCTTCACGTCATCCTTGAGGTTGAAGCGGCGGCGCGCTTCATCGGTAATAGAGGACAGGCTGAGGCCGAGGGCCTGACGGGTCACGGTCGGCGTCTCGGTCGAAGGCTGCTGGGCATTCGCCTGCTTCTCGCCATCTTCGAGGCGACCGAGGGTGACGCGCTTCGTCTCTTCCTTACCCTTGCGGACGATGACCACGTCGACGGTCTTGCCTACTGGCGTCGTGGAAACGACGCGCGGCAGATCGCGCGAATCCTTCACCTCCTTGCCGTCGAAGCGAACGATGACATCGCCCACATCGAGGCCCGCAGGCTTGGCCGGGCCGTTCTCGTCAATGCCCGCGATCAGAGCGCCACGCGGCGCACCGAGGTTCAGCGCTTCGGCCGTCGAATCGTCGACGCTCTGGATACGCACGCCGAGCCAGCCGCGACGGGTCTCGCCGAACTGACGCAGCTGGTCGATGACAGGGGCAGCCGATGCTGCCGGAACGGCAAAGCCGATACCCACCGAACCGCCGGTCGGCGACAGGATCGCCGTATTGATGCCAATCACTTCGCCGTTCATGTTGAACAACGGTCCACCGGAATTGCCCTTGTTGATGGCGGCATCCGTCTGGATATAATTGTCGTACGGACCTGAATCGATGTTACGGCCGCGCGCGGATACGATACCCGCTGTCACGGTTCCGCCCAGGCCGAACGGATTGCCGATCGCAAGCACCCAATCTCCCGGACGCAGTGCGTCGGAATCGCCGAACTTGACGGCCTTCAGCGGCTTGTCGGTCTTCACCTTCAGAACCGCGAGATCGACCTTCGAATCCTTGCCGATGATCTCGGCTTTCAGCCTGGTCCCATCGGAGAAGATGACGCTGATGTCATTGGCGTCGCCGATCACGTGATTGTTCGTCACCACGATGCCCGACGGATCGATCACAAAGCCGGAACCCAGCGAATTCGACTTGCGCGGGCGCTGGGGAGCGTTATCGCCCTGCCCCTGGCCTTGCCCGCGACGGTTGAAGAACTCTTCGAACAGATCTTCGAAGGGCGTTCCGGGCGGCAGCTGCGGCAAAGTGCGGTTCTTGGTCTCCACAGTCGTGGAAGCCGAGATATTGACGACGGCGCCGGTCACCTCCTCCGCCAGATCGGCGAAGGATTCCGGGGCGGAGCGGGCCTGGACCGAAATCGGCATAGCGGTCGCGATCAACGCGACGACGGCAAAGCAGGAGGTGGCCAAGCGGCCCATCGAGCGCTTCGCCTCAGGCGGCGCGAATGCATTCATGGCTTGGGTCATCGAAGGTTTTCTTCTCCTGAAGGATAAAGACATAGATTGTCGATCCGGCTTGCCATTCAAGCACTGATTACGGCGGAAGCACGGCGGCGGGAAAATCGTTTCCCGATTTCCCGAACATGTTACCCGAATTGCCGCACGGCCCAGATGATCGCGACCCCCGCGAGTGCCGAGACGATGCCGACCAAACGCATTCGGTCGCTCGGACTATGAGCGGCCTCGTACATGGCTTTGCGCATGCCGTCAGGGAAGGCGGCAAATAAAATGCCCTCGACCGCGAGAGCGAGGCCGAGGGCTGCGATAAGGTCCAGCATGCTTCTTTGATGAGCTTATTGGGCCGGCTTGGCCGGGGGAGTGGCGGGTGCGCCGTTCCGCCGACCCAGCGGATCGTTGAAATACCGGAAGAAATCGGAGGTCGGGCTCAACACGAGACGGGTATCTCCAGTTTTGAGGCCGGTCTCATACGCCTGCATCGAGCGATAGAAAGCGAAGAAGTCCGGATCCTTGCCAAAGGCAGCTGCCAGGATTCGATTTTTATCCGCATCGCCCTGTCCCCGCAATTCCTCGGCCTGACGATTGGCATCGGCACGGATGACCGTTGCGTCCCGCTCCGCCTTGGCCCGGATCGTCTGCGCCCGCTGCTGTCCATTGGCGCGCAGATCGGCCGCCTCACGCTCACGTTCCGTACGCATGCGCTGATAAACCGCCTGGCTGTTCGCCGCCGGCAGATCGACGCGGGTCAGGCGAACGTCCACCATTTCGATGCCGAGGCTCTGGGTCTGACGATTCACCTCATGCTGAATGCGGCTCATCAAATCGGCGCGGTCCGTGCGGACGATCGCATCCCGCGAAGCGCTCGCCAAAACGTTACGCATCACGGCATTGGTGAAGCTCGCGAGGCGCTGATTGGCCAGAGTGAGGTTGTTGACCGCCTGATAGAACTTGAGCGGATCGGTGATGCGGTAACGGGTGAAGGCATCCACTTCGAGATTCTGCCGGTCTGCAGTCAGAAGAGTCTGGACGGGCAGGTCGAGATCCAGAACACGTTTGTCGAAATAAGTGACCGCGTCGATCAGCGGCACTTTGAATTTCAGACCCGGTTCCCGAATGTCGGACTGTACGGCGCCGAACCGCAGGACGAGGGCATATTGGGTTTGCTGGACGACGAAGGCCGAAGCGTAAAGAGCCACCGCAGCCAGCGCCAGAATGGCCAGGATGCCTGTGCGAAGCACGGAGTTATTCATCGCGTCGCTCCCTGTGACGTCTGCGGATTGGCCGGCGGGTTCGTCGCCTGAGGCCGACGTTGCAATTCGTTCAAGGGCAGGAAGGGCACGACGCCCTGACCGTTCTGGTCCACGATGATTTTCGGCACTTCACCGAAGACCCGTTCCATCGTCTCGAGGAAGATGCGTTCACGGATGATGTCCGGAGCCTTGCGGTATTCCTCATAGACCTTGCTGAAGCGCGCGGCCTGACCGTTCGCATCGGCGACCGATTGCTCGCGATAGCCCTCCGCCTGCTGGACGGTCCGCGAAGCCTCGCCTCGCGCCTCCGGCACAACCTGGCTCGCAAAGGTCTCCGCCTGGTTCTGAACACGCACGGCATCTTGCTGTGCGGCATTGACGTCGACGAAAGCGGGCCGCACATCGGCCGGGGGCTGCGCCGCCTGAAGCTGAACCACGTTGATCAGAACGCCCGCCCCGTAGCTGTCGAGGGTGTTTTGCGTGATCTGCCGGACTTCCTGGGCGATGCTCGCCTGCTCGGTCGTCAGAATGGCCTGGATGGCACGGCGGCCGATCACTTCGCGCATGGCGCTCTCGGCGACAGCCTTGATCGTGCCTTGCGGGTTCTGGAGGTTGAAAACGAAATCCTGCGCACGCGCCGGATTGACCTGCCACACCACGTCGAAATCGATATCGACGATGTTCTCGTCGCCGGTGAGCATGAGGCTTTCCTCAAGCACGTCACGATTTCGGCTCTGCGTGTTCTGCGAAGACCGGTAACCGACCTCGATGCGCTCCTGGCGCGTCACGTCGGGCTTTTTCACCTGCCCGATGGGATAAGGCAAATTGTAGCGAAGGCCTTCGCCGGAGCTGCCGGTATATTTTCCGAAAAGCATGTTGATGCCGACTTCGTTCGGGCGAACCGTGTAGAAGCCCGTCAAAAGCCAGACGCCGACCACGGCGAGGCCGAGAAGAAGGATGCCCTTGCCACCACCGAACGAGCCGCCCGGGATGAAGTCCTTCAGGCGATCCTGCCCGCGACGGAGGATATCCTCCAGGTCAGGAGGTGTCCCGTTATCCTGTGGACCCGATCCCCAGGGGCTCTTTCCGCCCCCCGATCCGCCACGCTGGCCCCATGGACCACCGCCGCCGCCGCTCTGGTTACTCCAAGGCATAGGGTGCCTTTCCTCCTGATGAGAAGCCCGGCGGGAACCGCCGTAGGAACGAAAGGCGGTTGTGTGTTGCGTTTCCGCCGCCTGTCAAGGCTGCGAGGTGGGGATTGCCGAGGCTTTCGTCAACCTTGGCCGTTCCCGCCGCGCTGCTCAAGCTCGATAAAGGTAAACGAATGCTCGTCATCCGCACCCTTCGGATGTTCGCTCCGGGCGACTTCCCGGAACTTCGCGCGATCGTATGGAGGGAAAACCGCATCCCCCTCCGGCGAAGCGTGAACCTGGGTGAGATAAATGGTTCGAACGTGGGGTAGAGCAAGGGCGTAGATCTCCCCGCCGCCTGCAACCGCGATGGCGGCCGCGCCCATCTTTTCCGCCAGCGTAGAAGCCTTTTCGACCGCTTCGCTCCAGTTGCGCGCCACATGAACGCCCTCGACCGAGAAGGTGGGATCCCGCGTGAGAACGACGGTCTCGCGCCCGGGCAAAGGCTTGCCGATGGATTCGAAGGTCTTGCGGCCCATGATCATGGGTTTTCCCATCGTGAGGTCACGAAAACGTCGAAGATCGGTCTTGAGCCGCCATAAAAGCTGATTGTCGCGGCCGATCACGCCATTGTCGGCGACTGCCACGACGATATCGAGTGGGTAGGTCATTGCTCCGCCAGCCTTTCCAGGGCTTCCCCCGTCACCCGTTGAACAGTCCATTCATCCATGGACGTCGCGCCGATGGAGCGATAGACGCGCAGAGCCGGCTCGTTCCAATCGAGCACCCACCATTCAAGACGGGCAAGCCCTTCCGCAAGGCATCGCCGCGCCAGATGCCGGAGCAGAGCCTTGCCGATCCCCTTCGCGCGGAACTCCGGCCTGACGAAGAGATCTTCGAGATAGAGACCATGGCGTCCTCGAAAGGTCGAGAAATTGTAGAACCACAAGGCAAAGCCTGCGGGTTCCCCATCCCATTCCGCGATATCCGCAAAAACGCGCGGTTCTGTGGAAAAAAGGGCCTCTGCAATGCTCTCCTGCGTCGCATCGACCTCATGGGCGAGCCGCTCGTATTCGGCAAGCTCGCGGATGAATTCGAAAACGAGAGAAGCGTCGCGGGGTTCGGCGGGGCGAATGATCAGAGTCATGGGCGTGATTTGACGATAATCAGGAGTTCTGTCCAGCCTCGTCGGCCTCGTTCTCGACCCGTCGGGGCGAGCCCCAGCCTTCGAGGATCGAGTTGATATCCTCGAACACGAAGAACCGCGCACTGTCCACGTCATAACCCTCGTCGAGAAGGCTGTCGTAATCCGTGAAGGTGTGGCGGATATAGGCGACGAGAGACAACCAAGCCGCCGCTTCGGGAGACGCACCGTGCAGGCCGCGACTGCCGAGAGCGTGGTCGGTCACCGCTTCGAATTCGTGACGCGGAATGCGCGGAGCGAGAATGCGAACAGCGCTCTCGATGGCCTCGCGCCGGTTCATCGCCGATCTCAGACCGCGACCGGGGCCTTGATGGCCGGATGAGGATCGTAATCCTCGATGGCAATGTCTTCGAATTTGAAATCGAACAGCGAGCGCACCTCCGGATTGAGCCGCAGCTTCGGCAGAGGGCGCGGGGCACGGGACAATTGCAGTTCCGTCTGTTCGATGTGGTTGAGATAGAGGTGCGCGTCCCCGAAGGAATGCACGAAATCGCCCGGCTGCAAGCCTGTCGCCTGCGCCATCATGTGCGTGAGAAGCGCATAGGACGCGATGTTGAAGGGCACGCCCAGGAACACATCCGCCGAACGCTGGTAGAGCTGGCAGGACAAGCGTCCTTCCGCGACATAGAATTGAAACAGGCAATGGCACGGCGCGAGCGCCATCTTGTCGAGTTCGGCCGGGTTCCAGGCGGAGACGATGAGGCGGCGCGAATCGGGATTGCGGCGGATCTCATTCAAGACCCCTTGAATCTGGTCGACAGTGCCGCCGTCGGGCTTAGCCCATGAACGCCATTGCTTGCCGTAGACCGGGCCGAGATCGCCGTTCTCGTCGGCCCACTCGTCCCAGATCGAGACGCCGTTTTCCTTGAGATAGCGAATGTTCGTATCGCCCTTCAGGAACCACAGCAATTCATGAATGATGGAGCGCAGATGCAGCTTTTTCGTCGTGACGAGGGGAAAGCCCTGGCTAAGATCGAAACGCATCTGATGGCCGAAAACAGAGATGGTCCCTGTCCCCGTCCGGTCGTCCTTGCGGACGCCTTCGGCAAGAATGCGGCGAAGCAGGTCGTGGTAGGCTTGCATGGGTCGCTCCTGTCTCCACCTTATCGCAGCGGTAAGCCCGCTTGAGAATGGCCCCGCCATCCCCGGCGAACTTGTCCCCCGGTCTTTCAAATCCGCTCGGGTTTTCTTATATTGGGTTTGCTGGCCGCAAGGTCAGCTATGGCGATAAACGGCTATCGGAATAAACCTATCGGACCCGGGGGCGGTACCCGGCGCCTCCACCAAAATCCAGGCTGAGCTTGCGAAAATCAAGCGGCGCTTGGGTTTCGGCGGGGGCGAAATAGGATCGACGAGGGCGTAAAGGGTAGACTTTTGCTCGGCATGGTTCCGCCGTTATCGGGCCTATTCAATAGTTGCCAACGACAACTATGCTCCGGTTGCAGTGGCTGCGTAAGCGGTCCCTAATACCGACTCAAAGTCCTTGCGGTTAGCACCGTAAGGCGGGGTTCGGAGGCACCTGGCAACAGAAGCCTCCACTTCTTTCTCTTCAAGGGCTCCCCAATGGCCGGTAAAGACCTGATCCGCTACGACCTTCTGGTGCAGGATGCGCTTAAAGGAGTCGTACGCAGGGTTCTCATCGATGCCGGCAAGGACGGCCTGCCTGGAGAGCACCATTTCTACATTTCCTTCCGCACGGATTTTCCCGGCGTTCGCCTGTCGAACCGCCTGCGTGAAAAATATCCGCAGGAGATGACAATCATCCTCCAGCATCAGTTCTGGGACCTGATCATCACCGAGCACACCTTCGAAGTGGGCCTCTCGTTCTCCGGCGTTCCGGAACGATTGCTGATTCCCTTCGATGCGCTCACGGGCTTTTTCGACCCCTCCGTGCAGTTTGGCCTGAAATTCGATCAGGAAGGCGATGAAGACGAGGTTGAGGAGGAGAGTGCGGAAGCACCAGCCGCGCCCTCCCCGATTCGCGGCGCGGCCTCGGAACCCGTCGAATTGAAGCGACCCAAGAAGACGCCTGCGGCTGCGAAGAATGAAGCCAAGAAGGACGTTTCGTCCGAAGTGGAGGTATCTCCTCAGCCTGAAGAAAAAACCGGTAAGGGCGAAAAGTCCGAAGGCAACGGCGCCGAAGTCGTTAGTCTCGACTCCTTCCGCAAGAAAAACTGACGCGACTTCATTTCAGCTATTTTGTGCCAATCGGGTGCGCTTGAACGGTCGCATTGCCATAAGTCACGCGGAAAATCCGCCATTCGGACGTTCACGTGGCTGCGGCTCGCAAAAACCGCGATGGGAGACTTCGGACCTTAAAGGGGCGTGCCGACATGGCAGATATGATAATATGCCGGCCTCCGGTGTTGCGGGCGCGAAAGTTTGAGATAAGAACACGAACCCCCACCGAAAGAGGTCAGGATGTCGCCCTCAACCCGCATCGAAACAGATACCTTCGGCCCCATCGAGGTGCCCGCCGATAAGCTCTGGGGCGCGCAGACGCAGCGCTCGATCCAGAACTTCCGCATCGGCGGCGAACGTCTGCCGATTCCGCTGGTCCATGCGCTGGCAATCGTGAAACAGGCTGCGGCCCTGGCCAACAAGGATCTGGGCGAACTGGACGGCAAGCTCGCCGACGCGATCGCTGTCGCCGCCTCGGATGTGGTGCGCGGCAAATTCGACGACGAATTTCCTCTCGTGATCTGGCAGACCGGCTCCGGCACCCAGTCGAACATGAACATGAACGAGGTTCTCTCCAACCTCGCCAATGAGCGCATGGGTGGCGAGCGTGGCGGCAAGAAGCCCGTTCATCCCAACGATCACGTCAATCGTGGCCAGTCTTCCAACGACTCGTTTCCAACTGCCATGCACATCGCCGTGGCGCGCGAGATCAACGATCGCCTGCTCCCGTCGCTCAAGCATCTGCTCAAGGCTCTGAACGCGAAGGCCGAGGCCTTCAAGGACATCGTGAAGATCGGCCGTACGCATCTGCAGGACGCGACCCCGGTCACCCTCGGCCAGGAATTCTCGGGATACGCGGCGCAGATCCAGCTCGGTATCAGCCGCATCGAGGCGACTCTGCCCGGCGTCTACGCCCTCGCTCAGGGTGGCACGGCGGTCGGCACGGGCCTGAACGCTCATCCGAAATTCGCCGACCTCTTCGCCGTCAAGGTGAAGGAATTGACGGCCCTGCCCTTCGTCTCGGCTCCGAACAAGTTCGAAGCGCTCGCCTCGCATGACGCTCTCGTGTTCACGCAAGGCGCTCTGGCGAGCGTCGCCACCGGCCTCTTCAAGATTGCCAACGACATCCGCCTCATGGGCTCCGGTCCGCGCTCCGGCCTCGGCGAGATCTCGCTGCCGGAAAACGAGCCCGGCTCGTCGATCATGCCGGGCAAGGTCAACCCGACCCAGGCCGAAGCATTGACGATGCTCTGCTCACAGGTGTTCGGCAATCAGGCGACCGTGACTTTCGCCGCGAGCCAGGGCCATTTCGAGCTCAACGTGTTCAAGCCGGTGATCGTGAACGCCGTGCTGCAATCGATCCGCCTCATCGCGGATGGTGCAGTCAGCTTCACCGACAATTGCGTTGTCGGTATCGAGCCGAACAAGGACCGTATCGCCGATCTGATGCAGCGTTCGTTGATGCTGGTGACGGCTCTTGCGCCGACCATCGGCTACGACAAGGCCGCTTCCATCGCGAAGGCCGCGCACAAGAACGGCACAACCTTGAAGGAAGAGGCGGTGAAGTCCGGCGCGGTGACGGCGGAGCAGTTCGACGCTGTCGTTCGTCCCGAGGACATGCTCGCTCCGTAAAGGAGGAATCCCATGGCGGAGATCATCAATCTGCGCCAGATGCGCAAACAGAAGGCGCGGGCGGAAAAAGAAGCCCGCGCCACTGAGAACCGTACCGTCTTCGGGCGGACGAAGGAGGAGCGCCGGCTCGAAGAAGCACGGCGCGACCTGGATCAACGCAAACTCGACGCGCATAAGCGCGACGACGAGAAGCCGGAATGAGCGGCAGCGGCGTCATCAAGCGCTCGCTCTCGATTGCCGGTCACCGGACGAGCGTGTCTCTCGAAGAGCAGTTCTGGGACGCCTTGCGTGAGATCGCGGAAAAGCGTTCTCTCTCCATTCAAGCGCTCGTGCAAGGCATCGATACCGGCCGGGGCGATCAGAATTTATCGTCCGCCATTCGGGTCTTCGTGCTCAACACGCTGCGCGAGGATCTCAACCGCCGGGACCCCGCACCATCGGCGGAGCTTTAAGCTCTATCGTCGGCGTCAGCGGAGGCATCGCGAAGGGCGTGCCCGTCGGCGGCGTAGGCTCTTCCGCACTGGGTTCGCTCTGCTGCTGTCTTTGAGCGCGTTCCGCGTCTTCCTTCGCCTTCGCCTGACGCGCAGCCTCATCGGCTGCCGCCTTCACGCGTTGGCGTTCCGCTTCCTGTTGCTGAATCTGCCGTTGCCGCTCGGCAGCCGCCTTTTCGAAAGCCTCGATCTTTTCAAGCTCACGCTTCAGGACGACAGCTGCGAGCCCGTTGCGGAACGGCCCCGCATCGACCTCGCGCACGGGTGCGGCAAGGGGGCCTTTCCAATTCAATCCCGTTGATGGTGGCGCGCCTGTCCATCCGGGCGGCGCGGTCTTGGCCATCAACGCGCCTCGCGCTTCAAACGTCAAAGTCCTCAGATCGTACGTCACGGCGCCCTGCCAATTCGCGCGCGCGTTTTCGACAACGAACGGCGACAATCTCAGCATGCCGCCGACAAGCGCAGCCGACGTGGTGACAGAGGTTGCGGCAAGCGGCGCGCGGGCGAGCTCCTCACTGAGAATCGTCTCGGCCTTTCCTTGAGCCAATGGCTCGTTGTCGGCGAGCGCTCGTTTCAAGGCACGGTCGAGAGCGGTCGGATCGGCAGCCGGCACGCGAAGATTGGCAATGCGCCAATCTCCCGCCCCGCCGAGATTGGCGACGAGGCCTGCAACATTCTGTGCCGATGTGCCGAATTTGAGCGAACCGGTCAGTCTGCCTTCGAGCGGAGTCGTTCCGGCCAGTGCCTGAACAGACACATCGCGCAACGCACCCTCGCCGACCACCGATGCGAGCGCTCCCTGTCGTGAGATCGACACCGATCCAGTGAGGCGACCATCGCCCAACCCTGCATCCAGATTGGTGATGGCGATACCATCAAAGGTCGCGCCCAGCGTGAAACTCGCCTTTGTCCCCTGGATACCGCGCCCCAGATCCAGGCTCGCGGCTTTGACCGTGATCTGTCCGCCGGTCATCAAGCGAGCATTCGGCCCAAACCCGGTCGTCGACCAGATCGTATTGGCGTTCGGTTCTCCCGGCAAGTTCAAGATCAGAGCCGTCGCAAGCCACGGCAAGGAAACGCGCTGGAGAGAAATTTCGCCGCTGATTTCCGATCGCGACCGCGCGGTCAATCGTCCTTGGATCGGCTCCCCGGCGACAGTGCCGGTGACATCGAGAAGCGTCGCGTCGCGCTCTCTCCCGAGCGTCAAGCGGCCCTTCGCGGGTGCGGGGGCCGTGCCCACGTTGTCGCTCAACAATCGCAAAAATGGCGTGAGGTCGGCGCTTACGAACTCCACTTCACCGGTATCGACCGCATCGTCGGCGGCACTCAGGGTGAAGGGGCGCTTTGTCGAGATGGTCGCGCCGCCAACATCACCCGATAGAGTGATATTGAATCGTCCCGATCCGACCCGCGCACCGCGCATGGTGATTGTGGAGGGGCGCTTGAGCGTTTGCGCATCGGCCTGTCCGATCCATCGGCCTGTATTGTCAGTCGCGAGAACCACATCGAGGCTTTCGGTCCGGCCCTCCGCGGACTCGACCTTGCCGTCGAACCGTCCACCCGCCGCAGAGCCGTTTGCAGTTGTTCGCAAGCGGAATTCCTTGGAGCCGGCGACAGGCGCGACGCGCTCGGTCACGACATCGAGATTCAAATCGCCTTCACGCAGGAAAGGCGGCATCAGATGCGAAATGCCACCCGCCCAAACACTGCCGAGAATATCGATCAGGGGTGCAGCGCGCTCCGCGGTGACCTTCCCCGCGATACGCCCCGACCCGTCCGGCGCAATGCGACCACTGACGCGGGCATTCGCGCCGGCAAGATCGATGATATCGAGGGCTTCGACGAGCAGTGCCTTACCGTCGGAATTAATGCGCGCGGAAATCCGGCCAGCGCCCGGACGGTTGCCGGCGCGGACATTGCGCGCATCGAGAATGAAGCCGACATCGAGATTTTGCGTTGTTTCGAAAACGCTCGAAATCTGCGGCAGCTGATCGAGGTTCAGATCCTGAATCGCGACCTGCGCTTCGAGACGACCGCGATGATCGCCTTCCGCAGCCGTGAAGCGCAGATTACCTGTCATAGCCGCATCGCCCGTCTTCACATGCATGCGGCTGAGAGACAGGATCGGGTTCGCGAAGGAAATGTCCGATGCCGCCTCGAAGAAACGCCCATCGAGCACCTTCAGAAACGGAGAGTGGATATTGAGGCGCTCGAGATAGCGCGCAAGCCTGTCGGACGCGTTGGAGGCGACCAAGATCCGACCCTCCGCGTTACCGAGGGTGGCGCTGCCGATCTCGCCTTGCATCGCGACCCGGGTCTCGCCGGGCGCCATGAACTCAAATTTTTCCAGCTTCGCTTGTCCATGCACGAACGAGCCACGCAAGACCGCGTTGGACAAGTCTTCCTGCCCTAGACCGATACTGTCGATCTTGAGGTCGAGGTCGACGGGCACGCTGTTGACGGGAAGTGACCAGGTCGCCAACCGGCTTTTGAAATCGCGCCCGTTCGACGAGAGAATGAAGCTGTCGGCGTCGAGCCTACGCCCTTCGAGCTTGAGCGAGATCTTGGGATCGTTGACTTGAAAACTCCCCTCTCCCGTCATGCGAAGGCTCGCGCCACCCTCGCCTGCTTCCAGGCTCGTCTTGTCGAAGACGACCACGCCCGGTTTCGTCTTGAACGCGGTCTCGATGACGATGGGGATCGGAATGCCCGCTGCCGCCACCTGAGCCGGCGGACCGAAAAGGACCTTCGCCTTGCCCGCGAGAAGAGGCACGGCAGGGTCCGAGCCGAGCGCCAGCTTGGCGTCGATGTCGAAGCGTGGATTAAGATCGCCGCCACCGGAAAGCTTCAGCTGAACGGTCCTGTCTTCACCAAGCTCCGCCGTAACGAACCGGAACGGAACGCCTCTGGTCGTTCCTTCCACCCGCCAGGGTCCGGCGAGCTTTTGCCCTTCGATTGTGACGTTCTCGGCGGAAACCTGATCTGTCCGCCCCGTGTCGAGGCGCTGCGCGGTGACAAGCACCTGGGTGATGTTCAGGCTCTCAATCGCAAGGTCGCGTCCTCGAAGGCCGGAGAAGGTTTGCGGAGGCGCCCATGTACCGTCGTTTGCGACCGGCACGTGCAGGTCAGCCCGCCCGATGCGGGTTTCGGTGAAACGCACCTCGCCCCGCAACAGCGGCATGAGCTGCACTTCGGCCCAGATGAAATCAGCCGTCAACGATGGGGTTTCAGGGGCGCCTGAACCCAGGCGAAGGCGATCCAGGCGAAGGCGTGGCGACGGCAACAGGCGAACGCCGATCCGACCCTCCGTGTGAGCCTCGGTGCCCGCCGCGCGGGAAATCGTCTGATCGATGAGGTCGCGCCGCGCTTCCCAATCCATGAGGGGCGGCGCAACAAGCGCCGCGGCCAGGACCAGGATGATGATGGACGCGATGACCGTCAGAATGTCACGCAAGAGACGCCTTCTCCGCTTTTTCCATTGAGAGTGGTTAGCTCAAGGACAAGGATCGCGGTAGCATGACGGCCTTGCCGTCCACCGTCAAAGCGCGAATACCTTCCCTGGGTTCATAATGTTGAGCGGATCAACCGCTCGTTTCAAGACGCGCATAAGGTCAAGTGCCTGGGTACTGTACTCAATTTCGAGGTATTTTATCTTCTTCTGGCCGACACCATGCTCGCCCGTGGAGGTCCCCTCCATGGCGAGGGCACGGCGAACGAGGCGGTCGATAAAGGCCTCACAGGCGGCGACTTCAGCCGGGTTCTCGGTGTCGATGAGCGGCTGGACGTGAAAATTCCCATCCCCCACATGGCCGACGATGGGTGCGATGAGACCGCTTTCCAGAATGTCCTGCTTGGTTTCATCCACGCATTCCGCAAGTCTCGAAATCGGCACGCAGACATCGGTTGCGACCGATTGCGCACCGGGTCTGAGCCCCCTCGCCGCCCAATAAGCGTCGTGCCGCGCCTGCCACAGACGGCTGCGGTCCTCAGGCTTCGTGGCCCATTCGAAGGGGCCGCCGCCATATTCCGCAGCGATCTCGCCGAAGCTTTCCGCCTGCTCCTTCACACCGGCGGTCGTGCCGTGAAACTCCAAAAGCAGCAAGGGGCTTTCAGGCAGAGAGAGTTTGGAATGGGCGTTGACCGCCTTCACCTGAACCTCGTCCAGAAGCTCGATGCGGGCGACCGGAATGCCGGACTGGATGGTGATGATGACCGCGTCACACGCTGCCTTGACCGAAGGGAAAGGACAGATGCCGGCCGAGATCGCCTCCGGAATGCCGTTCAGCTTCAGGGTGATCTCGGTCACGATGCCGAGCGTGCCCTCGGCCCCGATGAAAAGATGCGTCAGATCGTAGCCCGCCGAGCTTTTCTTGGCGCGGCTCGCTGTCTTCACGATATCGCCATTGGGCAAAACGACCGTGAGCGCGAGAACGACGTCCTTCATAGTGCCATAGCGAACGGCATTGGTGCCGGAGGCCCGTGTGGACACCATGCCGCCGATCGAGGCGTCCGCGCCGGGGTCGATGGGGAAGAACAATCCTCGATCGCGTAGATATTCGTTCAGTTCCTTACGGGTCACGCCGGGCTCGACCACGCAATCGAGGTCTTCCTCGTGGACCGCGACGATCTGCTTCATGAGGCTCACATCGATGCACACGCCCCCAAACGGTGCGTTGATATGGCCTTCCAGAGACGTTCCGGTGCCGAAGGGCACGACTGGCACGTTCCGTTGAGCGCAAAGCCTGACGATATCCGCGACTTCTTGGGTCGTCCGCGGATAGACGACGACATCCGGCGGCTGGTTCTTCACCCAGGTCAGCGTGTGGCCGTGCTGCTCCCGCACCGCCATCGAGGTCGCGACATGCGCACCATAGCGATTGGTCAACTCGGCCGTGAACGCGGCAATGACCGCGTCCGAGGGTCTGGAACGGGAAGAAATCAGCGGTGCGTTCATGAATGCTTCAGATCTAATTGGGAAAGTTACTGTCCCTTACTTACCAAAACGGTTGCCTTGGCAACACGCAAGACGACAGACGCGTTCCGCCCGCCATGCATGGCTGACAATTTGTACTATTGTTCGCGATGGGATTTTGGCTGCATAGTAGCGGGATGAGAGCGGAAGGAGAGCGCCGACCATGGATGAACGGGCTACCCCGATCTTCTTCTTTGCCCCGTTCGTATCCTCGACGATGCGGGTCGAGCCCGCTTGGATCGACTATAACGGCCACATGAACATGGCCTTTTATCACGTGCTCTTCGACAAAGCAGTGGACGAAGCCTTCTCCCTCATCGGCCTCGGGCAAGATTATGTGGAGCAGTGCAAGGCATCTTTCTTCGCAGCCGAGGTTCACACGCTCTACAAGCGCGAACTGAAAATGCATGACCGGGTTCGCGTCACGCTCCAACTCGTCGATTACGACGAGAAGCGCCTCCACTTCTATATGGAAGCCCGCCACGCGGAAGAAGGCTGGGTTGCTGCCACCACCGAGGGGCTATCTCTCCACGTCGATTTGGAGACCCGCAAGGTTTCGCATTTTCCCCAGGATATCCTGAACAACCTCGCCGTGATGAAGGCTGCCCACAAACGTCTCGGGCAGCCTCCGGCCCTGGGCCGCGTGATCGGCATCCCCTCGAAGACGGAGACGCGGGAAGCTATGCTCGCAACGGGAACCCGGCACTAAGAAGCCGGTGCGTCCCTTGACGGGGCGCTCAAACTGACGATGATCGCCGCCATGACCAAGACCTCGCACATCACGTTTTCGTATTATCGCCCGTCTCCATAGGCGCGGCACGAGATCGATTGGTTTTATCGAAACAATGCCGCCGCAAGGCGGCTTTCTTGTTTCGGAATGTCCTTGCGGCGGCTCAAAGCCCCACCGAGGACACTATGCTTGAACCATCCATCGAGACGATAAATCGCAATGCCCCAGCCGACCTTTCTCGGCGAAAGCCCAGCCTGGGATTGATCGGCGTCGGTGCCTTCGGCGAATTCTCCATGACGCATCTCGCCGACCTTTTCGATGTGTGCATATGCGACCCACGCCGTGATCTGCGCTCAATTGGAGAGCGCCACAATGTCCAGGTGGCCGATCTCGCGACAGCGGCCCGCCAGGACGTCGTGCTCTTAGCCGTCGCCCTCCGGGATCTGCGGGATGTGGCCAGACAGATAGCCCCGCATCTGAAGGTCGGGAGCCTCGTGATCGACGTCTGTTCGATCAAGATGAAGCCCCTCGCCATTCTGGCCGAGGAATTGCCGTCCCATGTAGAGATCGTCGGCACCCATCCGCTCTTCGGCCCACAAAGCGGGCGGGACGGTATTCGGGGCTTATCCATCGCCGTCTGCGCAGCGGACAGTCCAAGATCCGGGCTCGTCGCCCGTTTTCTCAGGGAAAAGCTCGGCCTTCGTGTCGTCCGGACGACACCGGAGCGGCATGACGGGCAGATGGCCTACGTGCAGGGCCTCACTCATCTTCTGTCCCGCATCGTCGTCGCGCTGGATATGCCAGCGCTCGATCACACAACGGCGACCTTCGACCACCTCATGCGGATGGTCGACATGGTTCGGCACGATTCAGACGAGGTGTTTCAGACAATCACACGCGACAATCCGTTCGTCGCGGAGGTGAAACGCCGGCTCTGCGAGGCAACGCAAAGCATCGGCGATGGCTAGAGCATGATCAGAACAAGTGGAAACGGTTGTTCGCCCGGATCATGCGGCATCAAGAGAAGCTAGAGTTTGATCTTGTTTCAATCTGAAACGATCAAATTCTAGCAGCCGACGGAACCGGGCGGGCAGAGTTTGCGACCGATATTCGGCTGCTGGATCGAGTTCGTGAACAGATCGCGCCGATCGATCCGTTGCCGGAGCTGATTGTTGTCGATCTGGTTCTGCTGTTGCTGCTGCAATGACCGCTCATTCTGCATAATGGAGCGATTTGTCTCGCCCACGCTCCGTTCGGAGCGGCCCGTAAGCGGCAACCCGGGGGCCTGCGCGAAAGCGGGCGCAGCCAGACCCAGAAGAACCAGAAGCGTTACAAGGATACGCATGGAACATCCCTTTCGGACAGGATCGTTACTATATGGATGGTGATGCCAGCCCCTTCAACGCGGTTACCCACCCCTGCGGCAGGCCGCCCTGCATTACGGCCTCGACGCCGTTCGCCTTTTGATCCATGTTCGCGCCGATGAATCGCCCTGACGACAGCTTCGACTCGCATCGCGACCTTGCCCCTGAGCCCACCGGCGGCTCCTTGAGCGCGCGCGCCCGTGCGGCCGTTTCGCCGCAATCGCCGTACCTTTCCGGTCTCAACGCGGAGCAGCGGGCTGCTGTCGAGGCGACCGAGGGGCCCGTCCTGGTACTCGCGGGTGCGGGTACCGGCAAGACACGCGTCCTGACAACCCGCATCGCCCACCTCATCGCCACGGGCAAGGCCCGCCCCTTCGACATCCTGTCCGTGACCTTCACCAACAAGGCGGCACGGGAGATGAAGGAGCGCGTGGCGAGCCTGATCGGCCCCGTGGCCGAGGGCATGCAATGGCTCGGCACCTTTCACTCCATCGGCACCAAGATTCTGCGCCGCCATGCGGAACTGGTGGGCTTGCGCTCGGACTTCACCATTCTCGGCACCGACGATCAGCTTCGCCTGATGAAGCAGGTGATCGCAGCCGAGAACATCGACGAGAAACGCTGGCCCGCGCGGCAGCTCGCTTCCTACATCGACGGTTGGAAGAACCGGGGCCTTGGCCCCAACCAGGTGCCGGCCGGCGAAGCCGGTGCCTTCGCCCAAGGCAAAGGCGGCAAGCTCTATGCCGCCTATCAGGAGCGGCTTAAGATCCTGAACGCCGCCGATTTCGGGGATCTTTTGCTGGAGTGCCTGCGCCTGTGGCGCGAGCATCCGGATATTCTGGAGCAATACCAGAACCGCTTCCGCTACATGCTGGTGGACGAGTATCAGGACACCAACGTCGCCCAGTATCTGTGGCTGCGCCTGCTCGCCCAACAGCGCAAGAACATCTGCTGCGTCGGTGACGACGATCAGTCGATCTATGGCTGGCGTGGCGCTGAGGTCGACAACATCCTGCGCTTCGAGCACGATTTTCCCGGCGCTGTGGTGATCCGGCTCGAGCGGAACTATCGCTCCACCGGGCACATCCTTTCAGCCGCCTCGGGACTCATCGCCAAGAACAAGGATCGCCTCGGCAAGACGCTGCGCACGGAGGACGAACCCGGCGAGAAAGTCACGCTCACCGGTGCATGGGATTCCGAGGACGAGGCCCGCCTGATCGGCGAGGAGATCGAGGCACTTCAATCCAAACGCTATCCGCTGTCCGAAGTCGCGATTCTCGTTCGCATCTCCGCGCAGATGCGCGAGATCGAAGACCGGCTCGTGACCCTCGGCGTGCCCTATCGCGTGATCGGCGGGCCGCGGTTTTATGAGCGCGCCGAAATCCGCGATGCACTCGCCTATCTGCGCGTCGTCAACCAGCCCGCCGACGACCTCGCTTTCGAGCGCATCGTCAATGTGCCCAAGCGCGGCCTGGGCGATGCGACCATCCAGATCCTCCACAACCACGCTCGCGCGGCGCGCGTGCCGTTGACGGAAGCCGCGCGCTTCATGGTCGAGACGGACGAGTTGAAGCCGAAGCCGCGCGCCACTTTGCGCGATCTTCTCACCTCGTTCGGGCGCTGGGCGAAGCTGTCGGAAACGATGACGCAATCGGAAGTCGCGCAGATCGTGCTCGAGGAATCCGGCTACACCGAGATGTGGCAGAAGGATCGCTCGGCCGACGCCGCCGGACGACTCGAAAACCTCAAGGAGCTTGTGCGCTCGATGGAGGAATTCCCGGACCTCCAGAGCTTCCTCGAGCATGTCTCGCTCGTAATGGAAGCGAACGAGACCGACACCACCGAGCGCGTGAGCCTGATGACTCTTCACGCGGCCAAGGGTCTGGAATTCGAAACGGTCTTCCTACCCGGCTGGGAAGAGGGTTTGTTCCCCAACCAGCGCGCTCTCGACGAGAGCGGCCACGCAGGATTGGAAGAAGAGCGCCGCCTCGCGCATGTGGGCATCACCCGCGCCAAGCGTCGGGCAAAAATCTATTTCGCCTCGAACCGGCGCATTCACGGCATGTGGAACTCGACCGTTCCGAGCCGCTTCATTGACGATCTGCCTGAGCACAATGTCGAGGTTGTCGAGGCTCCGGCGAATTTCTCGCATGGCGGCGGATATGGCGGCGGCTCACGTTTCGACCGCATGTCGAATTTCAACGGCTCGACCTATCAGACCCCCGGCTGGCAGCGGGCACAAGCCCGCGCAGGCGGGGTCGAGGATGGCGGCTATTCCGGCCGTCGCTCCGGCGACAGGCGCGGGCCGATGGTGATCGAGGGCGAGCTCGTCGCGAAATCGACCGGCACCGGATCGAGTTTCAAAGTCGAGGGCCGCATCCTCCACACCAAGTTCGGCCCCGGCACCATCGCCGCCATCGACGGAAACAAGCTCACCGTCGATTTCGACAAGGCTGGGCGAAAGATGGTGCTGGACAGCTTTGTCGAGGCGTTGGGCTAGCCGCGCTCGATCGGTCCGTCGCCGCCGTTAGTGGCTTCGGGTTTACTCGTCGTGCCAGCAAAGCGGTCCAGATGATTGGCGACGACGCCCTTGAGCGCCTCCAATTGTCCTTCGGCGCTCGCTTCCAATCTGCATTCGAGGTTGTCCTCGTTGGCCTGCATGGTCAGTCTGGCGTCGCCCGGCCAATCTGCGCCACGCACATTTCGAGGGAATGTCACCACGCCGCTCGCTGGCGTGAAATCGACGGCCAGATTGTGACTCCAATGTTTACAGAGCTGCTGGAGATACCGACTGCCGTTTGCAGTCGGTATGCGCGAAACGCTGGAAAGTGCCATTGTGCGAACTTTCTTCAGTTGAATCTGAACGGGTCAGCGGCGCGTCTTACAGACGCTCGATGCGCTGCGCCGCTTCATCGAGAATTGCAGCGACGTCGTGGATTGTGCTCTTCCCCAGATCTTCGCTACTGAAGCGATGACGCAAGACGGTGCGGAGATTTTCCATAGCACGACGAATCGGCGCGCTATCCGTTCGCGCATGCTTCGCCGCAAGTTCGGCCAGCCGTGCGAAGAGCGCTTTTACCTTTTCCGCATTCGTGGCGAGATCGGCAGCCCCTTCCGCAGTGATGGCAAACGCTTTGCGTCCGCCCTCGGAGCCAGCCTCTTCGATATGGCCCAAGTCCTGCAGCATCGACAGCGCCGGATAGATCACGCCGGCGCTTGGGACATAGGTGCCCCCGGTCAGCTCCTCTATCGCACGGATTAGGTCATAGCCGTGTCGCGGCTGGTCCTCAATGAGCTTGAGCAGGACGAGACGCAACTCGCCTGAATCGAATACCCGTCGACGCCCTCCGCGCCCTTCGCCGCGCTCCTCATTCCAGTCGTACCCGAAGCCCCGATGCCCACCGCCACGATGAGCAAAGCCCCGCGACCCGAACTCATGCCGGCACGCGCCCCACCGACGCGGGTCATGGTTTTCCTGTGTATGTCTCATTTTCTCATTCCTATATGTCTAACTATATCCAAGATATATCTTGATCTATCTGAAACACAAGAGACGGCGAAAAGCTTTTTTGCTGCAGGTTCAAGGGGAAGCCCCCTAGCCTCTTCGCTGCAACTGTGGAACGATCCCCTTCGGTAACGACAACCGTGAGGCCCCGATGTTTCCACTGTCCCACATGCTCAAATCCTTCGTGCGCGTCGGCTCGCTGAAAGTCATCGACGCGGATGGAAGGGCGCATGTCTTTGCGGGATCTCCCGGTCCGAATGTCACCATGCGGCTCACGGACCGCTCGCTCTATCACAAGCTCTTCCTCAATCCGGAGCTTCACGCGGGCGAGGCCTATATGGATGGGCGCATGAGCTTCGAGGAAGGCTCGACGCTCAAGGACTTTCTCACCCTGTTCTCCATGAACAGGATTTCGCTCGGCACCTATCCCTTGCAGAAAGTGCTGCGCCGCATTTCACGCGGGTTGAAGCGTTTTCAGCAGGCGAACAAGGTCGGCAAGGCGCAGGCCAATGTGGCGCACCATTACGACCTGGGGAACGATTTCTATAAGCTCTTCCTCGACAAGGGCATGCAGTATTCCTGCGCCTATTTCGCGAATGGAGACGATACGCTGGAAGAGGCGCAGCAGAACAAGCTGCGTCTCATCGCATCCAAGCTTCAACTCAAACCCGGCCTGAAAATCCTCGATATCGGCAGCGGCTGGGGCGATCTCGCGCTTTATCTCGCCGCGATGGAAGACGTGGACGTGACCGGCGTCACACTCTCGAAGGAGCAATACGCGCTCTCGAACGAGAAGGCCCGCAAGGCGGGACTCTCGCACCGTGTCCGCTTCGAGCTGCTCGACTACCGCAAGCTCGATCGGCGCTTCGACCGCATCGTCTCGGTCGGCATGTTCGAGCATGTGGGCGTGCATCATTACGGCGAGTTTTTCGAGAAGATCAACGCGCTCATGAATGACGACGGTTTAATGCTTCTGCACTCCATCGGCCATATGAGCCCGCCCGGCACGGCAAGCCCGTGGCTGCGCAAATACATCTTCCCCGGCGCGTATTCCCCCGCTCTCTCCGAGGTGTTTCCGGTCGTGGAGCAGAACAGCCTTTGGGTGACCGATCTCGAATTCCTGCGCATCCACTATGCGGAGACGTTGAAGCACTGGCACCAGCGCTTCGAGGCCAATCGCGCCAAGGTCGCCGAAATGTACGACGAGCGCTTCTGCCGCATGTGGGAATTCTACCTCATCAGTGCCGAGATGATGTTCAGAACCGGGAGCCAGCTCGTGTTCCACATGCAGCTTTCCCGCAAACGCGACGCCGCGCCTATCGTGCGGGATTACGTGACGGATCTCCAGCGCGACTACCTCAAGCTGGAGCAGGACAGGCTGAAGGTCCTCAAAGGAGCTGAGCCGGTCCCCGCCTGACGAGGGTCCAAGGGTGACGGCCGGATGAAGCAGTGCTAAGCGACATCCATGCTTGAAGGTCTTCACCCCAACCGCCCCACTCACGTCCTGCGCATCACAACGGACGCCAATTCCGCGCGCGCCATGACGGAGCTGATCGGCGAGATCTTTGACCCTGCCGAAACCGCCGTCGCGGCCTTCGAGACGGAGGACGATGGGCCGTGGCTTCTCGAGGCTTATTTCTCTCGGCAGCCCGATGAGGAAGCTGTCCGCGATCTGCTGCGCCCCATCGTCGGGGCGGAAGCGGACAAGGGCGTCTTTCTCCCTCTCGATCAGAAGGATTGGGTGAAGACGTCGCTGGAGGGACTGAAGCCCGTTCGCTCAGGCCGCATTTTCGTGCATGGCTCGCATGATCGCGTGCAGCGACGCCCGAATGACATGGCCATCGAAATCGAAGCCGCGCTCGCCTTCGGCACCGGCCATCACGGCACGACCAAGAGCTGCCTCGATGCTTTCGTCGATGAAGTGAAGCTGCGTACGCCCCGTCACGTGCTCGATGTCGGCACCGGTACCGGCATCCTGGCCTTCGCGGCGGCGAAATATCTGAAGCGTCCCGTCGTCGCGGGCGATATCGATCCGGAAGCCGTGCGCGTCGCACGCGAGAACGCCAAGCTCAACGGCATCTCGTCATGGCTGAGGCTTTATGTCGGCCCGGGCGTCAAACATGCCGAGGCCGACCGGCCCGGGCATTTCGACCTGATCTTCGCCAACATCCTGGCAAAGCCGCTGCGGACCCTCGCCCCTTCCCTGTCGCGTGTCGCCTCATATGACGGCACGCTCATCCTGTCGGGTCTTCTGGGGCGGGACGTGCCCGGAATCCTGTCGTCATACGCGGCTGAAGGCTGGCATTTGCAGCGGCGCTATGATCTCGAAGGCTGGGTCGCGCTCGTGATGAAGCGGGGCGGCGCCAGTCCGCGACCCCGCCGCTATTTTTAACGATTATTCCTGCTCGACGAAGGGGTAGCGCTTCGCGAGTTCGCGGCGCAGTTCGAATGCTTCGGCAACGACGTCGCGGACAGTCTTCATGAAAACGGCGATCAACATGGCTCGCTCCTTTAATGGGGGGTCGGTGAGTGGTTACAAGCCGTAGCGGCGCGTGAGATCCGTGATCAGACCGTGATGCCGACCGATCTCAATTGCGACGCTCCGGGAGCGGCTCGCCAGCATCGCGTCGATGACGCGCTTTGCGAGAAGAACAACACCCACTGACAAGACGGCACTGCCGGCCCAGGACGGGGTAAGGACACTGGTAGACATGGGTACATCTCCAACTTTGTGTTGCGATGACCCTTCCGCGTTCCTCGATGTTATTGTTGAGGGAAAGGTAAGCTTAGCTGACCCTTTCGGTTAGGGCCTTAGGAACATGCAAGCCATGCTCCTGCTGCACTTCTCTTTCTTCAAATCGCAAAATCGGGGCAAATCCTGCCTTAAAACGAGTCAAAACGCTCACTGCATAACCATTTCGGAACGGTTGCGATCGCTCGGTAGGACCCCTAGCGTAGCTTGAGATCCCTCATCAGCAAGACTCCCATGGCCCAGTTTCAGTCCTTCGATGCTTCCACTTCTCCGTCCCAAGGCCCAGAGCGCATCGCGAAGCTCCGCGCTGAAATGGCGAGGCGAGGATTTGCCGGTTTCATCGTGCCGCGGGCGGATGAGCACCAGGGCGAATACGTGCCGAAGAATGCTGACCGCCTCGCCTGGCTCACAGGCTTCACAGGCTCAGCGGGAACGGCCATCATTCTCCAGGACAAAGCCGCTCTCATCGTCGACGGACGCTATACGATCCAGGCGGCGGAGCAGGTCGACACCTCGGTCATCACGCCGGTTCAGCTCGCGGACAAGTCCGCCGAGGACTGGATCGCCGACAATCTGCCAGCGGGTTCGACGCTCGCCTACGATCCGTGGCTGCACACGAGCGACGGACTCAAGCGTCTTGAAAAGGCTGTCGCCCGTGCGGGCGGCAAGCTTGCTCCGGTCGACATCAATCTGATCGATGTGATCTGGATCGACCGTCCCGCGCCGCCACAGGCGCCGGTTCGTCCGCATCCGCTCGACTATGCCGGCGAAACTGCAGAATCAAAACTCAAGCGCATCCGAAAGAAGATGGCGGAAGAGAAGATCGACGCCGTCGTCATTTCCGATCCGCACAATCTCGCTTGGACATTCAATCTTCGCGGCGCGGATGTCGGGCACACCCCGCTGCCGCTCGGCTATGCGATCATTCCGAAGGAGGGCCGCGCGGATCTCTTCTTCGATCCGGCCAAGATCACCAACGAGGCCGGAGCGGCGGTTGGCGATCTCGCACAGTTTTCCAATATGACAGCGTTCCAAACCAGCCTCGACAAGGTCGGGCGGTCAGGGGGAACCGTCAGGATCGATTCCGCGACCGGCGCTGTCGCTCTGATCCGGCGCATCGAAGCGGCGGGCGGCACGGTCGATGTGGGGCCCGATCCGATTTCTCTGATGAAGGCGGTCAAGAACAGCGCCGAAATCGCAGGCTCCCATGCCGCTCATCTGCGCGACGGTGTCGCCATGGCGCGCTTCCTCGCATGGCTCGACGCCGAGGCTCCGAAAGGAGGTCTCACCGAGATCGACGCGGTCGAAAAGCTCGAAGCTTTTCGCGTGGACACGGGTGCTCTCAAGAACGTCTCGTTCCCGAGCATCTCCGGTGCCGGCCCCAATGCCGCCCTGCCGCATTATCGTGTGTCGCGCGAGAGCAACCTGCCCATCGAGAAGAACCAGATTTTCCTCATCGATTCCGGCGCGCAATATGAGGACGGCACGACCGATGTCACGCGCACCATCATCGTCGGCGAGCCGACCGCGGAAATGAAGGATCGCTTCACCCGCGTCCTGCAAGGCCATATCGCCATCGCCCGCGCCGTATTTCCGAAAGGCACGACCGGCGCGCAGATCGACGCCTTCGCTCGCAAACCGCTTTGGGAAGCCGGTCTCGATTTCGACCACGGCACCGGCCACGGCATCGGCAGCTATCTCTCGGTCCACGAGGGCCCGCAGCGCATCGCCAAAGTCGGCCATACGCCTCTCGAAGCGGGCATGATGCTCTCCAACGAGCCGGGCTTCTACAAGACCGGGGCTTACGGCATCCGCATCGAGAATCTCATCCTCGTCGAGCCGCGCACCATTCCGGGCGGCGATCGGGAGATGTTCGGCTTCGAGACGCTGACCTTCAGCCCCATCGACCTGCGCCTCGTCGAAACTTCCCTCATGACGGCGGACGAAATCGTGTGGCTCAACGACTACCACGCGCAAGTGCGCGAGAAGATCGCACCGCGGCTGGAAGGTGAAGCGAAAGCCTGGTTGGAGAACGCGACGCGTCCGATCGGTTAAAGCGCAATCCTACGTCATTCCGGGGCGCGCCATCGGCGCGAACCCAGAACCCATAGCCGTCAACGATTTCTAAAATGAAACGCGATGAGCAGCGTCTCTTTCGGACTCGTTAGCGTTTGGGTTCCGGGCTCCGCTGCGCGGCCCCGGAATGACGATCGCGAGAAACGCTTCAGAGAAAGCTTCGGAGCACCACCACCGACACCACACCGACGGCCACCGTTCCCAAGAGCGGAAGGCGTAAGGCGGCGACCGCAGTGATGGCGGCGGCCACGGCCTCCGCCCATCCTGTCGTGAGCGCGGTCGGCGCAATGACCGCGACGAGAACGGCGGACGGGATGGCATCGAACGCCGCTTTTGCGCGCCCGGTGAGCACGAGCCTGTCGGCCACGTAGAGGCCCGCGATGCGGGTCGCGTAAGTCACAAGCGCCATCGCGGCAATGGCCGCAAGGGTGATGGGATCGATGCTCATGTTTCAAGATTCCTTGGCGGTGAAATAGGCGGCGGCGATGCCCGCAAGCGCGCCCGATGCCACGTGCCAGGGTGCACCGATGAAGTGATGCACGAGCGCCGCGACTGCAGCGCTGACGGCGACCGTCACGAGCGTGACGCGGCTTTGGCCGAAGCCCGCAACAAGGCCAATGAAAAGCGCGGTGAACGCAAAATCCGCCCCAAAGCGCTCCGGAGCACCAAGGAACGAACCGAGCACCGCGCCGAGGATTGTCGAGCCGAGCCAACTGAAAAACAGAGCCCCGGCCATGGCAGCCCAATAGGCTCCTGTCACCGGCCGGTTCATAGCGCGTCGTTCCGACAGGGCCCAACTCTCATCCGTCATGAAGAAGAAAGCGCGGAGCTTTTGTCCGCGTGTGAGAGCGACCTTCGGCGACAGCGATGCACCCATGAGCACATGGCGAACGTTGATGAGAAGGGTAGAGAACGCGAGCGCTAGGATCGGCGCAGGATGCACCCAGCTCTCAAGGGCCGCGAATTGCGCACCGCCAGCAAAAACGAACGCCGACATGAGCCCGATCTCGGTCGCCGATAGGCCTTTTCCCACGGCCACCGCTCCGAACAGCAGGCCGATCGGCACCGCAGCGATGGCGGCCGGCGCGATATCGCGGAAACCAACCTTCGCCTCATCCCAATGAAGTGACTTGGCGTTGTTTATTCTATCGAGGAGAGTGCTCATGGCGCTCTTATGACGAGCCCGATATCTGCCGTCTTGGACGAAAGTGCCATATTGGAACATGGAGCGCTTCGACGAGCGGGATCAGGGCATCATGCCGCGCGGAAAACTCCAGGCGTCACGCCCATGCGCGCTTTGAAGATGCGGTTGAGGTGACTCTGGTCAAAGAAGCCGCAAGCTGCCGCCACCTCGATGGGTGCCTCGCCCCGCTCCAAGAGACGGCTCGCCGCACGAAAGCGGCGGTCGAGCAGATAGGCGTGGGGCGCCAACCCCGTCTCTTTCCGGAATGCGCGAATGAAATGGCTGCGTGATAAATCGGCCAACCCTGCAAGCTTGGCGAGATCGGTCTCCTCACCGAGATGCGCCTCGATATAGTCGCGAACACGGGCAATGCCCTTCGCTCCGAACTGCCTTTGCAGCGGAGCATCGAGGTCGGCCCAACGGGCGATCAGCCGCGCCAGAAAATCGACGAGACGCGTGTCCTGCTCCAATTCGGAGGTCCGGATATCGTCATGGCAAAGGCTGGTGTGAAGGCGGGTCAAGGCGCTCAGGAGTTCGGGATCCGAAACAACGGAGTGTGGGAACCACGGCGCAGACGACAGTGGACGCCCGGCCACGTCCTCCGCGATTTCACGCATCAGCGCGACCGAAGGATAGAGGGTCCGGTATTCGAAGCCGCCCCCATGAGGCTCCCCATCATGCACCTCTTCAGGGCAAACGATGGCGATGGAGCCCGCGCCCGCATAATGCTGCTCGCCTCGATGGAAAAACGTCTCGCACCCGTCGAGAATCCCCGCAACCGCATAGGTTTCATGGGTGTGGCGCGCATATGAATGGCGACGGAAGGTCGCGCGCAGGCAATCGAGGCCGTGGTGACGCGGCACCCGCCAGAAATGCGTGACGTCGCCCTCCGAAATCGATTCGGCATCGAGCGAAACCTGAGGCGTCATCATCGTCATGGAGCGTTTATGCCATGGTTTTCTCGCGCCGTCTTGGACAGGAATCCGGCTCGACTACTTTCGTCCGACAAGCTCGAACCAGCCGTCCTCATCCATGATCTGCACGTCGAATTCCCGCGCCTTGTCGAGCTTGGAGCCCGCGCCCGGCCCCGCGACCACGATATCCGTTTTCTTGGAGACCGAGCCTGCGACCTTCGCACCCAGGCGCTCAGCCATGGCCTTGGCCTCCTCGCGGGTCATCTGTTCGAGCGAGCCTGTGAAGACGACCGTCTTGCCCGCCACAGGCGTATCGGTTTGCGCCGCCTCGATGGGAACGGGCTTCACCTCGCGCAAGAGCCCGTCGAGCATGTCCTCGTTGTGCCCTTCCTTGAAGAACTCGACGATGGCATCCGCGACCACCTCACCGATGCCGCCGATGGAAGTCAGTTCCGCATAAGCCTCGCTATCGTGATCGGCTGCCGCCTTGGCTGCTTCACGCAACGCCTCGAAGGTGCCGAAATGGCGCGCCAGCAAGCGCGCCGTCGTCTCTCCGATATGCGGCATGCCGAGCGCGAAGATGAAGCGGTTGAGATCGATCGAACGTCGCGCCTCGATGGCGGAGAAGAGATTCTTCACGCTCGTTGAACCCCAGCCTTCGCGGTTTTCCAGCCGTTGAAGACCGCGCGCATTACGCGCTTCCAGCGTGAAGATATCTTGCGGTCCCTTGATCAGGCCTTCGTCGTAAAGCTCCTCGATACGCTGTCCCCCCAAGCCCTCGATGTCGAAGGCGTTGCGCGAGACGAAATGTTTCAAGCGCTCCCGCGCCTGGGCGGAGCAGATCAGGCCGCCGGTGCAGCGGCGTACAGAATCCTCGCGGCCCGTGCGCGGATTGACCTCCCGCACCGCATGGCTGTCGCAGACCGGACAGCGCGTGGGGAAGACGTAAGGCTTCGAATCCGCGGGCCGCTTGTCGAGGACGACATCGAGCACTTTCGGAATCACGTCGCCCGCGCGCAAGACCACGACCGTGTCGCCGATGCGGATATCGACACCGTTGCGGATCGGCTGGCCATCGCCGCCGATGCCGCGAATGTAATCCTCATTGTGCAAGGTCGCATTGGAGACGACGACGCCGCCGACAGTCACCGGCTTCAGCTTCGCGACCGGGTTGAGTGATCCCGTGCGCCCGACGAAGATCTCGATGTCTTCGAGAACAGTCACCGCCTGTTGCGCAGGAAATTTGTGCGCCAGCGCCCAGCGCGGCGAGCGGGAAACGAAGCCGAGACGTTCCTGAAGTAAGAGATCGTCGACCTTGTAGACGACGCCATCGATATCGTAGCCGAGATTGGCGCGGTCGGTCTCGATGGCGTGATAATGCGCCAGCATCTCCTCCACGCTAGAGACGAGCTTCGTCAGCGGGTTGGTCTTGAACCCGAACGACCTGAACGCGTCGATCATGCCGTGTTGCGTGCTCGCCGGCATGGCGCTCATCTCGCCCCAGGCGTAGGCGAAGAAACGCAGAGGACGCGAGGCGGTGATCGCGGGATCGAGTTGGCGCAGGCTACCCGCCGCTGCATTGCGCGGATTGGCGAAAGGCTGCTTTCCGGCAGCCTCCTGGCGCTCGTTGATCGCGGCAAAATCCGCGTGCGAGAGATAGACCTCTCCCCTCACCTCGCAAATGTCGGGAACATGCCCGTCTTTGAGATGTTGCGGGATGTCGTGCACCGTGCGCGCATTGGCGGTGACATCCTCGCCAACATAACGATCACCGCGCGTAGCAGCGCTTACAAGCTTGCCGTACTCGTAACGCAAACTCAGTGAAAGACCGTCGATCTTCGGCTCGGAAGTAAAGACAAGTGGCGTTTCAGATTTGAATTGGAGAAAGCGGCGAATACGTTCGGCAAAGTCCTTTACGTCGCCATCCGTAAAAGCGTTAGCGAGCGACAGCATCGGAACACGGTGAAGAATCTTACCGAATTTTTCCGAGGGTTTGGCGCCAACATTTTTTATATCAGCTAAAAGAGACCTTAAATCAGATCTGTTCCGTCGAAGAATAACAGCGGCGCGGCGCAATATATCATATTCGGAGTCTGATAGAATTGGCGCGTCTTCAATATAGTATCTTCTGTCAGCTTCATTTATGACGTCAATCAATCGCTTCGCTATGCCCTCAAAATGGGACAGTATATGGCGATCAAAATTCTGTACTACGGATTTCTTCTTCTCATATGATAGCCCCTCTAGAGGCTTATGAAAAAACTCGAAAAGCATATCGCCAAGGTCGGCCTTGTCGATGGCAGAAGTTATTAACGATTTCTCGGCATTCGGCAGAGCAAGCAAAAAATCATCTGCAACTGCACTCAATTTTTCCTGGCGTGTAAAGTCGTGATCGCGCGGCATAATTTTGTCTCAGTGCAAATTTCTAAAGCACTGCGGCTTCTAGCAGACGAGCAGCGGCGGCGCGCGCCTCTTCTGTAATTGTAGCGCCCGCGAGCATGCGGGCAATCTCCTCGCGGCGCGGTGCGTCCTTGAGGGGCATCACTCGCGTTGCGACCCGCTCGGAACCGGAAACGCCTTCCTTCGCAATGAGGAAATGATTGAAGGCCTGGGCGGCGACCTGCGGCGCGTGAGTCACGGCCATGACCTGCACGCCCCGCGCCAGGCGGGCCAGACGTTGGCCGATCGCATCCGCCACAGCACCGCCGACGCCGGTATCGATTTCGTCGAAAACGAGGGTCGGCGCGGAGCCCCTATCGGCAAGGACGACCTTGAGCGCCAGCATGAACCGGGATAGTTCGCCACCGGAGGCGACCTTCATGAGAGGTCCGGGGCGCGTGCCGGGATTGGTCTGCGCCCAGAACTCGACCCGATCGAAGCCACCGGGATCGCGGCTCGTTTCGTCCGTCTGGACATCCGTGATGAAACGGGCGCGTTCCAGCTTCAGCGGCGGCAACTCCTTGAGAACCGCTGCATCCAGCGCCTCAGCCGCCTTACGCCGCCCCTTGGAGAGGGTCGCGGCCGCTTTCACATAGACCTGCTCAGCCTGAGCCTGGGCCTTTTCGAGGCCCGCCAGTTGTTCTTCTCCGGCATCAATCGCCGCCACATCCTCGACAAAGCGCTGACGACGGGCCGCCAGATCGTCCGCCGGACAATCGAACTTGCGGGCGGCAGCGCGAAGGGAGAACAGGCGCTCCTCGGTCTGCTCCAATTCGCGCGGGTCGAACTCTGTGGCGCGGATCGCCTCTTCAAGCGCGCTCCGTGCCTCGTCGATGGCAAGAAGGGCCGCGTCGAGCGCCTTCACGCTGGGCTCGACAAGCTGCGGCGCCTGCGCGCTGCGGCGCTCCAATTTCCGCACGGCGGCAGAGAGCACGGGCACGGGAGAGGATGCTCCGCCGACGGCGTCGAACGCGTCGTTGAGATCCTGCGCGACCTTTTCCGATTGCATCATGACGGCGCGACGCTCGGCCAAAGCCGCTTCCTCGCCGGTCTTGGGGTTGAGCTTGGTCAGTTCCTCCACCGCATGGCGGAGAAAATCCGCTTCGCGGCGCGCCTTCTCGACGCGGGCTCGATGCTCCTGCAAATTCGCCCGCGCCTCGCGGACATGGCGCGCGGCCTCGGTGACAGCGCGCGCTTCCGCACCGAGGTTGCCGAAAGCGTCGAGGATCGTGCGGTGCGTCACGGGATCGACCAGTGCCCGATCGTCGTGTTGGCCATGAATCTCGACAAGCGTCGCACCAACGGCCTTGAGCACCTGCACGCTGACCGGCTGGTCGTTGATGAAGGCGCGCGTACGCCCGTCCGCCACCTGAACGCGCCGAAGGATCAGATCACCGTCGGTGTCGATATCCGCTTCGGCAGCAATGCGGCGGGCGGGATGATTCCCAGGGCAGTCGAAGACTGCGGTAATCTGCCCTTGAGCCTCCCCATGCCGTACAAGGCCGCCATCGCCGCGGCCCCCGAGGGCCAAGGCGAAAGCGTCGAGCAAAATGGATTTGCCGGCTCCGGTTTCACCCGTGAGGACGCTGAGGCCCCCATGAAAGTGAAGCTCGAGCTTGTCGATCAGGACAATGTCGCGAATCGCCAGCTGGATTAGCATGGAAAATGAGGCTTAACCGGTTTTCTGACCAACTTGCGGCACGCCACGGAACGCCTTCGAGATCCACGACTCGGAATCCTCACGCGGCTCGACGCCGCCCTTGGCGAGCAGGTTGAAGGCATCCTTGTACCAGGTGCTGTCCGGGAAATTGTGGCCGAGAACGGCCGCGGCGGTCTGCGCCTCCGCGACGATGCCCATGGCCATATAGGCCTCCGTGAGACGCTGCAGAGCCTCTTCCACGTGGCGGGTGGTCTGATAGCGGGAGACCACGCTGCGGAAGCGGTTGATCGCACCGGAATAATTGCGCTTCTGCAAGTAGAAGCGACCGATCTCGACTTCCTTGCCGGCCAACTGGTCGCGCGCAATCTGGATCTTCTGCTTAGCGTCCTTGGAGTATTCCGAGGTCGGGTAACGGTCCACGAGATCCTGGAGCGTCACCAAGGCGCGCTCAGAGGATTCCTGGTCGCGGGTGATGTCCGGAATCTGGTTGTAGTAGGACATCGCCAGGAGATACTGGGCGTAGGCCGAGTCCGCCGTCGAAGGATATTGCTGCAGATAGCGCTTCGCCGACACCGCGGCGTCGTCGTAGAGACCGCCTTCATAATTGGCGTAAGTCGTCATGATCAACGCCTTGCGCGACCATTCCGATTGCGGGTTCTGCTTTTCGAGGTTGCTGAACTTCTTTGCCGCGCCTGTGTAATCTTTGTTCTGAATCCGGGCGAGGCCGTCGTTATAAAGCTCCTCGCTGGGAATATCAGCCACGATCTCAGGCTTATATTTCTCACTGCGATCGAACGGATTGATAGAAGACAGCGTATCGCACCCCGCGACCGCAAATCCACACGCGCCAACGATCAGCGCACGAAACGCTGCGCTTTTGACTGTTAAATAAGCTTTCGCGAAAGACATGCTTCGCGGTCCTCCGAAAAACCTGTGCCAATCATTCCATGGCGCACTTATGTGCTCTTTAACCCAAGCCCGAGCAAAGCGCCAACCCTTCCTGACACTTTACCGTAGGTAGCTGGTGACAAGGCACACAAACTTACGCGCCAGAAGGCCCGCAAAGCCATGGTTTGACTTGATTGAGGGACTAGACCGCTCAGTGGATTTCCTGAGCGAAGGCAGGAACAGCGATGTTGTTCCCGATCTCGGCATAACCGGTTTCGCGGCGCGGCGCGCCATCGACGATGGCGTAATTCGCCCGGTTCGAGAAGAGAGCCTCGAGCACCATGAAATTCAGGCGATGGCCACCACAATAAGACTTGTAGGCCCCCATGAGCGGCAATCCGCTGAGCGACAGATCGCCCACGGCGTCAAGAATCTTGTGACGCACGAACTCATCCGCGTAACGCAAGCCTTCGGGATTGATCACGCCGTCCTCGCCGAGGGCGACTGTGTTCTCGAGGGAAGCGCCAAGCGCGAAACCCGCGCTCCAGAGCTTCTCCACGTCGCGCATGAAACCGAAGGTACGGGCGCGGGAAATTTCACGGCGGAACACGCTCGGCGACAGATCGATGATCTTGCGCTGACGTCCGATGATCGGGGTCGGGAAATCGATTTCCACGTCGAGCTTGAAGCCGCGATCGTTGGGATGGAGTTCGGCAAAGCCCTTGCCCAGCGTCACGCGAACGGGCTTGAGAACCTTGATGTAACGACGGCTGGCGCTGAGAGACACGAGACCGACCTGATCGATCGCATCGATGAACGGCGCGGAGCTGCCATCCAAAATCGGAACTTCGGGACCATCGATCTCGACGAGGACGTTGTCCACGCCCATGCCGGCGAACGCGGCCATCAAATGTTCGATTGTCGCCACGGCCCCACTCTCGCGGTCGCCGATGACGGTGCAAAGCTCGGTTGCGGTGACGGCCAGGTGACGAGCGTCAATGACGCGATCCAGGCCGCCAGCGAGGCCCGTGCGAAGAAATGCAACGCCATGATTCGCTTCTGCGGGGTGAAGGACGATCTTGACTTCATCCCCCGAGTGCACTCCCACACCGGAGAGTGACACGGCCGCCCGAAGCGTGGTTTGCTGGCTTTGCTTCATCTTCTTTTTGACCTTGTCCCTAGACTCACAGGATCGAAAAGATCCCCCGGAGCACCAGGCTGTTTCGAGTAAGAATCACGAAAACCGCGTTCTTCTCTTCGACTGGCGGCACATTAGTCCCGCTCACGGCCAAGGCCAAATCACGCTTTCTTACGTTCTGTAACAAAATGAAATTTTCGTAAACAATTGATATCAAAGCAGTTTTCAAACGAAAATCCCCGGCCCTTGCGAGCCGGGGATTTCATGACGACAGAATCACGTCCTATCAGTTCGCCTGACGGCGAAGGAAGGCCGGAATCTCCAGTTGATCGTCCTCGTTGTTGCGCGAAGCCGGAGCCATCCGGGCCTGCGCATCGAGGTTCCCTTGGGTCGGGCGGTAGCCCTGCGGAACCGGACGCTTGGCGTATTCCGCGTGAACCGGGGAAACCGGCGCGCGCGGGGCTTCCGGCTGACGCTGCATCGTCGGCTCGACGGGAGCGTGATGCGGCTCTTCCTTGCGGCCGAACCCGACCGTCGCGAGGCGCTGCAGGAGCGACGGGCGACGCGTATCGTGGGCGATCTCTTCCCCACGGCTGACGCGAATCTGGTTCTGCGCCGGCATCGGCAGTTCGTCGATTCGCGGCATGCGGGTCGGGCGAATGGCGCGCTCGGCCTGCGGCGGGATGAAGGAAGCCGGGAGCGGCTCGTCCTGATAGACCGGCTCCTGCACAGCGGGAGCTTCATAAGCCATTGCCTGCTTCGGCTGAGCCGGGGTCAGCACGATATCGTCGCGCACCATCGGTTGGGGAGCGAACTCCATACGGGGCATTTCGAGCTGCGGAGCAGGAACGGCCTGAACGGGAACCCCCATTTGAACCGGCGCCGGTTCCACGACCGGAGCGGGTTGAGGCGCTGCGGCCTTTACTGGTTCGATGGGGGCGGCTCGAAAGGTAGGGACGGCTTGCGTATGCACGGCACGAGCCCGCGCCTCGGCGCGGAGACGCTCGGCGACTTCCGCGATCCGCAGCTCGGTCGAGGAAAGATCTCCGGTCTCGCTGATCATCGACTGGTCGATGCCCGTCGCCACCACCGACACGCGGATGATGCCTTCCAGGCTCTCGTCAAAGGTCGCGCCGAGTATAATGTTGGCGTCCTGGTCCACTTCCTCGCGAATGCGGGTCGCGGCCTCATCGAGCTCGTAGAGGGTGAGATCGTTGCCGCCCGTGATCGAGATCAGCAGGCCGCGAGCGCCCTTCATCGACACTTCGTCGAGGAGCGGATTGGCGATGGCGGCTTCGGCCGCACGGATGGCACGGCTTTCGCCGGAGGCCTCGCCCGTGCCCATCATCGCCTTGCCCATGCCGCGCATGACGGAGCGGACGTCGGCGAAATCGAGGTTGATGAGGCCTTCCTTGACCATGAGGTCGGTGATGCAGGCGACACCCGAATAGAGCACCTGATCCGCCATGGCGAAGGCGTCCGCGAAGGTCGTCTTCTCGGTGGCGACACGGAAGAGATTTTGGTTCGGAATGACGATCAGTGTGTCGACCGACTGCTGAAGCTCAGTGATACCGGCTTCGGCAAGCCGCATGCGTCGCACGCCTTCGAACTGGAACGGCTTCGTGACGACGCCTACCGTCAGGATGCCGAGTTCGCGCGCGGCGCGGGCCACGACCGGAGCGGCGCCAGTACCGGTGCCGCCGCCCATGCCGGCGGTGATGAACACCATGTGCGAACCGGAGAGCTGGTCGCGAATTTCGTCGATGACTTCCTCAGCGGCCGCGCGGCCGACTTCCGGCTGCGAACCGGCGCCGAGACCTTCGGTGACTTGAAGACCCATCTGGATCACGCGCTGTGCCTTGGATGAGGCCAGAGCCTGTGCGTCGGTGTTCGACACGACGAACTCGACACCTTCCAGACCGGATTCGATCATGTTGTTCACGGCATTTCCGCCGGCGCCACCGACGCCGAAAACCGTGATGTGCGGCTTGAGTTCCCGGATATCCGGAGCTTGCAGATTGATTGCCATGACCTATTGCCTCTTTGGCCTATTACCGAAAGCGTGTGGCCGACGCTTCCCTTGGTTGACTTGAACTCATGACGGTAGCCGCCGCGCTACCGCTTTACTCGTTAAAAACTGTCGCGAAACCAGCGGCCTACGCGAGACATGTAGCCGTCGGTTCCCGTACCTTGAAAGAAGCCGCTCGATTGCGGCTCGAAATATTCGATATGCGCCACCTGCGGATAAACCAGCAGACCGACGACAGCCGAGAAGGCGGGACCCTTCGCGGCTTCCGGCAGCCCCTTGATGCCGAGCGGACGCCCGACACGAACCTGGCCCTGGAGAATACGCCGAGCCGTTTCCGGCAAGCCGACGAGCTGACTCGCGCCGCCTGTCAGCACAACGCGCCTTCCGGCCTGCGCCGCAAAGCCCGCATTCTTCAACCGATCACGCGCCAATTCGAGAATTTCTTCGACGCGCGGCTTGATGATCCGCACGAGATGCGATTTCGGCATGTGGTTGGGCACATCGCGCTCATCTTCATCGACTTGCGGAACCGCGATCATGTCGCGATCGTCCGCGCTCGATGAAATGGCGGAGCCGTAAAGCGTCTTGAGACGCTCAGCCGCGGAGACCCGCGTGGTGAGCCCGCGTGCGATATCCATCGTGACATGATGGCCGCCGACCGCGATGGCATCGGAGTGAACCAGATGCCCATTCGCGAACACGCCGACGCTCGTCGTGCCGCCGCCCATATCGACCACCGCGCATCCCATCTCCGCCTCGTCATCGACGAGAACTGAAAGGCCGGAGGCATAAGGCGTTGCGATCACGGCTTCCACACCGAGATGGCAGCGCTCGACGGCGAGCATCAGGTTGCGTGCAGCAGCCGCTTCCGATGTCAGAACGTGAAGATCGACACCGAGCTTTTCGCCGATCATGCCGGCGGGATCGACGATGTGATGTTGGTTGTCGAGGGAGAAGCCCGTCGGCAAAGCGTGCAAAACCGCCCTGCCCCGACGCATGTCGTGACTGCTCGCCGCATCGAGCACGCGATGAACGTCGTGCGAGCTGACCGCGCCGCGCACGGGAACATGCGCTTCGAAATGTTCGGAGCCGAGACGACCGCCCGTGAGATTGACGATGACCGACTGGATCTCGACCTTCGCCATCCGTTCGGCGGCGTGAACCGCCTGTCTGATTGCGCCCTCGGCAGCCTCGAGATCGACGACGACGCCGCCTTTCAGACCGACAGAACGCTGATGTCCGATGCCGAGAATGCGGGCGACATGGGTGCGGCCGCGCATCGCCTCGACCTCATGGGCCGGCTGCAATTCGGCCACCACGCAAACGACCTTGCTCGTGCCGACATCCAGCACGGACATGATCGCGCTCTTGCGAGCGGCGAGCGGCTTCATGCGCGGGGTCAAGCCATGATTCGAGCGATTCATGTATCGATCCCCTTGCCGCGCACCGGCTTCTTCTTCATGGCTTCCGTCCGCGCCGAGGCGGCCTCTTCCGTCAGACGCACGACCACCCGGTCAGGCATCCGCAGATCGATGGCCAGCACATCCTTGTCGAGAATTTTCTGTTCGCGGTCGAGCTTCACGAGCCGCGCGACGGCCTCCTGCGCGCCCACTTCCGGCAGGCGCACATCCAGGCCATTGTCCATTTTCAACGTCCAGCGCCGTCCGGAAACCAGCGTTCCGGCACGAATACGCCCCTTCAAAGGACCGGCGGCATCGAGGAGCGCCAGATATTCCTTCGTATGGGTATTCGCCAAGTCGCCGACGACGAGCGGCAGATCGGCGAAGCGCGCATCCTGCATCAGATCGATCACGGTGCCGTCGGCGGACGTGATGAACAATTCGCCGTTGAGCTGCCAGATCGCGTAAGGCTCGCGCTCCGTGAGGGTGATCGCCAGCTCGTTCGGATAAAGTTTGCGAACGGAGGCCGATTGGATGAGCGGCACACGCTCGAGACGCTCGCGAACGTCGTTCACATCGAGGAAAGCGAGCGAGATTTTGCCATTCAGCCCCGCCGCCGCCAGAACCTCGTTTTCGCGGATTTGCGAAATGCCGGAGATCGTCACCGTCTCCAGGCTCAAGCCGACCATGCGACCGACAGCATGGTGAGGCTCGCCATACTTGGCGATGAAATCGTTCATATGCCCGCCCTGCCACAGGCCGACAAAGGCGACGGCGGCGAAGAAGCCGACCGTCAAGCCTGTCCCAAGGAAGCGGGGGAGTCTTTTTGCGAGCGGAGGGGTGACTGAGCGCCGCCCTCCGCGGGAGGGACGAGACGGACCCGAACGATCATAGCGCGAAGAGCGATTCGGGTAGTCGTCAAAGGAGGAGACGCGCGCAACGGCGTGACCGGCCGGATAGGCCGTCATCGGTTGCAGGTAGCGTCCTCCACCATCCATTGTACAAGCTCACCAAACGTATAGCCCGCATGGGCTGCAAGTTCTGGCACCAAGCTGGTCTCGGTCATTCCGGGTTGGGTGTTAACCTCGAGAACGACCAATTCCCCGGTTCCGTCGGGAGTATCATCGTACCGAAGGTCGGCACGGCTGATTCCCCGACAACCGAGCGCTTGATGCGCCGTTAACGCCAACTCTTGGACCTTTTGGTAAATATTCGGTTTAATTTCTGCCGGCAGCACGTGAATGGATCCGCCCTTCACATACTTTGCGTCATAATCGTAGAACACGCCCGTCGCAGGGCGGATATCGATGACGCCGAGGGCCTTATCCCCCATGACCGCGCAGGTCAGTTCGCGGCCGGCAACATATGATTCGACAAGGACTTCGTCACCGAAGGCCCAATCTTCCCGCATCAATTCCTGCGGCGGGTGGCTACGCTCCTCGCGCACGATGATGACGCCGACGGATGAGCCTTCGTTCACAGGTTTGACGACATAAGGAGCGGGCAGAACATGCTGCCTGGCTGCCTCCAAACGGTTAACGACCACCCCGTGCGGCACGGGCACACCGGCCGCGTGCATGACAATTTTCGCCTGGTCTTTCTGCATGGCAAGCGCCGAGGCCAGAACACCGGAATGGGAATAGGGAATGCGCAGGAGTTCGAGCAGACCCTGAATCGTGCCGTCTTCGCCGACGCGACCATGAAGCGCGTTGAACACCACGTCCGGTGCGACCGCCGTCAGAACGGTGGCGATGTCGGGCTGCACGTCGATCGGCGTGACCTTGTAGCCCTGCCCTTCGAGCGCTTTGGCACACGCGGCACCCGAGGAAAGGCTCACCGCCCGTTCGGCCGACCAGCCGCCCATCAGGACCGCCACATGTTTTGCCATTGTCGACTCCATCGCATTTTGAGGCGGCTCATCCGGTCGCCAGGTTTTGCGGTCGACCATGCCTGAAAGGGTTTAAGCCATCCCTACCCGCTTGATTTCCCACTGAAGCTCAACGCCGGAATTCTCGCGAACCCTGCGGCGCACCTCTTCTCCGAGCCGCTCGATCTCGGCGGCGGTCGCGGAGCCATGATTGATCAGAAAGTTGCAGTGCATTTCGGAGACCTGAGCATCCCCGATACGCAAGCCACGACATCCTGCCGCGTCTATCAACTCCCAGGCCTTCTTTCCCGACGGGTTCTTGAAGGTCGAGCCGCCCGTGCGTGTGTTCACAGGCTGCGTCGAGGAGCGTGCATCCGTGATCGCGTTCATCTCGGCGAGGATTTTTGCCGGATCGCCGGGACGACCTTCGAACAAGGCTTCCGTGAAGATGACGCCATCCGGCACGGCGCAATGGCGATAGGTAAAGCCCATCTCGGCATTGGTGTAGGACACACGCTCGCCCGAGCGTGTAACGCCTCTAGCCTCGATCAGCACATCCTTCGTCTCGCCGCCATAAGCCCCGCCGTTCATGCGAAGCGCGCCGCCGATGGCGCCGGGGATTCCGCGCAGAAAAGACAGACCGGCGATACCGGCCTCCGCCGCCGCGCGCGCCACCTTCACGTCAGGGGCGCCGGCTCCCGCGCGAACCCGCAGGTTCGGTTCGACATTCACATCGGCGAAGCGTTTTCCCAAGCGGATCAGGACGCCCGGCCAACCACCGTCGCGGATAAGCAGATTCGAACCGAGCCCGACAACCAGAACGGGGATCGCCGCGTCGAGTTTCGCGAGAAAATACGCGAGATCGTCTTCGTCGACCGGCGTGAAAAGAACTTTTGCCGGTCCCCCCGTGCGGAACCAGGACAGCGGCACGCTCGAAGCATTGGCTTCCAACGTGCCCCGCAAATCGGGCATGCTCGCCTTGAGTTCCAGCACGATGTCCGGAAACATCAAGCCGCCTTCTCGCCAAGCGCCTCGAGTTCGCCCGGCAGCGCATAGGCCCATTGCGTGATGTTGCCGGCGCCGAGGCAGATGACATAGTCACCCGGCTTTGCAATACCCTTGACGAGACCCGCGAGATCTTCCGGCTTTTCGAGCGCCATGGCGTTGCGGTGTCCGCGCGCCTTGAGGCCGGAGACGAGGCCGTCGCGATCGGCTCCCGAAATCGGCTGTTCGCCCGCCGCATAGACAGGCGCGACGATGACCGAATCCGCATCGTTGAAGCAGGTGCAGAACTGATCGAACAAGGACGAGAGGCGCGTGTAGCGATGCGGCTGCACCACGGCGATCACCTGCCCGTCCGTCGATGCGCGGGCGGCCTTCAACACGGCGCTGATCTCCACCGGATGGTGGCCGTAATCGTCGAACACGGTCACGCCGTTCCACGCGCCGGTCCGCGTGAAGCGACGCTTCACGCCACCGAACCCGCCGAGCGCCTTGCGGATCGCATCCGGCGTGACGCCGAGTTCGTGCGCAACCGCGATGGCGGCGGTTGCGTTCAACGCGTTGTGCGCGCCGGGCATCGGCAGAACGAGATCCTCCAATTCCAGACGGAAACCAGGACGGCGGTCCCGGATCATGACTCGGAACTTGGTCTGCCCGCCGCGCGGATCGATATCCATGATGCGCACATCGGCCTGCGGATTCTCGCCGTAGGTGATGATGCGGCGATCCTCGATGCGGCCGACCATGTCCTGCACAGCCGGATGATCGATGCACATCACCGCGAAGCCGTAGAAGGGGATGGAATCGATGAAGGAGCGGAACGCGTCCTTGATCGCGTCATAGGAATGGAAGTGGTCGAGATGCTCGGCATCGATATTGGTGACGATGGCCACATCCGCCGGGAGCTTGAGGAACGTACCGTCCGACTCGTCGGCCTCCACTACCATCCACTGCCCCTCACCCATGCGGGCATTGGTGCCGTAGGCGTTGATGATGCCGCCATTGATGACCGTCGGATCGAGGCCGCCCGCATCGAGAAGTGTCGCGACGAGCGATGTGGTGGTTGTCTTGCCGTGCGTGCCGGCAACCGCGACGCAGGATTTGAAACGCATCAGCTCGGCGAGCATTTCCGCCCGGCGCACAACCGGCAAGCGCTTTTCGCGCGCCGCCATGAGTTCGGGGTTGTCGCGCTTGATCGCGGTCGAGACGACGACGATCTCCGCGTGTTCCACGTTCTCGGCCTTATGACCGATGAAAGTCTTGATGCCCTTATCGGCCAGACGCTTGACGTTGTAGTTGTCGGCGGCGTCCGACCCCTGCACCGTGTAGCCGAGGTTGTTCATCACCTCGGCGATGCCGGACATGCCGATGCCGCCGATACCGATGAAGTGGATAGATCCGAGTTTCGGCGGGAGCTTCATGACTTTATTCCGTTCTTCGTCGTGAGCGCGAGTTTGAGAACAGCCTCGGCGAGGCGTTCCGCAGCATCTGAGATACCGGCGCTCTTGGCCGAGGCCGCCGCGCGGGTCAAGCGCTCCGGCTCGGTCAGAAGACCTTGGATCTCTGATGCGAGGCGCTCGGGGGTAAACTCGACTTGTGTAAGGACGATGGCAGCGCCGATATCGGCGAGCGTCTTGGCGTTCGCCGCCTGATCCTGATCGAGAGAACCGGGCAACGGCACCAGAATCGAGGGACGACCGATCACGGACAACTCCGCGACGGTGGAGGCTCCGGAGCGAGAAATCACCAGATGCGCATCGGCAATGCGGCGCGGCAGATCCTTAAAGAAGGGTTCGACCTCGCAAGCAACGTCCAACTTCCTGTAGGTCTCACGAACCCGCTGAAGATCTTCCTCACGCGCCTGCTGGCAAATGGAAAGGCGAGCGCGAATCTCTGTTGGTAGAAGTGCGATGGCGGGCGGAACGATGTCGCTCATCACCCGCGCGCCCTGACTTCCACCGAAAACGAGGAGCTTGACGCGGCTGTCCTGCGACAAAGCCGGATAGGCGATCTTGGCCGCTTCAAGAACCGGCGGACGAATGGGATTGCCGCTATGAACCCGCTGACCGGACACATCGGCAGGCACGCCTTTCGTCGCTTCGAAGCCTGTCGCGATCAACGATGCACGGCGTGCGAGAAGCCGATTGGCGCGCCCCAGCACGCCGTTGGCCTCGTGAATGACAGTCGGCACCCCGAGAAAGGACGCCGCCAAAATCGGCGGGACCGTCGGGTAGCCACCAAAGCCGACAGCGGCTGCCGGCTTCAGGCGACGGATGACAGGAATAGCTTTGAGGATGCCCTTACCCAGAAGAAAAGCCGCCTTCGCCATCTGCAGCACCGAGCGGCCCGAGGGCGTCGCCGACGGGATCTCGATGATTTCCTCGGCCGGGAACGATCCCGCATAAGCATTGGCGCGCTTGTCCGTGACCAGCACGACCCTGACGCCGGAGGCTTTCAACGCATTGGCGAGCGATTCCGCCGGGAACAGATGCCCGCCCGTACCGCCAGCGGAGAGAAGAACGAGAGGTGCTGTCACTGTGCGAAACTCAATCGAAGCGTTCCATCATCTCGGCGCGCGGACGACGACGCGTCAGCGCGATGAGAAAACCCATCCCCAAAGCGAGCGACAGGAGCGATGAACCACCATAGGAAATGAAAGGCAGTGTCATGCCTTTGGCGGGCATGAGGTGAACATTCACCATCATGTTGATGGAAGCCTGCAGCCCGAACATCAGCACGAGCCCCGTCGCCGCGAGCCGACAAAAGGTATCCTCGTTTCGGCGCGCCAGCATGAGCCCGCGCAAGACGATAAATGCGAAGAGAAGCAGAAGGGCGAGGCAGACGACGACGCCGAATTCCTCGGCTGTGACGGCGAAAATGAAGTCGGTATGGGCGTCGGGCAGAATGCGCTTCACGGTGCCCTCGCCTGGTCCACGCCCGAGCCAGCCACCACGTGCGAAGGATTCGAGCGCCGTATCGACCTGGAAGGTATCGCCGGAAGATTTATCCATGAAGCGTTCGATACGGGCGCGCACGTGAGGCAGAAATTCGTAAGCCGCGCCGATGCCGAGAAGACCTGCGCCACCAAGTCCCATCACCCAGAACCAATGCAGGCCAGCTACGAAGAACAGGCCGCACCAGACGATGGTGATCAGCATGGTCTGGCCGAAATCGGGTTGCAGTACGAGAGGGATGATGGTGGCGGGGAGAATGAGCAACGCCAAAAGCGCGCCCGGCATATCCTTGCGCCGCGCGCCCTCGGAAAAAGCCCAGGCCGCGATAACGACGAAGGAGGGTTTCACGAATTCAGACGGCTGGATGCCGATGCCCGCGAGCATGATCCAGCGATGCGCACCTTTGATCTCGGGGCCGAATTGAAACGTCGCCAGAACAAGCAGCATGCTGACGGCATAGACCAGAAGCGCGAGCCTTCGCACATGGCGCAGGGACAGGAACGATACGAAAATCAGAATCGCCAGTGTCGGAAGAAGGAACATCGCCTGTCGATAGAGGAAGTGGAATGTCGAAAGGCCGAGCCGCTCCGCAACAGGCGGGCCGCCCGCCATGAGAAAGACGAGACCCGCGATCATGATCGCCGCCAATGCGGCCAGCATCGCCCTGTCGACGGTCCACCACCAATCGCCTAGCGGCGTGCGCTCCGCGCGTGACACCATGGCTCAAGCTCCCGTCGTGAGGGTGATGCCGGGCAGAGCCCGGACGAGATCGCGAAAACGGTTTCCGCGCACTTCGTAGTTGGCAAACTGGTCGTAGGATGCGCAGGCGGGCGAGAGCAGCACGACGGAAGCTTCATTCATCGCAGCCGCATCCTGCGCCGCCTGTTCCACCGCGTTATCGAGCGTACCGCTATGAACGTGCGGAACCTCATCCCCGAGCGTTCCAGCAAATTCATGCGCCGCCGCGCCTATGAGATAAGCCTTTCGGATTTTCGGGAAGTACGGCTTCAGTGGCGCGATGCCGCCCTCTTTGGCCTTGCCGCCGAGAATCCAGAGAATGTTGTCGAAGGACTTCAAAGCCTTCTCGGTCGAATCCGCATTGGTGGCTTTGGAGTCGTTGATGAAGAGGGTCGCCCGGATACGGCCCAACTCCTCCATTCGATGCGGGAGGCCAGGGAAAGTGTGGAGACCAGACCTTATCTCTTCTTCGGAGACACTAAGGGCCTTCGCAACGGCGACAGCTGCCGCCGCGTTCTGAGCATTATGAGAACCGCGAAGAGAACCGATCCCGGCTAGATCCGCGACCGCTGTAGCGTCGGAAGATGTAACTCGGACGAGTGTTCCGCCATCCGCAAAAATGCCCGGCTTTCCCATGGGCTCGCTCGAAATCCGCACGACGTTCGCCTCATTCGCAAGACAGATCTCCGCGATTGAACGACTCCACTTGTCATCGATGCCGATCACGACCAGATCGGCCTTCATCACCAGCCGCTCCTTGATCGCCGCATACTCTTCCATCGTCCCGTGCCGGTCGAGGTGATCCGGCGAGATGTTGAGAAGAACGCCGATGGTCGGTGCGAGCGAGGGTGCGAGGTCGATCTGAAAAGAGGAGCATTCGATCACGTGGATGCGGCTGTCGGCGGGCGGTTCCAGCGACAGGATCGCCGTGCCGATATTCCCACCCATCTGCACATCGTGACCCGCTTCGCGCAGGATATGCGCGATGAGCGCGGTTGTCGTCGATTTGCCGTTCGTGCCGGTGATCGCGATGAAAGGCGCAGTCGGCGCGATCTTCGCGCGCGCTCGGCAAAAAAGTTCGATATCGCCGATGATCTCGATGCCGGCAATCTTCGCCAGCTTCGCGGACCAATGCGGCTCGGGATGCGTCAACGGAACGCCCGGCGACAGAACGAGCGCGGAGAAGCGCGACCAATCGGCCTGACGCAAATCGCCGGTCTCGATTCCTTTCGTTGCTGCTTCCGCCATCTTGGCCGGATTGTCGTCGCACGCCACCACATGCGCCCCTCCCGCCTGCAAGGCGAGCGCCGTCGCGAGCCCCGACCCGCCGAGGCCGAACAGCGCGACAGTCTTGTTGGCGAAAGTGGTGACCGGCGTCACGAGCGCCTCCCGCCCTCTTCCCCCTTGTGGGGGAGAGCTGGAGAGGGGGGTGTTGGCGCCATCAATTTCTCCAGCATGGATCACCTCAACTTCAGCGTGGCGAGGCCGACAAGGGCCAGCACGACCGAGACGATCCAAAACCGGATCACCACCTGCGGCTCGGTCCACCCAAGCTGCTCGAAATGGTGATGGATCGGCGCCATTTTGAAAACGCGTTTTCCGGTGAGCTTGAACGAGGTCACCTGAATGATGACGGAGAAGATTTCGAGCACGAACAAGCCGCCGACGAGAGCGAGCACGACCTCATGCTTCGTCGCAACGGCAACGGTACCGAGAAGTCCACCAAGCGCGAGCGACCCCGTATCGCCCATGAAGATTTGCGCGGGTGGCGCATTGAACCACAAAAAGCCGAGGCCCGCGCCGATGAGTGCGCCGCAGATCACGGCGAGTTCACCGGTTCCGGGCACGAAATGGATCTGGAGGTAATTGGCGAAAACGGCGTTACCGGCAAGATAAGCGATAAAACCGAAGGTGCCCGCCGCGATCATCACCGGCACGATGGCAAGGCCGTCGAGGCCATCGGTGATGTTTACCGCGTTGCCCGCGCCCACGATCACGAAACCGCCGAACACGATGAAGAACCAACCGAGATTGAACAGCAGCTCTTTCGAGAACGGGAGAGCCAGCTTGTTCGCGAGACCCGGTGTCGAGACATGGGCGATGGCGATGCAGGCCGCCGCTGCAATCAACGCTTCGATGGCGAGGCGCGACTTGCCCGAAAAGCCTTTATGCGATTGCTTGGTCACTTTCAGGTAGTCGTCGTAGAAGCCGATGGCGCCGAACCCCACGGTGACGAAGAGTACGATCCACACATAGGCATTGCTCGGGTTCGCCCACAGCAGGGTACTGAAGAGCACGCCCGCGAGGATCATCAGGCCGCCCATGGTCGGCGTGCCGCGCTTCGTCAGAAGATGCGATTGCGGCCCGTCCTCGCGGATCGGCTGGCCCTTGCCCTGTTTGAGACGCAGAAGCGAAATCATCGAGGGGCCGAATAGAAACACGAAGAGCAATGCGGTAGCGGTCGCGCCACCGGTGCGGAACGTGATGTAGCGGAAAATATTGAGAGGGCTGAAATAGGGGCTGAGATCCGCCAAGAAGGTCAACATCGACGACTATCCTTTGAGCGCCTGCGCGTTGTCGTGCAGGGCGTAACGTTCTTTGAGCGCCTTGACGATCAGGGCCATCTGCATGCTGAGCGAGCCCTTGACCGTCACCACGTCGCCGGGGCGAATGGCGGCGCAGACGGCCTCGATCAAATCCGATGACCTTTCGACCTCGGCCGCAATCAGGCCTTTGGGCAAAGCATCCGTGAGGTTCTTCATCAAAGCGCCAGCTGTGAAGACGAGATCGATGTGATTCGATTCAATCGCCTCGACAAGTCCTTTGTGCAGATCGGGACCGCTGACGCCAAGTTCTTTCATGTCACCGAGAACGGCGATGCGTCGACCTGAGCTTTCCATCTCGACCGCGCCGAGATTGGCGAGCGCCGCCCGCATGGAAGCCGGGTTGGCGTTGTAGCTCTCATCGATCAGAAGCGCTTCGCCACCGCTAACGGAGAGAAGCGTCCGTTCGCCGCGACCGACCGGCGGCCTCAGCTCCGCGAAGCTCTGAGCTGCAACCGACAAATCGGCCCCAAGGGCATGGCAGGCAGCAAGAACGCTCAAGGAGTTCAGCGCGATATGCCGCCCTGCGGTGCCGACACGATAGGTGAGCGGCCTCCCGAAAACCTTCACATCGACGATGGAACCATCCGGCTTTGCGACGATGTGCTCTGCGCGGATATCGGCAGCCTCATGCTCGCCGAAAGACACCACCCGCCCCGCGGCGGAAGCCAGCGCATGCGTCCGCAAGCGCTCGAAATACGGCGTATCGCGATTGATCACCGCCGTGCCGCCTGGTTCGAGGCCGGAAAAGATTTCGCCCTTTGCATCGGCGATGCCCCAGAGCGACGGGAAGAACTCGATGTGAACCGGTTCGATGGTGGTGACCACCGCCACATGCGGACGCACCATCGCCGTCAGTGGCAGGATTTCACCCGCATGATTCATACCGATTTCGAACACGCCGTAAGCGACATCGCGCGGCATACGCGCGAGTGTCAGCGGCACACCCCAATGATTGTTGTAGGAGGCGACCGAGGCATGGGTCGCGCCCTGTCGGGACAAGGCAAGGCGCATCGCTTCCTTCGTCCCGGTCTTGCCGACGGATCCCGTGATGGCGACGATCTTCGCATTGCTCCGTTGACGCGCGGCGCGCCCGAGCTGGCGCATGGCTTCCAGCACGTCGGGCACGACGATCAGCCGGTCTTGTGCCTTGAACTCCGCAGCGCGATCAGTCGCGACGACAGCGGCCGACCCCCCCTTTTGAAGCGCCGCATCGACGAAACTGTGTCCGTCGTGAACATCGCCCTTGATCGCGAAATAGAGATCGCCCGACGCGAGCGTCCGTGTATCGATGGAGGCGCCCGTGGCTTGAAAGAAGTCGGCGCCGATCCGCGCACCGGTCGCCGCTCTCACCTCATCCGCCGTCCAAAGGGGCGCTCTCATCTCTGTCTCTCCGCAATCGCCGCCCGCACCTCATCCTGGTCCGAGAACGGCAATGTCCGGTCGCCGATGATTTGGCCCGTTTCATGACCTTTGCCAGCAACAACCAGAACATCGCCCCGTTGAAGCCCCTTCACCGCTTCGTGGATGGCAAGAGCACGGTCGCCGATCTCGCGTGCGCCGGGAGCCGCTTTCATGATCTCGGCGCGAATGGCGGCAGGTTCTTCGGAGCGAGGATTATCGTCCGTTACGATCACCACATCGGCCTTTTCGACGGCAATGCGGCCCATGACCGGACGCTTGCCGCGGTCACGGTCACCACCGCAGCCGAAAACGCAGACGAGACGACCGCTGGTGAAAGGCCGCAACGCATCTAGCACATGGGCGAGCGCATCCGGCTTGTGGGAGTAGTCCACGATACAAAGCGCACCATCGACTTCGCCGACTCGCTCAAGCCGCCCGGGAACACCCTTCAGGAAGGACAGGCCTTCGAGAATTTCGTGCACGGGCATGTTGGGCTCGACGGCATGGACCAGCCCGGCGGCGAGAAGGGCATTCTCGACCTGAAAGCCACCAGGAAGCGGAAAATCGACATCGATGATCCTGCCGGCGACGCCGATTTTCAGCTTCTGCGAGAAGCCTTGCGCACGCCCCTCGATGAGACGAATCGTCGAGCCCTTCCGCCCCGTCGTATAGGTTTTCAAACCCCTGCGACGGATACCTTCGAGAAACACGTCGGAATAAGGCCCGTCCGCATTGACCACCGCAGGAGCATCGGCGGGCAAAAGCGTGTCGAACAGGCGCAACTTCGCCGCCGCATATGCTTCCGTCGTCGCATGATAGTCGAGATGATCGCGCCCGAGATTGGTGAAGCCGCCAGCCGCAAGCCGCACGCCGTCGAGGCGGCGTTGATCGATGCCGTGTGAGGAGGCCTCCATCGCCAGACGTGTGACGCCCTCACCTGCGAGCCGGTCGAGCGTCTCATGCAGCGTGATCGGATCCGGCGTCGTCAGGGAACCATAAGCCGCGCCGTCGGACGTAATGACACCAAGCGTACCGAGGCTCGCCGATTTGCGGCCGAGATGCGAGAAGAGCTGGCGGGCGAAATCGGCAACCGAACTCTTTCCGCTCGTCCCGGTAACGGCGACGATCTTCTCCGGCTGACGGGGATAGAAACGCGCCGCGGCAAGAGCCAGCGTGCGATGAACGTCAGCAACCTGAACATAGGCGATGTTGCCGGGAAGATCGGCCGGGCGCGCAGGTTCACCCATCACGGCCACAGCGCCGGAAGCGACGGCCTGCGGGACGAAGCTCATGCCATCGACCTTGGTGCCGGGAACGGCGACGAACAACGCGCCGGGCTTCACCTTGCGACTGTCGGCTGCAATGACGGTGATAGTCGTGTCCGAACCTTTCGCGCCTTGTGTTTCAGGGACCAGATCGCCGAGCGTCTTGTGTGCGGCCATCACCGGATCCCCCAGGCGTTCAAGCGCGACATCAAGGGAAATGGTTGCTGCGGCGGCTCGAAGCGAGGTTGGACGCCGAGCAGCGGCGCCACGCGCTCGATGATGTTGCCGGTGATCGGACCCGCATTCCAACCGGCCGTCGAGAAGCCATACGTTTCCTTCAAAGCCTGAGGCTCATCCACGATCGTCAGGAAGATGTATTTCGGCTTATCGGCGGGAAGAATGGCGGTGAACGTCGTCAGGTTCTTGTCTTTGGAATAACGCCCGCGCACGACCTTCTCGGCAGTGCCCGTCTTTCCTCCGACGAAGTAGCCCGCAATCGCGACAGCCGAAGCGGAGCCTGCCGGGTTCGAAGCATTGAGACGCATCACATACCGCATCGCCTCGCTCGTCTCGGGCTTGATGACCTGCAGTGCATCCTGGTGCGCGGCAACTTCATCCCGCTTGAGGAATGTCGGTGTGATCAATGCACCGCCGTTCACGAGAGCACCGACCGCCATGGCCGCCTGCAGCGGAGCAACGGCGATGCCGTGTCCATAGGCAATCGTCACGGTGTTGAGCTCACCCCAACGTCCCGGAACGATGGGTTCGGCGTTCTCAGGCAACTCGGTCTTGAGACGCGTCAGCTGCCCCATCTTGCGCAGGAACGCCTTGTGACCCTCCACGCCGATACCGAGCGCCATACGCGCCGTCCCGATATTGGAGGAATGAATGAACACCTCCGGCACGGTCAAGACGCGGTGCGTCGCGTGATAGTCGCCGATTGTGAAGCGGCCGTACCGCAGACCGGAGCGCGCATCGAGCGACGAATTGATCGTGTACTTTCCGGAATCGAGCGCCATGGCAGTCGTCAGCGCCTTGAACGTAGAGCCCATCTCGAACACGCCGACATTCATACGATTGATCCGGTCGTTCTCCAGAGCGTCGACCGGATTGTTTGGATCGAAATCGGGGAGCGAGACGAGCGCGATGATTTCTCCAGTATTGACGTTGAGCACGGCGCCGGCAGTGGCCTTGGCCTTGTACTTCGCCATTCCCTTTTCAAGCTCGTCGCGCAGGGCATGTTGCACACGCAGATCGAGAGAAAGCTGAACGGGCTTCAGATCGGTGGACGCGATGTTGAAGCCTGCGCCGTTGAGATCCTGCAGGCCCTGGCTATCGATGTATTTCTCCATGCCGGCGATGCCGACATTATCGATATTGGCGAAACCGAGCACGTGCGCGGCGGCATTGCCATTGGGATAAACGCGCTTGTTCTCAGGCAGGAAGCCCACGCCGGGAATGCCGAGGCGATGGACTTCCGCCTGCTGCTTCGGCGTGATTTCGCGCTTGATCCAGACGAAGCCTTTTCTGTTTCCGAGCTTGTCACGTAATTCGCGCGCGTTGAGATCAGGCAAAACAGCGGTGAGGAGTTCAACCGCCTCGTCCTTGTCGATGATGTTGCGCGGCTCGGCGAAAACCGACACGGTCTTCACATCGGTCGCCAGCATCTCACCGTTCCGATCCACAATGTCAGGACGCGCGGCGGAGATTTCGGAGGCGGCCGAGAAGCGAACGCTATTGATGGGTTCGCTCGTCATCGCCAAATAGACAAGCCGTCCGCCGATGGTCGAAAAGAGCCCGACGAAACAGAAAGCCACCAGCCCGACGCGCGCCGTGCTCTTGTCGACGCGAAGCCTGAACAGCTCGCGGACGTGAGACAACAATCCGCCCTTCGGAGGCGGCTTTTTGTTCGGGCGCGTGATGTCTGACTCGAGGGGCACGGGCATCACCGTTTCGGGGTTTGGGTCGTCGGCGTCCGTGCTTCGGCGGACTTGTCTTTCGGGGTCGCGGTCGGCTCGAGAATGCCGAGCGCTTCAAGCTTCCGCCCGATCCCGTCCTCACGCGCCTGGCGGTTGGGGAGATCGGAGAGGCGAGCGAGTTGTTGGATGGCCATGGGCTGAAGGTCGAGGTGACGCTCCGCCGCAGCCTGCAACCGGTCAGGTCTGTTCAGCAATTGCCATTCCGCCTGCAACACTGCAATCGCGTCCCGCTCGCGTTGAGCTTGCGACTTCAGCTTGGCCACTTTCTCGGAATAGAACAGCGTCTCGTACTTGATCGAATAAGCGTAGACCGCCGAGGCGATCAGCGCCGTGATCGCGATCATATGCAGAAACCGGATCATCGACGGCCTCCCCGCTTGTCGGCTGTACGCGGCAACTCGGCCAGCATGGTCAACGCGCTCAACGGTTCCTGAGGCGGCTCTTCCGTACGAATGCCCGCGCGCAACTTGGCGGAACGCGCCCGCGGATTGCGCGCGATTTCGATGTCCGATGGCATGATCGGGCCCCTCGTCACGTTCTCGAAAGTCGGGCGCGCCTGTTCCGTCATCGGCACGTGACGCGAACCTGTGCTCAAGCGGCCTGTACGCGCTGCAAAGAACTGCTTGGCGATGCGGTCTTCGAGCGAGTGGAAGGTCACGACGACGAGGCGGCCGCCCGGTCTCAGGACACGCTCCGCCGCATGCAAGGCGCGAACCAACTCGCCCAATTCGTCATTCACCGCGATCCGCAGCGCCTGGAAAATGCGCGTTGCAGGGTGAACGCCGCCGGGCTCCTGCCAGATCAACGTCGCGACGAGATCGGCAAGCTGCTTTGTGGTTTCGAAAGGTGCTTTACGGCGTGCTTCGATGATTGCGCGCGCGACGGCGCGAGCGCGACGTTCCTCACCGTAGTGATAGAAGATGTCTGCGAGTTCAGACTCGGGAGCTTCGTTGACGAGATCGGCGGCACTCTGCCCGGCGCGCTCCATGCGCATGTCGAGCGGGCCGTCATTGCGGAACGAGAAGCCGCGCTCGGCCTCATCGAGCTGCATCGAGGAAACGCCGATATCGAGCACCACGCCATCGACCGTATCGATCGCGCGCGCCGTCACGATCTCGTCGAGATCACCGAAGCGGCCGTGCACGAGTTCGAGGCGGCGCTTCATCTTGTCGACGAGCGCCTGACCGGCTGAAATGGCGTTGGGATCGCGGTCGATAGCGATGACGCGATTATGGGGATTGGCGTCGAGAATGGCGCGCGTGTAGCCGCCTGCACCGAAGGTGCCATCGACAAAAGCACCGCCGCTCTTGGCATCGAGCGCCGTGCAGACTTCCCCCAGGAGCACGGGAACGTGACGGGATGGTCCGCCAGCGGCTCCGGCCGGGCCGTCGCCGCGTTCCGTCATTGCCCCCGCCCTCCTGGTGGGATGTCCTGCATCATACGAGGCTCCAAAATTCGAGCTCCCAAGACCTTCTTCAGATCCCGCACTTTCGCACGCGCCTCCTCCAAGTGCGCACGAAAACGCTCCGGCTCCCAAATCTGGAACTTGTTTCCGAGACCGACGAACACAACCGTATCGGTAACCCCGGCATGAACTTTTACTGACTCGGTGAGGATGACGCGCCCTTCCGGATCGACCTTCAGGATCTCGCTCGTGCCGAACAAAGCCGTCGAGAGCTGATCCCGCTCGTCCGAATAAGGCGACAGAGTCGACAAGAACGCGTCGATCTCGTTCAGAAGCACGTTGCCCCCTGCGTCCAGCGCCGTCGCATCCAGCGACGGGTGAACGTAGAGCCCCTCGAACCCGTCCCGCGCCAAGACCGCACGAAATGGCGCCGGGATAGAGACCCGCCCCTTCGAGTCCAAACGGTTGGTGAAGTTGGACACGAAGCGGTTCATGGGCCGCTCGATTGCTCCTGAATGTCAGCCCTCCGGCGGATTTCGCAAATCCACCGCATCCCCTCACCGGCGCTTGCGCCTCCTCTTGAGCCGACAACCTGAGACCTTGAGGGCCCCTGATCGCCGCCTCGCGAAGCACCACCGACGGGATGATTTGGGATAACATGGGATAATATGGGCGTCAACGGAGCTGGGCTGTTTTGACGGGCCTTTGCCCGCCTCCGCCATCAGAATCGGTTACGGTTAATGAATCGTAAGCGCAGCAACGATTTAGCTGCTTCGGGGGCCCAGATTCGGTGGATTATTCGATGAAACGAGGGGTGTCAGCCGGCCTGTAAGCCGGGTTCTGTATGGCCCAAGGTCTAACCCTTGAACGTGGCGGCCATTCCTCTGGGACGGTCGTTGCCGACCGCCTCAAGCAACCAACCCGGACGACCGGCCTGGAAATAGGCCTGGCTTAAAGCCTGTCGTCCCTATTCGGTTTTGCTCCTGGTGGGGTTTGCCGTGCCGTTCGCATTACTGCGCCCGCGGTGCGCTCTTACCGCACCCTTTCACCCTTACCCCAAGGCCCGAAAGCCATGGGGCGGTCTGCTCTCTGTGGCACTTTCCCTAGGGTCACCCCCGCCGGACGTTATCCGGCACCGTATTTCCATGGAGCCCGGACTTTCCTCCCCGAGCGAACTCGGAGCGGCCGCCCAGCCGACTGACAACGCGATGTGGTGCATGAGATGGCTCCCAGTCAAGGGCGCTCATCGGCTGGCGGCGAGAATAGTCTTCACCTTGTCGCAGTATCTCTGCGAAGCTTTGTTCATGGTCAGCGCCCGATGGCCGAACTGATAGCGCAAGAGTGTGCCGCAAGTATCCCCATTCGCAAGGCGATAGGCCATCGCGAGATATTTCAAGCCGTAACGAAGATTCGTCTCCGCATCCTGCAAACCGGAGGCCGGCCCACTATAGCCGAGCGACCTCGCAGTGCCGGTGTTGATCTGTGTCAGGCCCACATTGACGCCGTTGCGCGCGGCGGGATTGTAGCGGCTCTCCAGACGGACAATCGCATCGGCCAAGGCGAAGGGAACATTATGCTCGGAGGCGTAGCGTTGAATTAGCGGCCTTGCAGCTGCAGCCCTCTGCGCATCGAGCCGCGCGCGCGCATTCTTCGCTGAAGGAACGGAATCCTCGACATCGGCAACCTCCGGCTCAGCCTTGCGGGCCGCGTTCGTGTTGGAAGTGTGGTCGATGTCGGTGGCCAGACGGTTCTTAGGCTTTGCGCTCGCGACATCGCCTTGTTTGGCAGATGCTTTCGACTCCACCGCCTCGACAGGCTTATCCTCAGAGGCCTTATCCTCGGCGTCGGCGACGACTTCCGCGTTATGTCCTTGGGCGTGCACTTCCGATGGAGGGACGACGCTCGATCCCTCACCACCCTCAGCCCTCGCCTCGGCCGCCAGGAGAAGAGCAGCCGCGCCCAGGCAAGCAATCATCGCCGCCCTCAAAATATGCTTTAAAGTCAAACGAAATCCTCAAATGAACGATCACGGAAGTGTGTTCGGTGATCCGATATTAAGGCAAAGATGTGGCACGTTTTGCCTCAATGTTGTTCTGGTCCGCTATATAGCGCGTTCTGCGAAAGGCCCAAGCTTAGATTTTGTGGAGGACTCTTTTCACCTTGGCGGTATCATTTTCAAGAGTTTTTTCTACATCCGAATGCCTAAGTTGGAACTGATACACGTTTCCGAGAGTTGGCGTCAGCGTAAGGTCAAGCTAAGGAGAGTTGGGCGCTTTTGCCGCTCACCGAACACAGGGACGCTTCCATGAAAAAGATCATCACGATTTTCGCTGCTGGCGCGCTTACGCTCTCAGTGGCCGCTTGCAACACCCCCACGGACCGTGCTGTCGGCGGCGCGGCGATCGGTGGCCTCGCAGGCGCGGCCATCGGCGGTGCTGCAACGGGTCGCGCTGGTGGTGCTCTGGCGGGTGCTGCAATCGGCGCGGCTGGCGGCGCCATCATCGGCGCGGGAACGGCGCCTCGGAACCAGTGCCCTTATGGCACCTATCAGGACGTGTACGGCAATCTCTACTGCCGTTGATCGGCCTTAAATCGCCAAATTTCGGGGCCGGGAGCAATCTCGGCCCTTTTCTTTGCCACACACTTGCGCATACCACTAAACACGATGATTCATTCGATTTGGGGAAAGCTCGGAGGCGCGGGCATTGGTCTCGCGCTTGGTGGGCCTATCGGTGCCCTTCTGGGCGGTGTTGCCGGGCATATGCTCATTGACCGCGAAGGCGCGTTTTTCGGCGCGCCGCCGCGCGATCTTATTTTCACCACTGGCCTTGTTGCTCTCGCCGCCAAGATGGCGAAATCCGACGGCATCGTCGTGGACCGCGAAATTCAAGCCTTCGAACAAGTCGTCGATGTGCCGGAGAGCGAACGGGACCGCGTGAGACGTCTCTTCGATCTCGCGAAAGGAACGACCGACGGCTTCGAGGCCTATGCGCGCCAGATCGGCGAAGCGTTCAAGGACGAGCCTCAGTTGCTGGAAGATGTCCTCGACGGCCTCTTCCACATCGCCAAGGCTGACGGGGCGGTGCACGAAGCGGAATACGCCTACCTGCAGGACGTGGCCGCGATCTTCGGATTCGACGATGTGGAATTCGACCGCATCACGGCCCGCCATGTCTTACGCCATGACGATCCTTATCTGATCCTCAAGGCCGACCGCGACATGAATAATGACGAGTTGAAGCGGCACTACCGCAAGCTCGTTGCGGACAACCATCCGGATCGAGAGATCGCGCGCGGGCTTCCGCCGGAGGCCGTGAAGATCGCGACCGAGCGACTGGCGGTCGTCAACGCCGCGTGGGAACGCGTCGCGGCGGAACGAAATATCAGGTGAGTTGAATGCACGGCCCCCTCAATCCCGAAAGTCCGGTGGCCGCGAAGGTTTTTCCCTCGCCCAATCACGGCGAACGCAAGGAGGGCCGCCGCCCCGACATGGTCATCCTGCACTACACGGGGATGGCAAGCGAGAGCGAGGCCTTGCAGTGGCTGTGCAACCCCGTCTCGCAGGTCTCGGCGCATTACTTCGTGTTCGAGGATGGGCGCGTATTGCAGCTTGTGCCGGAAGCGCGTCGCGCCTGGCATGCGGGTCGGTCCTGGTGGAACGGTGAAGACGACACCAACTCTGCATCCATCGGCATTGAGATCGCCAATGCCGGGCACCCTGGCGGTTTGCCGCCCTTCCCTGACGCGCAGATCGAAAGCGTCATCGCGCTGACGAAAGATATCGCGACCCGTTGGCGCGTTCCGGCGGAACGTGTGCTCGCGCATTCCGATGTGGCGCCGGGGCGCAAGGTGGACCCCGGTGAGAAGTTCCCATGGGAAGTGCTGCACGAGGCGGGGGTCGGCCATTGGGTAAAGCCCGCATCGATTCAGGACGGGCGCTTTTTCTCGCGCGGCGACAGAGGCATGCCTGTCGAGGCGCTGCAGGCCATGTTCGCCATGTATGGCTACGGCATCAAGATCTCGGGCGTGTTCGACGAGGATACGGAAAAAGTCGTCGCCGCTTTCCAGCGCCATTTCCGGCCGGAGCGTATCGACGGCGTCGCCGATGCTTCCACGATCATCACCTTGCGCGATCTGATCGCCAAACGCCCGGCTCCGACGGCGTCTTGAAACGCCGGAGCCGGATCATGCCCTACTCGGCTGCGATCATCGCATAAGACGCCGGATCGTAGTTGAGGATCGGCGACAGCCAGCGTTCGACTTCCGCGACGCTCATGCCCTTGCGCAGAGCGTAATCCTCGACCTGATCGCGCTCCACTTTGGCGACGCCGAAATAATACGATTCCGGATGTGCGATATAGAGCCCCGACACCGATGAGCCGGGCCACATGGCGAAGGACTCGGTCAACGTCACATCGATGCGCCGCTGCGCGTCGAGCAGACGGAAGAGCGTATCCTTTTCCGTATGATCGGGTTGGGCGGGATAGCCCGGCGCGGGGCGAATGCCGGAATAGGTTTCCTTGATGAGGTCCTCGTTCGCGAGGTTCTCGTCCGATGCGTAACCCCAGAACTCCTTGCGCACACGCTCATGCATGCGCTCGGCAAAAGCCTCCGCGATACGATCGGCCAGCGCCTTCACGAGGATCGAGCGATAATCGTCGTTCGCGCGCTCGAACCGCTCGGCAATGCGAACTTCTTCGATGCCTGCCGTCACGACGAAACCGCCGACATAATCGGCAATGCCGCTCCCGACAGGCGCAACGAAATCCGACAGGCACATGTTCGGCCGCCCATCCCGTTTGGAGAGCTGTTGGCGCAGACCGTAGAACGCCGCGAGCTCATCGGTACGGCTTTCACCCGTAAACAGACGAATATCGTCACCGACGGCATTCGCAGGCCAGAAACCTATGACGGCTTTCGGATTGAACCAACGCTCGTCAACGAGGCGCTTGAGCATCTCCTGCGCGTCCTCATAGAGTTGACGCGCGGCCTCGCCTTGTTTCTCGTCTTCGAGAATGTTCGGGAACCGTCCCTTCAATTCCCATGTCTGGAAGAAGGGCGTCCAATCGATATAGGGGATCAACTCGGCGACATCATAGCTGCGGAAAACCCGCGCGCCGGTAAAGCTCGGCTTCGTCGGACGGTACTGCGACCAGTCGACCTTCATCGCATTGGCGCGGGCTTTCGCCAGCGGCAAACGCTGCTTGTCGGCCTCTGAGCGTGCGTGCGCTTCGGCCACTTTGCTGTATTCGGCGCGCAGCGTTTCCACATACCCACCCTTCATGTCGGGCGAGAGGAGCGAGGACACCACGCCGACGGCGCGGCTGGCATCGGTCACATAGACCGATTGGCCCTTGTTGTAGTTCGGGTGGATCTTCACTGCCGTATGAACACGGCTCGTGGTCGCGCCACCGATGAGAAGCGGAATGTCGAAGCCTTCGCGCTCCATTTCGCTCGCCACATGCACCATCTCGTCGAGAGAGGGTGTGATGAGGCCGGAGAGGCCGATGATATCGACACCTTCCTTGCGAGCCGTCTCAAGAATCTTCTGTGCAGGCACCATCACGCCGAGATCGATGACCTCGTAGTTGTTGCACGCGAGAACGACGCCGACGATGTTCTTGCCGATATCATGCACATCGCCCTTCACCGTCGCCATCAGCACCTTGCCGGCCGTGGACCGCGCGACTTCGCCCGAAGCTTCCTTCTCGGCTTCCATGAACGGCATGAGATAGGCCACCGCCTGCTTCATGACGCGCGCGGATTTCACCACCTGCGGCAGGAACATCTTGCCCGCACCGAACAGATCGCCGACCACGTTCATGCCCGCCATCAACGGGCCTTCGATCACATGCAGCGGACGCTCGACGGAAAGGCGCGCCTCCTCCGTATCCTGATCGATGAATTCGGTAATGCCGTTCACGAGCGCATGTTCGAGCCGCTTCGTGACGGGCCAGGAACGCCACTCGAGATCCACGATCTTGACCGCGCCGGAACCATCGCCCTTGAAGCGGGGCGCGGCGTCGAGCAGACGCTCGGTCGCATCGTCACGACGGTTGAGGACCACATCCTCGCAAAGCTCGCGCAACTCCGGGTCGATCTGCTCGTAAACCGCGAGCTGCCCCGCATTCACGATGCCCATATCCATGCCGACCTTGATGGCATGATAAAGGAAGACCGAGTGCATGGCCTCGCGCACGGGCTCGTTGCCACGGAACGAGAACGAGAGATTCGAAACACCACCCGAAATATGCGCGTGCGGCAGCGTCTCGCGAATGATGCGGGTCGCCTCGATGAAGGCGACGCCGTAGCCGTTATGCTCCTCGATGCCGGTGGCCACCGCGAACACGTTCGGATCGAAGATGATGTCTTCCGGTGGGAAGCCAATCTCTTCCGTCAGGATCTTATAGGCGCGCGTGCAGATCTCGACCTTGCGCTCCAACGTATCGGCCTGCCCCTTCTCGTCAAACGCCATGACGACGACGGCGGCACCGTAGGAGCGACAGATTTTCGCGTGCTCGATGAAGGATTCAATGCCCTCCTTCATCGAGATCGAGTTCACGATGGGCTTGCCCTGAATGCACTTCAGGCCCGCCTCGATGACGTGGAACTTGGATGAATCCACCATCACCGGCACACGGGCGATATCGGGCTCGGCGGCGACGAGATTCAGGAACTCGACCATCGCCTTCTCGGAATCGAGCAGGCCTTCGTCCATGTTCACATCGATGATCTGCGCGCCGGCGACGACCTGGTCGCGCGCCACATCGAGGGCGGCTGCGTAATCACCATTGGTGACCAGTTTGCGGAACTTCGCCGAACCCGTCACGTTCGTGCGCTCGCCCACATTCACGAAGGGAATGTCGGAGGTCAGAATGAACGGCTCCAGGCCGGACAATCGCATCAAGGGCTTCAACGTGGGAAGTTCGCGCGGCGTCTTGCCGGCCACCGCCTGAGCAATGGCACGAATGTGATCCGGCGTCGTGCCGCAGCAGCCCCCGACAACGTTGACGAGACCGGAATCGGCGAATTCCGCGATCATCTTCGCGGTTGCTTCCGGGCTCTCATCATAAAGGCCGAACTCGTTTGGCAGACCGGCATTCGGATAGGCGCAAACGAGCGTGTCGGCGACCTTGCCGATTTCCTGAATATGCGCCCGCATCTCACGCGCGCCGAGCGCGCAGTTGAGACCGATGGAGAACGGCTCCGAATGACGCACGGAATGCCAGAAGGCAGTCGGCGTCTGACCGGACAGGGTACGGCCGGAGAGATCGGTGATCGTGCCCGAGATCATGACCGGCAGCTTGACGCCACGCTCGGCGAAAACATGCTGCACCGCGACGATGGCAGCCTTGGCGTTGAGCGTGTCGAAAATCGTCTCGATGAGGATGATGTCCGCGCCGCCATCGACAAGGCCCCTCACCTGTTCGGCATAGGCATCGCGAACCTGATCGAACGTCACGGCGCGATAGCCGGGGTTGTTCACATCCGGCGAGATCGAAAGCGTGCGGTTCGTCGGGCCGACAGCGCCTGCGACGAAGCGTCGACGGCCATCCTCCTTCTGCGCGATCTCTGCGGCTTCGCGAGCGATGCGCGCACCCTCGAAGTTCAGTTCATAAACAATCTCCTCCATGCCGTAATCGGCTTGTGCGATGGAGGTGCCGGAGAAGGTGTTCGTCTCCACGATATCCGCGCCTGCGCGGAAATAATCCAGGTGGACGGCGCGCACGGTCTCGGGCTGCGTGAGGATCAGCAGGTCGTTGTTACCTTTGACGCCCTGGCCCCAATCCTTGAAGCGCTCACCGCGAAAGTCTTCTTCCGAAAAGCGCGAGCGCTGCAATTCCGTTCCCATCGCGCCATCGAGCACAAGAATGCGCTTTGACGCGGCTTCGCGAAGCGCCTTTGAAACTTCGGCGCCATTGGCGGGACGAGGAGTCAGATCAGCCATCTTGTTTTTCTTTCAACGCTCTTTGGAGCATTTTCGAGCGAAGTGGGCACCGGTTCGCGTTAAGAAAATGCGGCAAACAAAGTACTTACCTATGATCCGCTTCAACTAAAGCGGATCATAGGTCTAACGCACAGTCTCAGGCAGCCACCTTGTCGCCCTGCTCACGCAGGCCGAGAAGATGACAGATCGCATAAACCAGATCGGCACGGTTCATAGTGTAGAAGTGGAATTCGTTGACACCGCGATCCACGAGATCGAGCACCTGCTCGGCAGCAACAGCGGCGGCGACGAGTTTGCGAGTCTCCACATCGCGATCGAGCCCCTCGAAGCGCGCAGCCAACCAGTCGGGAACGCTAGCGCCCGTCTTCGACGCAAAGTTCGCGGTCTGCTTGAAGTTCTGAACGGGGACAATGCCCGGAATGATCGGAATATCGATCCCCCGTGCGCGAACGCGGTCGAGATAACGGAAGTAGAGATCGTTGTCGAAGAAGAACTGAGTGATGGCGCGATCCGCGCCACTATCGACCTTGGCCTTCAGCGCGTCGATATCCGCTTCGAGCGAAGCCGCCTCGGGATGCTTCTCGGGATAGGCGGAAACCGACACTTCAAAATCGCCGATGGCCTTGATGCCGGCGACAAGATCGTTCGTCTGATCGTAGCCACCCGGATGTGGTGCATAAGTCGTTCCGATGCCACCGGCCGGGTCACCACGCAAGGCGACGATGTGGCGAACGCCCGCATCCCAATAGGAGCGCACGACGTCGTTGACCTCGTCGCGCGTTGCCGCGACACAGGTGAGATGCGCAGCAGGCTTGAGATGCGTGTCCTTCGCGATGCGTGAAACGGTTGCGTGCGTGCGCTCGCGTGTCGAGCCGCCCGCACCATAGGTGACTGAAACGAATTGCGGATTCAGCGGAGCCAGACGCTCGACGGAGGCCCACAGGGTCGTCTCCATCTCCGAGGTCTTCGGCGGGAAGAATTCGAAAGAGACCTTGATTGGGGTGGACTGCCGACTGGCGCGAAAGGTAAGGGGCGACATCAGGCAACCTCTCTGTCGGTTTCGGCCAAAGGCCAATCGGAAACGATGCGTCGGTCTTGTCCGACCCAGAGGGAGACAGTGAGCTGATCGTCTCCCTTCTTAGGCGGAGCGATATTTTTGTTGAGCGCACAATCGAGGCCGGCTTCCTCCAGCCAGCTCGTCATCTGCTCAGGCGCGAAGCCGAGGCGGCGATGGGCCTGCGCCTCACGCAAGAATTCGAGGTTATGCGGCGCGAAATCGACGATGAGAATACGTCCACCAGGCGCGAGCAGGCGCGCAGCCTCGCGGATCGCGCGGCCGGGATCGTCGAGATAGTGCAGAACCTGATGGACGATGACGAGATCGAAGGTGTCGCGCGGGAACGGCGGCGCATAGATATCGCCCTGCCGCAGCTCGATCCGCGTCAATCCCGCCCGCTCGAGATTGGCGCGTGCGACGGACAGCATCGCGTGGCTGGCATCGAGCCCGACAACGCGCGACGCGCGCGGCGCGAGCAATTGCAGCATGCGCCCGGTGCCAGTCCCGAGATCGAGCAGATTGCGGATCGGCTTCGGACCCAGCGCCTCCAACACCGCGTCTTCAACGACTGTTTCCGGCGCGTGGAGGGTGCGCAGGTGATCCCATTCGGGCGCAAGTCGCGAGAAAAAGGCCAGAGCTGCCTGGGCGCGCTGACCGCGAACAGCGGCAAGGCGGGTTTGATCGTCGAGCAATTGCGGATCCGAGCGGTCGAGCCCTTCCAGCATCGGACGCAGGATGCGCATCGCCGCACTGCGGTCGGTCAGACGGAAGAAGGCCCAGGCGCCCTCGCGGTGCCTCTCGACGAGGCCGGCCTCGACCAGAAGCTTGAGATGGCGGGAAATACGGGGCTGGGACTGCCCTAGAATGTCCGTGAGATCGGACACCGAAAGCTCGCCCTCGATCAGAAGCGCCAGGATACGAAGACGTGTCTCCTCGGCGGCAGCCCGCAGGATGCTCAAAGTCAGGTCAAGGGATGGGGCAGCTTTTTCGGCCATCGCAAAATACGCTCTCACATATAAAGATATGTTTATATCCGTTTTGACGAAACGGCAAGCGTAGCGGTGCTTTTTCATATGCGTCGGTTTGACGGGAATGTGTCATGTCGGGTTGTCACCCGCACAAAAGGCAAAAGCCGATATTTCTGCACTTAAAAATAGAACAAATAGAGAAAATGTGCCATATTTACATAGCCGGGTTTGTGATCCCTCCCGGAGGAGAGAGCCTTCGCAAACTATGGCTTTCACTCACGGACGGCCCAATCCCAGACCAGGGATTGGCGGCGAACAGTTTCGTGAGAACGTGGTGGGGACTTGGACGATCCTTGACAGGAAGGATGTCACCATGAGTACGGCCCTGCTTAATCTCATTATTCAGCTTATCTCCGGCGCTGTCGGCGGAAACATCGTCGGCAATGTCTCCGACCGGCTCGACCTCGGCCCGGTCGGCAATACCATCGCGGGTGCCATCGGCGGCGCCGGCGGCGGACAGTTGCTGAACATGCTGCTGACAGGTGGCGCCACGACGGCGGCAACAACCATGGGCGGGATGGATATCAGTTCCCTCATCACCCAGTTCGCGGGCGGAGGTGTCAGCGGCGCGATCATCACAATCGTCGTCGCTCTGATCCGTCAGGCGATGAGCGGGACGCAGGCGCGCTGACAGAGCGAGCACCCCACGCTGCTTGTGGTGGATCGAGTTTTTCGTATCCTCGCGCCAACCGCGTATCGGCTCTGATCACACGCCGATAAGGCCGAGCAACAGCCCCGAGGTTTCACGCCGCCTTTCGATCAGCTATGTCGCGCCGATGTACGGCGCGACAGTCCGATCCTATTGCTCGGGTTTGATTGCGGGGCCTTACCGGAAAGGCGGTTCGTCGAAGCTGCGCAGCTTGCGCGAATGGAGCGACGAGCGCTGATCGCGCAGGATGTCGAGTGCGCCGATGCCGATCATTAGATGTTCGCTCACCGCGCGCTCGTAGAAGGCATTGGCCGCACCCGGCAGCTTGATCTCGCCGTGGAGCGGCTTGTCGGAAACGCAGAGCAACGTGCCGTAGGGAACGCGCAGACGATACCCTTGAGCGGCGATTGTGCCGCTTTCCATGTCGACCGCAATAGCGCGCGACAGGTTGATCTGGCGTCGTTCCTGAGTCCAGCGAAGTTCCCAGTTACGGTCGTCATAGGTCACCACGGTTCCTGTGCGCAGACGCCGCTTCAGGGCGTCACCGCGCTCGCCTGTGACTTGCGCCGCGGCCTCCTGCATCGCCAGCTGCACCTCGGCAAGCGCCGGGATCGGGATCTCCGGGGGCACCATGTCGTCGAGAATGCGGTCACGACGCAGATAGCCGTGAGCGAGCACGTAATCGCCGATGGTCTGCGACTGGCGCAAGCCCCCGCAATGGCCGACCATGAGCCAGCAATGGGGGCGTATGACCGCCAGGTGATCGGTGATGTTCTTCGCGTTCGAGGGGCCGACGCCGATATTGACCAGGGTGACGCCCTGCCCGTCCTTGCGGATGAGATGGTAGGCCGGCATCTGGAACCGGTGCCAGGGCGACGAGCCGATGAGCTCCGCGACCGCGGCCTCGTCGAGCCCGCGCTCGATGGTGATCCCACCCGGAAGCACGAGCTTCTGGAAAGGGCTGTCCGGGGCGCCCAACACTCCAACGGCCCAGCGGATGAACTGGTCCACATAACGGTGATAGTTGGTGAGAAGGATCCAGGGCTGGATCGAGCGCCAGTCGGTGCCCGTATAGTGCACGAGACGCCGAAGGGAGTAATCGACCCGCGCCGCATCGAAGAGCGAGAGTGGGCGCGGCTCTCCGTCGCGGAAGATCCAGGTGCCGTCGGCGATCTCGTCACCAACCTTCGCCAAAAGCGGCGTCGGAAAATGCTGGGCGAGTTCGGCAGCGGAATGCGCGCCGCGCCCGAGCTCGTCGCCACGTTCGAAAACGTAAGGGTAGGGAATTTCCTGATCGCTGACGCCGACCTCGATGGTCGCGTCGAAGTCCCGGGTGAGATAATTCAGCTGTTCGAGCAGGTAGCCTTTGAAGAACGCGGGCTGGGTCACGGTCGTCGCGTAGACGCCGGGGCCCTGGAACTTGGCATAAGCACGTTGCTTGACAGGGGGAACCGCGGTGGAACGGTGAGTGACCCGCAGCTCGGGATAGCGGAACCGGGCTCGCTCGCTCGGGGTCGGGGCGATGCCTGTGGTGAAGAAGGTTTCGAGAGCATGACGCTGCGCCTCGATGGCGGCGTCGTGAAGATGGATGAGGCGCTCGACGGCTTCTTCAGGGGTCGATACGGACTGGAAATTCGAAATTCTATCTGCGGACACGTTCATCTCTTGGCACTTGTTCAGTGCCTCAAGGGTCATACACGGTTTGTAACAGCAAACCAACTCCCTCCGATGAAAGAACAGGAAATCAGCTAGAACGCCACTCGCTCGCCCTGCCAATCGAAGAACCCGCCGGTATCCTTGACGGAAAGACGGCCGATCAACGCTACAATCCCGGCCGCGCTTTGCTCGACGGAGATATCGGCGCCAGAACCGCCCATATCGGTGCGCACCCAGCCGGGATGGACCATGATGACCGGGATCCCCTCCCCCTGTAGATCGGTCGAGAGCCCCTGCATCACCTTGTTCACCGCCGCCTTCGACGCGCGATAGGCAATCCGGTCCGACTTTGCGTATGAGAGCGATCCCATGCGGCTGGAGATCGTCACGATCTTCGCGTTTGGCGAACGCCGTAGATGCGGCAGGAAGGCCTGCGCGACCCGCAAAGGCGCAAGCGTGTTGACCTGAAGCGTCTCGATGAAACCCTCAAAGTCCGTGTCGAGGCTCGATTGACGCTCCGGCCCGATGATCCCGGCATTGTTGACGAGAACATCGATAGGCTCATCGGCAGCTGCAGCAGCCGCCGTGACGGACGCGCCATCGCGAACGTCCATCGTCAGCACCCGAAGGCGGCCGGCCGCCTCTTGGGCCTGGAGTTCAGCCGGTAAGCCGCTCCGGTCGCGAAGCGTCCCGATCACCCGGTCGCCACGGGACAACAGGATGCGGGTCAGCTCCCGGCCAATCCCGCGTCCGATGCCTGTGACGAGCCAGGTGCCCATATTTATCCTTAGCGCGAGAACTTCTTGTACTTGATGCGGTGCGGAATGGTGGAATCCACACCGAGGCGACGCTTCTTGTCTTCCTCGTAATCCGCAAAGTTGCCTTCGAACCACTCCACATGGCTGTCACCCTCGAAGGCGAGGATGTGCGTGGCGATGCGGTCGAGGAACCAGCGATCGTGGCTGATGATGACCGCGCAGCCCGCGTAATCCTCCAGAGCCTCTTCGAGTGCGCGCAGAGTATCAACGTCGAGATCGTTGGTCGGTTCGTCGAGGAGAAGGACGTTCGAGCCCGACTTCAGGATCTTCGCGAGGTGAACGCGGTTGCGCTCACCGCCCGAGAGTACACCGACCTTCTTCTGCTGGTCGGAGCCCTTGAAGTTGAACGCCCCGCAATAGGCGCGGGCATTGATCTCGCGCTTGCCGAGATAAAGGATTTCATTGCCGCCCGAGATTTCCTCGTAGAGCGTCTTGTTGGCGTCGAGCGAGTCACGGCTCTGGTCGACGTAGCCGAGCTTCACGCTCTCGCCTACATGGATAGAGCCTTCATCCGGCTGTTCCTGGCCCGTGATCATGCGGAAGAGCGTCGTCTTACCGGCGCCGTTCGGTCCGATGATGCCGACGATGCCGCCGGGCGGAAGCTTGAAGGACAAGCCGTCGATGAGAAGCTTGTCTCCGAAAGCCTTCTTGAGACCATCAAACTCGATGACATTGTTGCCGAGGCGCTCGGCAATCGGAATGATGATCTGCGCGGTCGTCGGAGCCTTGTCGTTCGCCTTGGCGACGAGGTCCTCATAGCGCGAGATACGGGCCTTGGACTTGGCCTGGCGTGCCTTCGGCGAGGCAGAGACCCATTCACGCTCGCGCTCGATGGTGCGCTGGCGCGACTCTTCCTCGCGGCCTTCCTGTTCAAGACGCTTCTGCTTCTGCTCCAGCCACGAGGAGTAGTTGCCCTCGTAGGGAATGCCGCGGCCACGGTCGAGTTCGAGAATCCAGCCGGTGACATTGTCGAGGAAGTAACGGTCGTGGGTGACGATCAGGATCGCGCCGGGATAGGTGCGAAGATGCCCTTCGAGCCAGCCGGTCGTCTCGGCGTCCAGGTGGTTGGTCGGCTCATCGAGGAGCAGCAGTTCCGGCTGTTCGAGCAGGAGCTTGCAGAGCGCCACGCGGCGGCGCTCACCGCCCGAAAGCTTGTCGACAGCCCAATCGTCCGGCGGGCAGCGCAGCGCATCCATGGCTTGATCGACCTTCGAATCGAGATCCCAAAGGCCCTTCGCCTCGATCTCGTCCTGAAGGCGGGTCATCTCGTCCGCCGTCTCTTCCGAGTAGTTCATGGCGAGTTCGTTGTAGCGGTCGAGGATCGCGCGCTGCGGGGCGACACCTTCCAGCACGTTCTCACGCACATTCTTCGTCGGGTCGAGCTGCGGCTCCTGCGGCAGGTAGCCGACGCGCGCGCCTTCCGCGACCCAACCCTCACCGGCCCAATCGGTGTCGATGCCGGCCATGATGCGCAGAAGGGTCGATTTACCGGCGCCGTTGACACCGAGTACGCCGATCTTTGCATCGGGGTAGAAGGAGAGATGGACGTTGTCCAAAACCTTCTTCCCGCTGGAATAGGTCTTGGTGAGGCCACGCATGTGGTAAATGAACTGACGGGACACGGGCAAAGTCCTGCTGAAGGAGCGAAAATCGGTTGCGCGTCAGTTAGCAGGGGCAGCCCCCACCGGCAAGGCGGTCGCCGTCATCCCGGGGCCACGCCAGCAGAACCCGGGATCGCCGGACGAGATGGCGCCTGACGCGGCTCGCGATCCCGGATCGCCTTGCGGCGTCCGGGATGACGGTAAGAGTGCGCCTGGGGCGAACACGCTCCGCCGTCATTCCGGGCTTTTAAAGCCCTTTCACCAAGCCGCCATCGACCATGATGTTCTGGCCGGTGATGTAGCCCGCATCGTCCGACAACAGGAAAGCCGTCGTCTTCGCCACTTCCGCCACAGTCCCATAGCGCCCCATGGGAATGCGCGCGGTGCGCTCGGCCTTTTCCGGCAGGCTGTCGATGAAGCCGGGCAGGATGTTGTTCATGCGAATACCGGCCTTGGCATAGCGATCCGCGTAGAGCTTCGTGAAGGCGGAAAGCGCTGTGCGCAGGGCGGCGGAAACCGGAAAATCCGGGTCGGGTTCGAAGGCGGCAAAGCTCGAAATGTTGACGATGGCGCCCTTCCCCGCCTTCTCCATGATGGGCGTGACGAGGCGCGACATGCGCACCACGTTCATCAGCACCACGTCGAGACCGAGATGCCAATCGCTGTCGGGAATGGCGAGTAGCTCGCCCTTCGGCGGGTGGCCGGTATGGTTCACCACTGCATCGATACGTCCGTAGCGGTCGAGCGTCGCAGACACGAGCTTTTCGAGATCGGCCGGTTCCGTGACCGAGCCTTCGACGGCGAGACCGTCGAGTTCACGGGCGAGATCCTGAATGCCCGCCGAGCGCGCGAGAAGCGCCACGCGATAACCCCGCGCGTGCAATTCGCGAGCGATGGCGGCGCCCATGCCTTTGCTGGCGGCGGTAACGATTGCGACCTGGCTCATGCCACTCCTCCCATCATCGACGCGAACGCTTCCTCGGCAGCGAGGACCGTCGTCATCTGCACATCATGCCCGAATTGAAACGCTTTGCCATAGATCGTCTCATCGGGAAATTCCGTGATGAGCGTCAGTGGCGTGGGGTGCCGATCCGCCGGTGTGAGGAGGCACGGCACGTGATTGATGATCTCGTACGGCATGCCGCCCGTATGGATCGAGCAGATCTCGATCTGTCGACGGTTGAATTCCGGCAATCCGGGAATACGCGCAAGTTCTGCCGTTACCCGCTCCGCCAGGGTTCGCGCCTGATCGGCCCATGATGGGTGATATCGCACGATCACGAAGAACCCTTTCGGAATGGTCCAGAGTTCGAACCCGCGCGGAAGATAGCCCGTCAGCGGCCGCGTCCATTCATGCGCCGGGTAGCCGTGGAGATTGACATGCAGTTGAGCGCCGGACATCTCCAGCGCCTGCATCCGCGCGCCTTTTTCGTAGAAAGGCATTCCGTGATCGTATTCCACATCGCTGCCGAGCGACGTGTAACGCGCGGCATGATGCATGTGGCGCGGATTGGCCTCGCACAGACGGCCATGAAGTGCGTAGCCGTCCGGATTTTCGATCGGGATGTAGGCGATGTTGGATTCAGGCTTCGCCAGCAGCTTGCGAACCGCGCGAAGCGCACCGACGACACCGGTCGTTTCATTCGGATGCTGCCCGCCGCTGACGAGAACCGCAGGGCGGGAGCCCGCACGGTAGATTCCGCGCACGGGGCGTCCCTCACGGGACTGACCTTCGAACGCCACACCGGGAAGCGCCGCCAATTCGCGATGCATCTGCGCGAGCCCAGGCGCACGGTCGGCAATTTCGATTTCGACTTCGGCCCGAACCGGGTCCTGCGGACGCGTGAACGGGCGTAGCGACACGCGCACCAGGGCATCCCCCTCCCCGGCTCGGATATCGGGCACGATCTGTCCGGGCTGAACACCTCGATCATCATGCGGGCGTCCGCTGAGACGCTTGAAATACTCGATCAGGGAGAAATAGAAATCCTCATGCAGCGCCTCGCGGGTGCTCATGACCTCGTCGTCATAAGGAAGAGGACGCTCGATCCCGGCGATGAGAACATCGATGGCGATTGTCTCGGCGAAAGGCTCTTTGTTCGGCCAGCGATGCGTGGCAATCGCGCTCATGGCCTTGTCGAAAACCGTTTCGATTTCCGTGACGAGCGCTTCGTCATGCTCGGTGCCGGATATCTTGAGCCAGCCTGTCGGCGTCAGGTCGGTTTCCTCGATATGGTTCTTGCGCAGGCGGTTCGGCGCGAAAACGGAATGTTCGGCGACACGCCCGTCGGCATATTCCACGCGCACCCGATAGGTGAAATCCGCCTCTCCCGCCACGAACTCAATGTCGAGACCATCGAGCAGCGCCGCCAGAGGATAAGCCTCGGAGAGGAACCGCAGCGGCAGAGCCTCAGAATGCACGGGGTAACGCATCTCGACACGCCGCGCATCGGTGAGATCGATCTCTTCGAGAAAAGCATGGATCAGAGGCTTGTAGGCACTTCGCAGCTTTGCGGTGACGCCTGCTTTGGCGAGGGTGGCTTCAGCCTGCCGTCGTGCCTTCTCATCCTCGAAGAGCCACGCCTCGATGTGCGCGCCGCGATGAGTACCGTCGCCCCAATGGCGCACGAGGGCATCAAGCGTTCTGGGAATGCGCGCATCGAGCAAGACGGTCATCGTGAGGTTTGTCCTGTGGGATCGAGATAGTCGCGCAGCCAGTCGCCCAGAAGGTTGAGGCCGAGCACGGTGAGCATGATGGCGAGCCCCGGAAACACGCTGACCCACCACGCGGATTGAAGATAGGTCCGTCCATCGGCCAGCATGCCGCCCCAGCTCGGAATCAGCGGATCGACACCGAGGCCGATGAAGGTGAGGCTGCTTTCGAGCAGGATGTTGTTGGCGACGTGCAGCGTCATCAGAATGACGATGGGGCCGAGCACGTTCGGCAGAATATGCGTGAAGATGATGCGCCAATCGCTGACGCCGATGGCCCGCGCCGACAGGATGAATTCCCGCTCCCGCAGCGCCAGCACAGACCCGCGCACGACGCGGGCATAATGCACCCAATACGCGACGATCATGAAAAAGATCACCTTGTCGATGCCGGCACCGAGGATCGCGATGAACATGATCGCGACGAGAATGAAGGGCAATGCAAGCTGAATATCGGCAAAGCGCATCAGGAACATTTCCGCCACACCGCGATAATACCCGGCGATCAACCCCATCAATGTGCCGACAGTGACCGCGCCAAGAACCGACAGCACACCCACGGTGAGCGAAATCTTGCCACCGACGACGACACGGGCGAGCACATCTCGCCCCAGCGGATCGGTGCCCAAGGGATGCGCGAGGCTCTGGAACGGCGGCACAAGACGCGCCATGAGATCCATGCTCTCGCCACCATCGGGAAACAGAATGCCCGAAAAGAGCACCGAGAGCGTGATGACGCCGATGAGAAAGACTCCCACGACGAGTTCGAGAGAGCGGAAATGCCGGAAGCGAGAAGGGGCTGCCTGAGCCGTCGCCATGAGCCTTACTCCGTCCGGATGCGGGGATCGATCAGGCCATAGGCGATATCGACCATGAGATTGATGAACACGATGAGGAGAGCGAGCACGGTAATGCTGCCTTGCAGCACGGGATAATCGCGCGCCGAAATGGCATCGAACGCGAGTGTTCCCATGCCCGGCCAGTTGAAGACCCGCTCGATGATCACGATGCTGCCGATGAGGTTGCCGAACTGGATGCCGACATAGGTGACGAGCGGGATCGCGGAATTGCGCAGGGCGTGCTTGTAGAGAACGACCTTGTCGCGCAAGCCCTTCGAGCGGGCCACCATGATGTATTGCTGGGACAACGTTTCCAGCATCGAGGTTCGCACGAGGCGCACATTGGTGGCGGTGAGAATGATCGCCATGGTCAAGGCGGGCATGACGAAACTCTCCGGCCCTTCCATGCCGCTCGGCGGCAGCCAGCCGAGGAAGATGGCGAAGAACAGAACCATCATGATCGCAAGCCAGAAGTTCGGGAACGACAATCCGACCAGCGAGAGAATGCGGATGCACTGATCGGCGAACTTTCCGCGCTTGACGGCGGCATAGATGCCGAGCGGAACCGAAAAAGCGATGGACGTCAGAAGAGACGCAAAGGCGAGAAGAAGCGTCGCGGGGAGCGCCTGCCCGATCAGCTTCGACACGGGCGTACCGCCCATGAAGCTGCGGCCGAAATCGCCGACGACAATGCCTTGAAGAAAGCTGAGATACTGTACATAGAACGGGCGCTCGAGGCCGAGGGCCTGTCGAATATTTTTCAGGTCCTGCTCTGTCACGCTGCCCGCGCCGGTCAGCATGATCGCCGGATCGCCGGACAATCTGATCGCGAAGGAGACGATGAGAGTGACCGCGAGAACCACGAAAACGGCTTGCAGCAGCCGCTTGAGGATAAAGCCAGCCATTGTTCGTGGCCCTGCTCTTTCACGCTAGTGCACAACCTTCGAGAAGGCCGTGCGAAATAAAAACGAAAGCCCGACCACGCTTCAACATGGTCGGGCTCGATTGAGAAACGCTTAGTCCACCGTCACGTCGGTGAAGCGGAAGCGGCGATCCGCAGGCGGGACCAGGTTCTTCACCCGCTTGTTCACGCCCATGATCGTGTTCTCGTTGTAGAGCGGAATTTCGAGAGCTTCATCGGCCACGTAATGCGCGATATCTTGCAGAAGCTTCTCACGCGCCTTCACGTCGTAGATGCTGCGCTGCTTCTCCAGCATCGCATCGAGCTTCTTGTCTTCGCCGTACGGGTTCCACTTCTCGCCTGTGTGATACATCAGGTAAGCGGTGTTGTCGTAGTCGAAGGTCCAACCGCCCCAGGCGTTCTGCCAGCCCTCGCCGGTCTTGCCGTTCGGGATGATGTCGTTGAGCAGCACCGGCGTCTCATAGGGCTGCAACGACACCTTCAAGCCGAGCGCCTGCAGGAAACCCGCCGAGGCCTGAGCGACTTCACGGAACGTGGCGTCCGGGCCGCGGAAGTCGAGCTTCACCGTCGAACCGGCGGGAACACCCGCCTGCTGCAGCAACTGCTTGGCCTTCGCGATATCGAAGGGTAGCGGCTTCTGGTTGGGATCGTAACCGAAGGAGAGATCGGACTGGAAGCTCGCAATCGGCTTCGCGTGGCCGAGCAGTACCGCCTTGATGATCGCATCACGGTCGATGCCCATGATCAGCGCCTTGCGAACGTTCACATCCTTCGTGATGCCGTTCTTGGTGTTGAGACGCAGCGCCACCACTGTCGGGCCGGTGATGCTGACGAGGTTGAGATTGGCGCTTTTCTCGATGGTCGGCGCAAGGCCGAACGGAACGAGATTCGCGATATCGACACGGCCTGCCTGAAGTTCGGCGACCTGCGTGTTGGCTTCCGCGATGATGCGGTAGACCACCTTGTCGAGTTTCGGCGCGCCGCCCCAATGTTCAGGGAACGCTTCAAGCGTCAGGCTCACCTTCGGCGTGTATTCCACGAACTTGAACGGGCCTGTGCCAACGGGATGGGTGTTGAAATATTCGTCACCCTTTTCCTGAATGTATTTCGGCGGAACGATCATGCCGCCGTAGCCGGCGAGCTTGGTGAGCAGCACCGGATCCGGCTGCTTCATGATGAAGTCGACAGTATTGTCGTCCACGATTTCGACGTGATCGATGGTGTTGTAGTTCGATTGTTGCGGTCCCTTCTTGCCCTCGTCTCCGAGCAGGCGGTCGAAGGTGAACTTCACAGCCGCCGCATTGAAAGGCTCGCCGTTGTGGAACTTCACGTTCTGGCGCAGCTTGAAGCGGATGCGCGCATTGTTGTCGAGCAATTCCCAGCTCGTGGCGAGGCCCGGCTGCAACTTCATGTCCGGCCCGCGTGAGGTCAGGCCGTCATAGATGTTGCTGCCCACCGATCCCCACGGCACCACGAAAGTGTCGATGGGGTCCCAGCTGCCCGGGTCGATGGCAATAGCGACCGTGATCGTTCCGGCAGCCTGCGCACTATGACTCGCGAGCGGCCCAGCAACGGCAGCGGCAGTGAGCCCCGCCGCCATCAAAAGCTTTGAAAATTTCATCTTCTTTTCCCCTCTGAAGAAACTTTAGAATTCGGTCATGCCTCTTTGGAACATGATCAAACTCGCATTTTTTTGTTTCGCAAGATCTAGATGGACAAAGGGTTTTCCACTTGTCCCGATCATGCTCTATCGTTTTTAAATTCGCATGATCCGGGCGAACAACCGGTTTCCACTTGTCCTGATCATGCTCTAGGCTGCCCCACGCACGGTGTCCGCCTCAAGCGCGACCCAATGCCCGGGCTCGACTTCCTGCATGCGATGGATGGCAGGCTCCTGCCCGACCGCACGGACAGGGCTCGGGATCTCGCCTTCGATGCGCATCTTCGCGCGCTCTCGCCGCGGATCGGCAATCGGCACCGCGGAGAGCAGCTTGCGCGTATAGGAATGCTGCGGATTCTCGAACACCGCGCGCCGCGTGCCGATTTCCACGATCTGGCCGAGATACATGACCGCCACGCGGTGGCTGATCTTTTCCACCACCGCCATGTCGTGCGTGATGAAGAGATAGGACAGGCCGCGCTTCGCCTGCAACTCCATCAACAGATTGACGATCTGCGCCTGGATGGACACGTCGAGCGCCGACACGGATTCATCCGCGATGATCAGTTTCGGATCGCTCGCCAAAGCACGCGCGATGCAAACGCGCTGGCGCTGCCCGCCGGAGAATTCGTGCGGGTAGCGCTTGGCGTGTTGCGGCTGAAGGCCGACCTGCTCCAAGAGCTCCTGCACGCGCCGGTCAATCGCCTTGCGATCCTTGATGAGACCGTGAACGACGATGGGCTCCGCGATGCTGTAACCGACCGTGTGACGCGGATCGAGCGAGGCAAAGGGATCCTGGAAGATATATTGGATCTCCTGACGCAAATGCCGCCGCTCCGAATGGCTCATGGCGTTCATGTCGCGCCCGTCGAAGCGCACCGTGCCGCTGGTTGGCTCGATGAGCTGTTGCAGCGTGCGCCCGATGGTGGATTTCCCGCTGCCGGATTCACCGACCAGCGCCAGCGTCTCGCCAGGATAGATATCGAAGCTCACCTCTTCCACCGCATGCACGCGGTGCGTCACGCGGCCGAGGAAGGTTTTGCCCACATCGAAACGCGTCGTGAGCTTTTCGACTTCAAGGATCGGCTTGGCGTAATTCGCCGTGTCCTGCACATGCACTTCGCCGACCTGCTTCGGCTCGCCGCCATCCATGACGGTGACGGGCGTGCGCTTCGGGAAGGGCTCGCCCTTCAGGCTGCCGAGACGGGGCACGGCGGAAAGCAACGCGCGGGTATAAGGATGCTTCGGTGCGGCGAAGATTTCGCGCACAGGCGCCTGCTCGACCTTATTGCCCTTCCACATCACCACGACATCGTCGGCCATTTCGGCGACGACGCCCATGTCATGCGTGATGAAGATGACGGCGGTGCCCATCTCCGCTTGAAGATCGCGAATGATGTTGAGGATCTGCGCCTGGATCGTCACGTCGAGCGCCGTCGTCGGCTCATCGGCGATCAGAAGCTTGGGACGGCAGGCGAGCGCCATGGCGATCATCACGCGCTGGCGCATGCCACCCGACAATTGATGCGGATAGCGGTCGAGCAGACGATCGGCGTCAGGCAGCCGCACCTTCTGGAGCAGTTCCTTGGCGCGCAGGCGCGCATCACGCTGGTTCAAGCTCTCATGAAGGATCAGCGTCTCGGCAATCTGATTTCCAATCGTGAAAACCGGATTGAGCGATGTCATCGGCTCCTGAAAGATCATCGCGATCTCGTTGCCGCGAATCTGCCGGAGCTTGTCGTCGGAGGCCTTCACGAGGTCGAGCGCTTCGCCGGATGCAGGGCGGAACAGCACTTCCCCGCCGACGATCCGGCCGCCCGTGTAATCGGTCAGTCGCATAATCGCGAGGGACGTCACGGATTTGCCCGAGCCGGATTCGCCAACGATGGCGAGGGTCTTGCCCGGCTGAACGTCGAAGCTGACCTCGTTGACAGCGCGAAAGCTGCCGAAATCCACGGAAAGAGAACGGACAGAAAGAAGAGAACCGCCAGACGTTCCGGAACCGGAATCCGCTGACTTCGACATCGTTGCACTGCTCATGAAAAATCATTCCCGTGACGGGGCGGCATTCTAGTACCTCTTTAAGACCTCTACCAACAACCTCGCGAACCTCAGAACGTCAAGTCTGGTTTGCATAAAGAGGAGGCGGCTGACCTGTGGCAAACGGTCAAAAACGCGCCTCCTCGAAAAGCTACGATATTACGATGAAACCCATTCGCCCTTGCGCATCAGAGGCTCCGCGCGGCCGTCCGAGGTGATGCCGTCCACATCGACCTGATCGGAGCCGATCATCCAATCGATGTGGATGAGGCTCTTGTTGGCGCCCCGTGCGGCAAGCTCGTCCTCGCTCATCGCGCCGCCGCCGACGATGCATTTGCTGTAAGCCTGCCCGAGCGCGATATGGCTCGAGGCATTTTCGTCGAACAGCGTGTTGAAGAAGAGAAGGCCACTCTTCGAGATCGGCGAGGAATGCGGCACGAGCGCCACTTCGCCGAGGCAGCGCGCGCCCTCATCCGTCTCGAGTACCTTGCCGAGGACCGCTTCGCCGGTCCTCGCCTTGCTCTCGACAATCCGACCGCCCTCGAATTTCACCTGAATGTCCTGGATCAGGGTGCCTTGGTAGGAAAGCGGCTTGGTACTCGTGACCGTGCCATCCACCCGGTCCTTGTGCGGGGTCGTGAAGACCTCCTCGGTGGGAATATTGGCATTACAGACAATGCCGTTCTTCGCCCTGGTCGAGCCGCCATTCCACTCGTGCCCATCGGCAAGGCCGACGCGCAGATCCGTGCCCGGACCACGGAAGTGGAGAGCGGCATAATTCTTCTCGTTCAGGAAGCGTGTGCGCTTCTGAAGATTGGCATTGTGCTCGGCCCAGGCTGCGATCGGATCCGGCGTATCGATCCGCGAGGCGGCAAAAATCGCGTCCCATAATTTCGCAACCGCGATTTCTTCCGCGTCGTTCGGAAACATGGCCTTGGCCCAAGCCGGGGTTGCTGCTGACACGATGGACCAGTTGGTGTCGAACCCGGCGATCAGGTTAAGGGCCGGCATATAGGCCTTGGAGCGAGCGCGATTGGCGCGCGAGACGTTCTCGGGGTCTTCATTGGCAAGCAGGGAAGGATCTTCGCCCAGAATGGCAAGGCGCGCCGCACCATTTTTGTAGGCGGCCGCCATGCCCTCATAGAGCCAACCGGCTGCTGTATCGAAGCTCTCGGGACGGCCATTGCGGAAGCGGATGAGCGTCGCCTCCTCGTCGGTAAACAGGGTCGTCACAAGCGAGGCCCCCGCCCTGTAGGCATGTTCCGTGATCCGGCGGGCCAGCGGCACAGCATCGAGCGGCGCCGTCAGAACGACCTCCTGGCCAGGCTTCAGGCCAAGGCCGACGCGCACGGCGACTTCCGCCAGCCGATCAAGGCGCTCGACATGGGATAGCGCCGTTTTCCGGTTCTGGACGTGATCGTTCATTGTCATCTCTCTCAAAAATGAGGGGAAAGGTCGGCTGAAGCTACACCGCGCCAGCCTGGGCGCAAGTCCGCAACATATGATTCAGTCCTCGCGCCGAGAATTCACAAGCGGCACGGCTGCGAGGGTTTCCGCATCGAATGCGACACTTTTGATGATGGCGTAGAGCGCCTTGCCGGGGGCCAGGTTCAGGCGTTCGACGGATTTCCGCGTGATGCGTGCCACCAGAATATCCCCGCCGCAATCCAGCGTGACATCGACGGAGGCCCCGTCCGCGACACCCACGGCAAAAACCCTCGCAGGCAAAACATTGAGCGCGCTCAACCCTTCGGGCTCGTTTACCGAGAGCATGATGTCGCGGGCGCGCAACCGGACGCGTAACAGTGTATCGACGGCAAGGTTCAGACGGGGGACGGTCAGCGTCCCGGCCTTGGTCTGCAGCGTCGTCAGACCATAAGAATCGTCGTGCCCGAGAACGCGAGTCTGGACCAGAGCCCCCGCTTCGGCCGAACCCATCTCGGTAAGAAGATTCGTGCGCTGGAGAATCTCAGACGGCGCACCAGTCGCCACGACACGCCCGTTTGAGAGCACGACCACGGATGTCGACAGCCGTGCAATCTCTGCAACCGAATGACTGACAAGGACAATGGGAACGCCGCCTTCGTCCCGCAGGCGCTCGATATAAGGATAAATTTCGGCCTTTCGCGCGTCATCCAGTGATGCCAGCGGTTCGTCCATCAAAAGAAGCGCAGGATCGGCCAGAAGGGCCCGCCCGATGGCGACACGCTGCTTCTCGCCGCCGGACAGCGTGGCCGGACGGCGGTCGAGCAGATGTGCGATGCCGAGGAGATCGACCACTGCCGAGAAGTCACTGATGCGTTCTCTTTTCGGTGTGAACCAGCGGCCGAACAGCATGTTCTGGCGCACGCTCATGTGGGGGAAAAGTCGCCCCTCCTGAAACACGTATCCCACGCGCCGCTTGTGCTTGGGAATGAAGATATTGCGCTTAGTGTCGACCAGCGTCCGGTCGTTGATGACGATGCGCCCGAATGTCGGCCGCAGGAGACCGCCGATTGCATTGACAAGCGTCGTCTTGCCGGAGCCGGAGGGCCCGAAGATTGCGGTCAGCCGGCCGGTCGAATGAAACCGCGCCTGAAGCGTAAAGGGTCCCTGCTCATGTCGGATATCGACGTCGAGGATCATGCGGCCGACATCCTACGCCGGACCTGCCGCGCCATCCATTCGGATACGAGGAGCGCGATGACTGAGATCGCAATCGAAACCAGCGTCAGTCGCAGAGCACCGCTCTCTCCACCCGGCACCTGAGTCAAAGTGTAGATGGCGGTGGGGAGCGTCTGCGTCTCGCCGGGAATATTGGAGACGAAAGTAATCGTCGCGCCGAACTCGCCCATGGCCTTGGCAAAGCACAGGACCATTCCGGCAATGATGCCGGGCAGAATCAATGGCAGCGTCACGAAGAGAAAAATCCAAAGAGGATGAGCACCCAGCGTTCCGGCAGCATCCTCGAGCCTCCGGTCAACCGCTTCGATGGAGAGGCGAATGGCGCGCACGAGCATGGGAAAAGCCATGATCGCGCAGGCAAGTGCTGCGCCCGTCCAGCGGAAGGCAAACACGAGACCGAAATGCTCGGCGAGAAACGCACCGATGGGGCCGCGCTTACCGAACCACAGGAGCAGCAGATAACCCGTCACCACCGGCGGCATTACGAGCGGTAGGTGCACCAGAACATCGAGCGCCTGCCGTCCCCAGAACCGACCGCGCGCCAAGGCCATGGCGACAAGGATTCCCGGCAGCAGACTCGCCGCCATGGCCACCAGAGATACCTTGAGACTTAGACCAACTGCGGTCCATTCCGCGGGCGACAGCCAGGAATTCACGAGCTTGAGGCCGGCTTATCCAAAAACGTGAAACCCTGCTTCTCGAAAAGCGGCTTCGCCTTGGCGGAGCGCAGGAAGGCCAGGAACGCGCCCGCATCGGCATTGCTCGATGCCTTCGTCACTGCAACGGGATAGATGATGGGCGGGTAGCTGTCCTCGGGAAACGCCGCCACGATCTTCACGTTGGGATCGGCCGCAGCATCCGTCTGATAGACGATCCCGAGTGGCGCTTCGCCACGAGAAACGAGAAGCAACGCGGCTCTCACGCTCTCGGCTTGCGCCACCTTGTCCTTCACGCCGTCCCAGGCTCCGAGCTTTTCGAGCGCAGCCTTGCCATATTTCCCGGCCGGAACCGCATCGACATTGCCCATGGCCAGGCGGCCGCCTTCGAGAGCCTTGGCGAGATCGAGGCCCGGCTGAAGGGACAGGTTCGCCTTCGAATCCTTCGGCGCGATCAAAACGATGCGGTTGCCGAGAAGGCTCGAACGGCTCTTGGTTTCGATCAAGTCCTTCTTGACGAGGTAGTCCATCCAATCGAGATCGGCGGAAAAGAAGATATCGGCCGGCGCGCCGGCTTCGATCTGCTTCGCAAGCGTGTTGCTCGCAGCATAAGAGATCGAAATCTTCTTGCCGGTATCGCGCTCCCAGGCTGAACCGATGTCATCGAGCGCGTTCTTGAGGCTCGCGGCAGCGAAAATCACGACATCCTGCCCCTGCGCGTTGGCCTTCGGCACACCGACGAGGGTTGCCAGCACCAAACCGATTGCGCCGGCCCACGTGTATAGCTCTGCTCTCACGTTCACCTCCCGAAAAAATTCAAGCTTCTGGAAGCCTATCCTAGAGCATGATCAGAACAAGTGGAAACCGGTCGCTCCTCCGGATCACACTAGGCAACCTGCCGCCTCGGTGAAGCTTTGCGTTTAAAGGAGCGAAACAGCCGATAGCCGAGAAGAACGGCGACGATGGCGGCGTAGACGATCGGCTCCATGGGCCAAGACTTGACCACAAGGAGGAAATGAAGCGCCGCCCCGATTGCGGCCACGTACACAAGCTTGTGCAGCCGCGCCCAGACCTGCCCCCCGATCTTGCGGATGGAAGCGTTGTTCGACGTCACCGCGAGCGGAACGAGAATGAGGAAGGTCGCCATTCCGATTGTGATGTAAGGCCGCTTGACGATGTCAGCCCAGATCGCCGCCCCATCCAGGCCCTGATCGAGTACGAGGTAAGTCGTGAGATGGAGCGCGGCGTAATAGAACGTGAGCAGGCCGAGCGCACGGCGATAGCGCAAGAGATTGATATTGAAGAGTTGTCTTAGCGGCGTGACCGTGAGCGTCGCAATCAGGAAGCGGAGCGCCCAAAGACCGAGCGATTGCTCCAGATAGCGCATGGGGTCCGCCCCGAGCTGATCGTTCACGCCACGGTAAAAGAGCCAGACCGCCGGTATGAAGCCGACGATATAGATCGCGATCTTCGGCACCTGGAAGCGTTTTGCAGCGGGGGCCGACACAGCGCGGGTCGCCATCAATAGAACTTCCTGAGATCCATGCCGGAATAGAGGCTCGCGACCTGATCGGCGTAGCCATTGAACGGAAGCGTCGGGCGTCTCTTCACGAAGAGACCGCCCTCCCCGATCCGGCGTTCGGTCGCCTGACTCCAGCGCGGATGGTCCACTGCGGGATTCACATTGGCATAGAAGCCGTATTCACCGGGCGCCTGCTGGCTCCACGACGTCTCAGGTTCTTTCTCCACGAAGCTGATGCGGGTGATCGACTTGATGCCCTTGAAGCCGTACTTCCACGGCACCACGAGGCGGATCGGCGCGCCGTTCTGATTCATCAGCGTCTCGCCATAAAGACCAACCGCAAGAAGCGCCAGCGGATGCATCGCCTCGTCCATCCGCAGGCCCTCGACGTAAGGCCAATTGAGGACGGGCAGGAGACCGCGCTGCCCGACCATCTCTTCCGGGCGATAGACCGTCTCGAAAGCCAGGTACTTGGCGTTGCTCTTCGGCTCGACCCGCTTGATCAGATCCGCCAACGGGAAGCCGACCCAGGGGATCACCATGGACCACCCCTCGACACAGCGCATGCGATAGATGCGCTCTTCAAGGGTCGCAGGCTTGATCAGATCCTCGAGGGCGTACTCGGCAGGTTTCCCCACCAGACCATCGATCTTGACCGTCCAGGGCGTGGTTTTCAGCGTATGGGCATGCGCGGCCGGATCGGCCTTATCGACGCCGAACTCATAGTAGTTGTTGTAGCGGGTCACATCCTCTTTGCTCGTCAGCTTCTCGTCCATCGCCGAAAGTGGGCTTTTGACGGCAGAGAGGGCTGCGGCATCGGCGCGGCCCGAGAGACCCGCGAGGGCGAGACCCGCCGCTCCCGCCATCCATTGGCGGCGGCTGAGGTAGTGATCGCGAGATGTAATCTCGGAAGGCGGAATATCAGACGGATAACGGATCAGCACGACGAGACCTCGCTTCGAACCCAGGATAAATGGGTACACCCGAACGAGCGAGGGGCGCTTTCACGTTTACGTTATAGCTATCCTCCCGCATGCCGGGAGAACAGTTATTGCACAGGATTGTTTCGCCTCAAACCGAGGCGATGCGTGGGTCGTGACTCAGTTTGATGAAGATGAGGCACAGGCTTTCCCTCCCCCTTGCGGGGAGGGATGAAGGGTGGGGGTGGTCCGACCGGGTGAAACTTTCAGACGTCTGGCGCTGTAACAGCCTTCCTGCTTATCGGATCACAGGCAACGCTCTGACTTTTCAACCCCCACCCCTGCCCCTCCCCGTAAGGGGGAGGGAAGAGCGCGGATCAAACTGAGTCACTACCGATGCGCGCGCCGGCCTCGTCGAACAGATGGCCCTGGTGCGCCGCTGGTTTGAGGGCGACGGCCTGCCCCGGCTGGAGATCGACCCGTTCGCGCAGCACCACGGTGAGGTTGCCGCCCTCCACCTTCACGATGAGCGTCGTGTCGGAGCCTGTCGGCTCGATGACGGACACCGTGGCGGGGATTGCGCCCGGCGTTCCCGCCGGCACGACGTGCAGATGTTCCGGCCGGACGCCGTAAGCGATCTTCGTGCCGTTCGCCAAAGAAGGACGCGAACTCAGCGGTAAATGTGTGCCACCGGCAAGGGTCAGACCGCCCTCCGCCAACGTTCCCTCGATGAAATTCATGGCTGGAGAACCAATGAAACCGGCGACGAAGCGGTTCGCCGGGCGGTCGTAAAGTTCGAGCGGCGCGCCGATCTGTTCGACGATGCCGTCATGCATCACGACGATCTTGTCGGCCATGGTCATGGCTTCGATCTGATCGTGAGTGACGTAGACGGTCGTGGTCTTCAGGCGCTGATGCAATTCCTTGATCTCGGCGCGCATGGCCACGCGCAACTTGGCATCGAGGTTCGAAAGCGGCTCGTCGAAAAGGAACACCTGCGGATTACGCACGATGGCGCGCCCCATGGCGACGCGCTGGCGCTGGCCGCCGGAAAGCTGGCGAGGATAGCGGTCGAGCAGCGGGGTCAGTCCGAGCGATGCTGCCGCCTCCTCCACGCGCTTCTTTTGATCCGCCCGCGGCGTGCCTTTCAGCTTGAGCGAGAACGCCATGTTCTCGGCCACCGTCATGTGCGGATAGAGCGCGTAGCTCTGGAACACCATGGCGATATCGCGATCCTTCGGAGCGACATCGTTCACGACGCGCGAACCGATACTGATCGTTCCGTCGTTGATGTCCTCAAGGCCCGCGATCATGCGCAGCAGCGTCGATTTTCCGCAACCCGACGGACCGACGAGAATGACGAACTCGCCGTCTTGAATATCGACGCTGACGCCCTTGATGATCGAGACGGTGCCGTACGACTTCTTGACGTCGCGGATCGATACATTCGCCATGACTTTCTCCGACCCTTAAGTCTTATGCCGTCCGCTTCGGTGTCGCGCGAACGAATTTCCTGGTGATTTCACGTGGATTGGTGATTGCGGTGCCGACGACGATTGCGTGAGCGCCGCGCCGGAAGCCTTCCGCGACCAGCTCGGGCGTATCGAACCGCCCTTCCGCGACAATGGGTGTCGGCACTGCGGCGACAAGCGCGGAGAGAAGGTCGAGATCCGGCCCCTCGCCTTTCGAGGCCTCCGTCTCTTGCGTGTACCCCGCAAGCGTCGTCGCCACATAGGTCGCGCCATAGGCATGCGCGGCCTTGCCCTCTTCGAGTGTCGAGATATCGGCGAAGACCTCGCGCTTCAATTCATTGCGAATGCGCGCGATCAACCGCTCGACAGGCTCGCCATTGCGTGCGCGCGGCGTCGCGTCGAGCGCGATGATGTCGGCACCCGCATGAGCGATCTGCGCCGCACTTTCGAAATTGGGCGTGATGTAGACCGGGAATTGATCGTCCCACACTTTGGAGATGCCGATGATCGGCAGCGTCGAGACGGCGCGGATGGCTGCGACATCCTCCGCCCCATTCGCACGAAAGCCGCTCGCCCCGCCTGCAGCAGCGGCGCGGGCCATGGCGGACATGAAGATCGGCCCGTGCAGCGGATTGTCGGCGCGAGCCTGGCAGGAAACGATGAGCGTACCCTTTGAGATCAACATCTGACGTCTCCTACTTCACTGCACCCGCCGTCATGCCCTGAATGAACTGGCGTGACAGGGCGATATAGAGCAGCGTGATGGGAGCCGCCGCTATGGTGAGGCCGGCAAAGAGCATGCCCCAATCGGTGGTGTACTCCCCCATGAAAGAAGTCAGGCCCTGCGGAAGGGTCTTGGCGGAATCGGACTGGATGAACACCAACGGGAAGAAGAAGTCGTTCCAGATCGGCACCGCGTTCTGGATTGCCGCAATCGCCATGGGCGGGCGCGCCAGCGGCAGCATGACCGACCACATGATGCGCGGCTCGGAAGCGCCGTCGATACGCGCCGCATCTTCCAGTTCGGAGGGCAGCGAGCGCAGGAACCCAGCCATGATGAACACCGCCGACGGCAAGCCGATCGCCGTGTAGGTGACGATCAAGCTCCAACGGCTGTCGAGCAGACTCAAATCGCGCAGCAGAATGAAGAGCGGAATGACCGCGAGCTTCAGCGGCAGCATCAGGCCTGTGAGGAAGAACAGCAGAATGAAGGTGTTCGTGCGCGATTCATATCGGGCGACCGCGTAACCGGCCATGGTCCCGAGCACCAAAATCAGAATGATCGAGATACCGGTCACGACGACCGAGTTGACAAAATAAGTCGGCATCGACGTCTCGCCGAGCACGCGGGTGAAATTCTGCACCTGTGTGAAGTCCGGCAAGGCGAAAGGATGCTCGAAAATCTCGCCCGTCGTCTTGAAGGCCGAAAGGACCATCACGACAACCGGATAGAGCATGATGAACGAGTTCATGATCAGAATAATCTGAGCCAGGAACGCGAAAGAGATAGGCCGCGACGATGCGGGAGAATGCGAAGCCATGACGCTCAAAACTGAATCTCCCGACGGCGCAGCCAAAGAGTGAGCATCGACGCGAACACCACGATGAAGAGAAACAGCAGCGTCGCGAGTGCCGAACCCTGGCCGAAATTCTGAATGCTGGCGCTCTGGTTTCCGAAGGCCGTCCGATAGAACACGAGGCCGAGAACATCGGTCGTTCCATAAGGCGACCCGTCGAGACCGACCATCACATACGGAATCTCGAACCAGTTGAATGCGCCGATGAACAAGAGCGTAAACAGAATGGTCGTGCTCGGCGCCACGAGCGGCCACACGACGCTCTTCAGCAATTGCCATTCGCTCGTGCCGTCAAGTCGCGCAGCCTCGATGATCTCCGAGGGAATGCGCTGCATGCCGGCGAGATAGACGAGTGCCGGGAAGCCGACGAAATGCCAGGCGTTGGCGAGAATGAGCGCACCGAGAGCCGTAGACGCATCTCCGAGCCAGGGTTTTGCCAGGGCATCAAGACCAAGCGAATAGAGAGCCTGGTTTATGATCCCGAAATTCGGATTGAGAAAAAGCTTCCAGAGGAAGCCGACGATGATCGTCGACAACACGACAGGCACGAACACGGCCACCCGGTGAAACCGAAAGCCGAACGGCTCCTTGTAAAGAAGCCATGCGAGCAGGAAGCCCCCGCCGTTCTGGATGATCATCAGCGCGATCAGCGCATAGACGTTGTGAAGAAAAGCATTCCACACGACGGGTCCCATGACGGGCCCGAACAGTACATCCTTGAAATTGGTCAGCCCCACGAATTCGCCGCGTGCCAACCCGCGCCATTCATAGAAGGCGTAGGCGAAGGCCGAGAGGATCGGATAGACCACGAACAACGTCATGAAGACGATCGGCGGGACGACGAGAAACGCCACCCAGCTACGATGCTTCAGCGTGCGGGCCTGTTTAGGCGAGACGGGCATGGGCTGAACTTTCAAAAATGGCGGCGGACGCAAAGCCCGCCGCCACCTGTCGAAGTCTTACTTCTGGAACGGCTTGTAGTAGGTCGCGATGCCCTTGTTGATCTCGGCAGCGGCCTGCTCAGGCGTCTGCTGGCCGGCGAGCATCTTCTGCACGTTCGCCTGGAGAAGCACCGAGCCGCTCGGCTCCTGGTAACGGAAGCGAACCAGCATCAGATAGGACATGGAATTGTCCGCGAGCTTCGCCACATCCTGGGTGATCGCATCTTCAACCTTGATGCCCTTGATCGGCGACAGGTTCTTCAGCGTGTTGGTGAAGGCCGTGCCGTATTCGGGAGTCGCCAGGAAACGGACGAACTTCAGCGCCGCATCCTTCTTGTCGGACTTGGCGTTCACCGCGTAGCCACCGTCATAATAGGTGGCGATCAGCGCCTGATCGCCCGCCTTCAGGACGGGGGCCGGGAAAACACCGAGATCGAGCGCGGGATTCTGGCTCTTGAAATTCGCAACCTCGTACGATCCGCCCGCAAACATGGCAGCGCGGCCCGCAACGAAGAACTGCTGCGACGAGGGATAGTCGACGCCCGTGAAGTTCGGCGAGAAATACTGGCTGATGTCCTTCAGCTTGGCGAGGGCGTTGACGAAACGCGGATCGGTGAAGTTCGCCTTGCCGGAAACGATGTCCTCTTCGAACTGCTTGCCGAGCATGGACGAGAGCAAGCCGCCGATGATGGTTTCATTCTGCCAGGCCGTCGCTGTGCCGTTGGCGAAAGGAGCGATGTTCTTCGCCTTCAGCGCCTGCGCAACCGTCACGAGCTCGTCCCAGGTCTTCGGCGGATTCAAGCCGGCGTCCTTGAAGATCTTTTTGTTATAGACGACGAGCTGAGCCTGCATCGCGAACGGGACCGCGTAGACCTTGCCGTCCGCGCGCAGCGTCTCGGCGGCGAGCGCCGGTGCCGGGAAGTTCGCCAGTTCCGGCGCATTCTGCTGATCGAGCGCCAGCAGATAGCCAGGAGTCGCAATCGTCTCGAGATTACCGTAGGCGCGAACCTGGATCACATCCGGACCGCGACCGGCGGCGAGCGCCGTCGACAGGATCGTCTGGTAGTTCTCGGGCGCATAGGTCTCGAACTTCACCAAGATCTCGGGCTCCTTCGCCTCGAACTTCTTGATGATGTCCTGATAGAAAGCCTTGTCTTCCTGGCGCCAGCTCCAGAAGGTCAGCTCGGTCTTGGCCCAGGCAGCTCCAGCCGTCAGAGCGACATAGCCGCCGATCGCGACGCCTGCCAGAATTCTTCTCGTCAGTTTCATTTTCGTCCCCTCAACTTGTTGACGTCTTCTCCTCAGCGAAAAAACCTTTGATCTCAAAGATCTTTTCGTGATTCCTTGCACTTGTCATGCGGCACGACCACGAGCACGGTCGCATCGTCATGCACTTTGACCCGCGGGAAAGCGGTCGCCACATCGTCCCGCTGCTCTCGCTCACGCAGTTCCTGCATCAGGTCGAGAGCGCGGCCTGTGCTCAGAGCAGCATAAAGCGCCTCGTCCGTATAGATGCCGAACACATCGACGAGACGCATGAAGCCATCGGTCGCCAGAGCAATCGGCTGACCGGGAGCAACCTGCGCCTCGAAACGCAGCTCCTGCCCGGCCCACGGGCGCAGCGGATGGACGACCCAATAGCCGTCTGGTTTATTGAGCTTTGTGCGGTTTTCCAGAATTTGTTGGCGCGTCTCTTCCGGCATCACGCCGGCCTGCCGGACAGAACGACCCAAGGTTGCCAGCGTCCGTCGCTCGAAGGGCTTTGCCCGCTCGTCCGTCCAGCGCAGCACGCCTGTTTCGGTCGGTACCAGGGCCACCACGTCTCCGAGGAACGCGCCCTGGATCGTAAACAACCCGTCTTCCCTGATCTCTTTGCAATGAATGACACCGAGACAAGCCGAGGGAGCGACATGCTCCTCGTCACGCGCGGCGCCGTTCGCTGCCTGTGCGAAAGCCGTCCCTATTCGAGCCTGCACCGTTGTTAAAAGCGTCGACAGGTCCTCTGGCGATGCCGCCTCCAGCTCCTCGCCGATAGCACCGGCCAGCCAAGAGGCATCAGTACGGCCGGAGGTGAGGTGCGCTCCGGCGACGCCTGTGGCTCCATCGACGATCCAGGCACGGCCGGAACGCGCGCCGAGCCCATCCTCATTGGCAAGGGCTCCAGGCACGGACAATTGCTGCAATGTCCGGAAACAGGGGATGAAACCAGGGTCGCTCACCCCCTACTGGTCTCATATTGGTCGCGTCATGTCCATAGTGGTCTTACGCCCGGCATCGCAGTTATCAGCATCACATTTTTGCGCACGACCACGCTTCTGCACGGCACCGACAAAATTCCGCTACAGTTAGGCTTCCTACAGGCGCCATGATGAAAACGACCAGCCTGTCAGAGCACCGTGGCACAACGAGCGAGGAGCCGGCAAAGCCGGCGGCCCCGAGCCTGCATACTTTTCGGACACTTTGGAGTGAAAACGCATCCATGAGCCGACAGATTCGATTCTGGGTTTTCGCGACGCTTGTCGGCGCGTTGGCCGGATCGTTTTACGCCTTCATCTTTCACAACGGAAAGCCGCTGATCGGGGCGGTTTTCGGCATCGTGACCGCCCTCCTGCTCTTCGGCTTCGAGCGGGGACACCTTTTCATGAGGCTGCAAAAGCGCCTGAAGCGGGTTTCGGCACCGCTCTATGCGCTGAGTTCGATCTCGATCTATGTCTGCCTGATCATTCTCGGAAACATTATTGCCGGCAGCAGTCTTCTCGCCTTGGACATCATGGACGATCCCTACTGGGAAACGGTTCTGCCCACGCCACGCATTCTGGCTTACTCCCTGATCATGTCGGCGATCGTGGCTTTCATCCTGAGGATGCGGGATCTCGTCGGGAGCGAAGTGTTCTTCAATCTCCTGATCGGTCGATATTACAAGCCGGTTCAGGAGGATCGCGTCTTTCTTTTCATCGATCTCATCGGCTCGACCTCCATGGCCGAACAGATGGGGCCGATGCGCTATCAGGAGTTTCTGGGAGCGTTCTTTGCAACTCTGGCAGAGCCCGTCCGCCGCAATCATGGATCGCTCGACGACTATATCGGCGACATGGCCATGATCACCTGGCCGCAGACACGGGGCATCCGGGACGCGAGGTGCCTGCGCTGCGTTCGCGATGCGCAGCAGCAGATCAAGCGGGATGCCGATGAATGGCGGGCCCGGTTCGGAACCGTCCCCCACTTTCGGGCGGCCGTCCATTGCGGCCCCGTCGTCACAGCTGAAATCGGGGTCGAGAAACACAAAATCGCTTACGTCGGCGACACGGTGAACGTCACCGCGCGACTGGAGACTCTCGGCAAGGCGTTCAACGAACCCTGCCTCGTCTCCAGCGACCTCCTAGCCGCAATCAAGCTGCCCGCCGGCTTTACAGTCCGCGATCTAGGTCCCCACGCCGTACGCGGACGAGACCGTCAACTCACTGTCCTGGCCGTGGACAGTTAAAAGGACAACCAATTAGCGTGTCGCGACCATTACGCTTGAAACGCACGGCTTCGATCCGCTATGAGCTTCCGCAACGGAAGACGCGATCCTTGTCCCCTCAGCCGAGGCGGGTCGGAGTGAGATGCCGCGATGGCCAATGTCCAATCTACGCAAGCATGGCGGGCTATCGTCTTCGCGACCTGTTCTCGCCTATCGTCGGCCCGATTGCTTTTGATGGGGACCTTTGAGCAGCGATGCTTTCTGGATCGGATCGAAGGCGCATGATGCCGGATCATCTACGACAAGGCCAACGGCCTTCTCTATTACGATCCCGACGGGACGGGCGCGAAAGCCCAAATCAAGTTCGCTGTCATCGGGCCGAATACGGAACTCAGCAACGAGGCGTTCTGGCTCGTTTAGGATCGCCTTCCACTCAAGAGAGAAGGCTCTCCTTCAATGCCTCCCAACTCGCGACATCCGGCGCGCAGAGAAGGCCGCCGTCGAGATTGGTCAGGCGATAAGGCGAGCCGTCGAAATGGGCCGAATATCCGCCGGCCTCGCGATACAGGAGCAGGCCCGCCGCATGATCCCAGGGCATGATTTTCGAGTACAGCAGAAAATGGCAATGGCCCGACGCAGCCATGCGGTATTCGTGCGCGGCGCAGCGATAATTCATGGCGATGGCGACCCGCGGCAAGCGCGCGGGGAAAACCGAACGCAGGGGCTCCGACATGTAGGCCCAGGAAACGCAACCCTCCATCTCCGAGACAGGCACGGGCGCACTGACGCGAAGCGCCGTCCGGCGATGATCCGCATGCTCGATCCAGGCCCCTTCGCCTTTCACGGCGATAGCCCAATCCCCACCGATGGGATCGTGAATGATGCCGGCGACCGCCTCCCCTTTGACGGCGACAGCGACCATCGACCCGAACAAGGGCAAGCCCGATGAAAAATTCTTGGTGCCGTCCACCGGATCGACGATGAAAGCGAGAGCCGCATCGTCGAGTTTGCGAGGAAGGGACGGATCGCGCGCCGTCGCCTCTTCCCCCACCACGATGGCGTTCGGAAAAAGCTTCAGGATCTCGGCTTCGATCACGCGCTCGGCGGCCTCGTCGGCATCCGTCACCAGATCGCGCACCGAACTTTTATAACGGATCGCATCGGCCGCGAGATTGCGGAACCGTGGCAGGATTTCAGCGTGGGCAGCGCGGCGAAGAATCTCGGCGATGGCGATGGCATGGTCGCTTGAAAAGGACATGGCAGTCTCCGAAGCTGGCGAGCGATGGTTCGGCATGGGCGATTGCGACCGCCGATGCAAGGCTGAAAAAAAGCCGCGACACCTTTGATCGGATGTCGCGGCCCAGTAGACCCGCAGGTTTTCGCTACGCCTGGGAGTTCTCTCGACAGAGGATTACGAGGGCATCACTTGAGGGAGATGCCCGTAAAGCGCACGAGTTCGTCGTGCAGCTCAGGCGTTCCCCCGAGAACGACATTGCCGTCCCGTAAACCGGATTGGGCGAGGAAATCGTTGACGCGGCCGCCCGCCTCTTCGATCAGCAGCAGGCCCGCAAGGGCATCCCACGAATTCATGTGGAGTTCGCAATAGGCATCGGTCCGCCCCGCCGCCACATAGGCAAGCGCCAGTGCACCGGACCCTCCACGGCGCACCACGGCGCCAGCCTTCATGAACCTGTCCACCACTTCCATGTAGTCGCCGAGCGGACGACGCGTTGACCAGCCGATCTCGATCGAGGCCGACCGGATATCCGACAGACCGCTGACGCGAATCGGCTCGCCATTCAGCGTCGCCCCGCCGCCGCGATAGGACGCGAAAAGCTCGTCGGACATCGGGTCGTAGATGATTCCGATCTGGATCTCGTTGTTCTCCACATAGGCAATCGAGATGCAGAACTGCGCGATGCCGCGAACGAAATTAGCGGTGCCATCGACGGGATCGACGACCCAGACGCGATCCTCGAAGGTCCCACCGCCCTCTTCGCCGAGAAAGGCATCGCCGGGAAAGCTCGTCAGAAGCCGATTCTTGATCAACCGCTCGACTTCGGCATCGGTGGCCGAGAGATAATCCTGATGCCCTTTGAAATTGAGCATGGAGAGCCCGGGACGCCCGTTGAACCGGCGCTTCGCATAAGCGCCGGCCTCGCGCGCGACCGCACAGGCGACAGAGAAACGCAGGTTGGCCTGCGGGTGTAATTCTTCGTGATCGGCAGTTTTCGCCAGTTGAGTCATTGTCGCCTTCTTAGGACTTTGCCGAAACAAGCTTCGGCGCAGAGTATTTCTCGCGTTCAATACGCTGAATCCATGTGGCTGCAAAGCGTGCTGCCTCGATCAGCATGGGCTTGGGCGTCTCGAACCATTCATCCGGGTGCAAGGCCCGCGCCTGGCGCAAGTAGTCGACGGCGGAATCGAGTGTCGGGAAGCGGCCGGGCATCTGAATATGGATATAGAGCGCCGCGAGGATGACCGAACGGCTGCGTCCGCCCCGGCAATGGAGCAGCACATTGCCCTGTCGACGATGGGGATAGGTCGACCGATCGGGGAGCTTCTGGTGCAGGGCCCCATCGAGCATGTAGTATCCGGCGAGCAGCATCGTGTGCGGGTTGCCGTCATCGTCGATCAGACCGAGTTTGTAATTGCGGACCGGGCCTTGCGGCGTCGATTGCGAGACACCGGACTCCACATCGCCCACGTAGCTGATGTCGAGATTCACCGCGCAATTGATTACGATGGCGATGTCGTTCTTCGCGATCAGCCCCTTGTCGGCAGCGGCATCAGCATCGCCGACGAAGAGTTTGACACCGAAGGGCGGCAGTTCGTCGACGATGAGGCTTAAAGGGGGGCGAGGATATTTCTTTGCGGGGTTCATCGCTTCTGCAAAATCCTTATTTGAGCAATGCTTCGTTATGCGGCATGCGATGCCGGTTGTCTCACTTGAGCGGTTTCGATCCTGCGTCCGGCCGGATCGAAGAAGTTGATGTGATCGAAGGACAGTTCGATCCAGACGTTCTTTTTCGGCAGGCTGTTTTCGAAACGCGGGATCAGAACGGTGATCCGCTGCCCCTTCAGCAGAAGCGATATGATCGTTTGCGAGCCGGTCGGCTGCACAACATCGACCTCCGCGGCGATGCCCGCTCCCGTCGGCCGATCATGAATCGCGATGTTCTCCGGCCTGACGCCGACCGTCACAGGGCCTTCGGACAGGTTCATTCCGGCAGGAAGCGGCAACTCCGTCCCACAGAGCGACAACCTAGCCTCTCCACCGACACGCTTCACCACACCAGAGAACAGGTTGATCTTGGGATCGCCGATGAACTCGGCGACGAACAGGTTCGCCGGATTATGATAGATCTCGTAAGGATTGCCTTGCTGTTGAATGATGCCGTCCTTCATCACGACGATGATGTCCGACATGGTGAGCGCCTCGACCTGATCGTGCGTCACGTAAACCGTCGTCGCACCAAGTTCGCGATGCAGACGCTTGAGTTCGGTGCGCATCTCCGTCCTCAATTTCGCATCGAGGTTCGAGAGCGGCTCATCCATGAGGAGGATCGAGTTGCGCGCCGCAATCAGGCGGGCGACGGCGACGCGCTGTTGTTGCCCACCGGAAAGCTCGGACGGATAGCGACCTTCGAGCCCCGTCAGTTGCACCTTCTCCAACGCTTCCTGCAGCCGCGCCTTCACTGTCAGGGCCGGCAGCTTCGCTTCCGTCAGCGCAAGCGTGATGTTGCGGTCGACCTTCATGTTGGGCCACAGGGCGTAGCTCTGGAAAATAAAGCCGAGTCCACGTCTCTCCGGCGCGACGAACATCCCTGTCGTACTCGAATAGACCGGTTTGCCCGCCAGCGAGACTTCACCGCTGGAAGGCTGCTCCAGGCCCGCGATCATGCGCAAGGTCGTGGTCTTGCCGCATCCCGATGGGCCGAGAAGCGTGACGAAACTGCCTTTGGGGATTTCAAGATCGAGCCCCGGAACGGCCAGCTGGCTTCCGTACAATTTCGTGATGTTGCTGAGTTTGATTTCAGACATGGGCACTCTCTCGTTCGAAAGCCGCGCTAGAACTTGATTTCTTGTTGCCGCATGATCCGGACGAACAACCGGTTTCCGCTTGTTCTGATCATGCTTTAGAGGGATCTTATCGGCTGGTTTCGGCGAGCCAGAAGTCGCTGATCTTCGCGATGTTGTCCTTCACGAATTCCGGCGACGCGGTCAGCTTCTTCGCGGTCGGCCACGCCTCGCTGAACGGCGGAGGCGGAACGTCCGTGCGCGGCGAGAAGGTGCCGACCTGATAGAAGGAGGCCATGCCTTGCAGCAATTCGAGCGATTTGCCCGAGCGGAACGGCTGCTTCAACTCCGACTGCGCGTTCAGATCCTTACTACCCATCAAGAAGGCCACATAGAGCTTCGCGGCATTCGGATGCGGGGCCTGGCCGGCGACCGTCACATAGGTCGGGTAGGAATAGAGCGCCGCCGGTTCCAGATCGTAAGGAATCGCGTTGGCGTAATTGTCCGTCTGGTTCTTCGTCAGGTAATGAATGACCGAGAACGCCAGCGGGGGCTTGGCCTGCCCACGAAGGCCGACCGCCGTCGCGATCTTCGAGCTGTTGTCGGAAATCACGATGTCGTTCGCGATCAGACGATGCAGAAACTCATAGCCTGCATTCTCGATGCCGGCCGACAATTGCAGTTTCTTGCCCGCATGCTTTTCATAGGTTTTCGCCATCGTGTCCGAGTGCTCGACAATAGCGGCCAGTGTCATGAGCGTGGTCAACGATCCGGCGGGCGACTTCATGGAGAAGCGGCCCTTCCATTGCGGCTCGGTCAATTCCCAGATGTTCTTGATCGGCGGCTGCGGATTCGCCTCCGCGTTGTAGAAGATGCCATAGGCCTCGATGACGTGCGTCAGAAGCGGTTCGCGATGTTCCTGCGGAATGCGGTCGACGAGATATGAAGGAACATAGTTCACGATGCGGTGGTTCGGCAGAAGATCGAAGACCATCTGCTCGGTGCCGCCCGTATAGACCACGTCGGCCGCATAAACGCCCGCCTGCTGCTCGCGCACGACCTTCTCGATGGTCTTCTCCGAGCCGAGATCGTAGGCCTTCACCTTGATTTCGGGATAGGCCTTCGCGAAATCCTCCGCGACCTTCATCATCGTACCGGTCGAGGAATAGACGACCACCTCGCCTTCCTTCTTTGCGTTGGCGACAACCTCGTCCCACTTTTCATTCTTCTGGAACGGGCCGAGCTGGCTTTTCTGTAGCCAGGCGTCGAATTTCGGATCGGCTTTTTGCGCGAGTGCCGGCGCGGCAAAAGAGGCGGCGATTGCACCTGCAGCGAGCCATGTTCTCAGGGTTCCGGATTTTGACGTCGTCATAGGTTTCCTCCGTTTGCTTCTTATGGTTCTGTAACGATCAGATCGCCCCGATCTTCGCCTTCTTCGTCACCACGCGGATGATCAGGTTGATGACGATCACGAGCGCGACGAGGAGCACAGTCGCCACACCGACGAGCTGCGGCATGTCCTGGCTCTGGTAGTTGTAGATGACACCCGCGAGCACGTTGTTCGACGGTGTGACGAGGAGCACGATCAGCGACAATTCACGCATGATGCTGATGAAGCTGAGCAACATGCCGGACATGAGTCCGCCTGCGGCGATGGGCACGATGATCCGCAGCATGCGCCGGAACCAGCCAATCCCCTGAACCCGCGCCGCCTCCTCCAGAGATTTGTCGATCTGGAGAAGTGCCGCGATGCCGGTGCGTGCCGTGAAGGGCAGTGTCTTCACCGAGCAGATCAGGACGAGCAGTGCAAAGGTACCGTAGAGCGCCGGGAACGGACCGACAGGCCGCGCGAACATGCCAATATAGATCGCGCCAAATGCGAGTGCGGGGAAGATGTATGGCAGGAAGGACACGAGCTCCAACGCGCGGGAGGTCAACGAGCCGCGTGTTCTGACCACCACATAACCGATGAGGAACCCGAAGATGCCCGTCGTCAACGCAGTCAGGAAGGCAAGGCGCAGGCTGTTCCAGGTCGCATCGAGAATGTTGCTGTTGTCGACGAGTGCGGCCTGAAGCGGATCGACCCCCTCTCCTCCACCGCCGATCCAGTAATGCAGGGTCAGATTGCTGAGGCTGTAGTTGCCCGCCGTCTTGACGAGCGATTGCAGCACGAGCAGCACGACGGGAAATGCGACGGCGGCCGCCATCATCACCATGACCAGGGTGAAGAGGGGCCAACGCCAGCGACCGAGATCGACTTCCTTTGAGCGAAAGCCTTTGCCGGAGAGAGTGACAAAGCTTTTGCGGACGCCGATCAGGCGCTGATTGATGTAGATGAACAGGCACGCGAGCACGACGAGCACGAGCGCCAGGAGAAAACCGTCGCCGGCATTGCGCGTGCCCATGGCCGCATAGATCTGCGTCGGCAGCACATAGTAGCGCACCGGCATTCCGAGCACCGCGGGTGTGCCGAAGGAGCCGACGACGCGGATGAAAGTCATCACCACGGCCGATCCGATGGCGGGCAGCAAGAGCGGCATGGTGATCCACAACAGCTGCTTGATGCGCGAAAGCCCGGACATGGCTCCCGCTTCTTCCAACTGACTATCGACGCTGGTCAGCGAGCTCGAAACGGAGAGGTAGGAATAGACGTAGTAGTGCAACGACAGGCAGATGATGATCGGGATCGGCCCATAGGCGATCCAATCCGGCGGCTGTACGCCGAAGAAGTAGGCGAACGCGCCCGACGCGCCGCCGATACGATCGTTCTTGAAGAACGTGATCCACGCCAGCGCCAGCACCCAGGACGGCAGCATGTAAGGGATCATCACGAGCGTATGCAGCGTGTTGCGGAACGGGATGTTCGTGCGGACCACGAGCCAGGCGAGCCCAGTGCCGAACGAAAGGCAGATGATTGTCGCGCCGAACGCGGTGACGAGAGAATTCAAAAACGGCTTGTAGAAGATCGCCCATGACAAGCGACCCGCGAAGACGCGCTCGTAGTGAAACAGCGTGAGATCGCCCGGCTGCGCCTTCGGCAGATAAGCCTTATCATAAGACTGAACGGTGAAGGTTTCGCGCAGCAATTCGAAGAGCGGCACCAGCACCAGCGCACCGAGAATGACGGCCAGCAAAATACCGAGAATGCGCTCAGGCTGGGAAAGGAAATTCCACAGGCGCCGTGCCGATGCTCCGGATTTTTGGACAGCCGAAAAACCTGCCGGCTGGGCCGAACTGCTCATGACGTCCTCCTTCTCGCGACCGCGTTTTCGCGTGCCGAAAGCGTTTCCAATCACCGGCTCTTTTGTGCAGGAAATTTTGCATCCCACGCGGCCGTGTTTGCCCAGCAGGGGTTACCTAATGGGAAGCGTTGCTAGACTGCACACGTGTGCAATTTTTGGCAAGAAGAAATTTTACGGGCTAAAAATGACTTGATATTCAAGGAGTTGTGTCGCGCTCGACAAGCTCGACGGGCAGGATGCGATGGATGATCGGAGCACCCTCATCGCTTTCGCGTTCGATGGCCGCGACAACCGATTCCGTCAGATCGCTCAAGGACTGGCGAATGGTCGTCAACCGGTAGGGCGACCAGCTCGATTGCGGAATGTCATCGAAGCCGATGACCGACAAATCCTCCGGCACTTTCCGGCCAAGCTCGCGCGCACCATCCAGAAAGCCGAGTGCGATAAGATCGGTGACGCAGAACACGCCGTCGAGCTTATTCTGGGCCAGCAGCTCCCGCGCCGCCAGCACGCCGGTGTCGTAGGTGGTGTCGCCCTTGGCCCATTGAACCGTTATCAGGCCCGCCTCAGCCATGAAGGAGAGGAATCTCTCGCGGCGACGCGTCTGACTGGGCGTTCCCGCGCCGCTGCTGACGACGCCGACACGCTTGCAGCCGGCTCGCAAAAACCTCTCCGCGACCAGCTCGGTACCGCGAATGTCGTCGCTGATGATCGTATCCGTCGCAGCGTCATCCGCCTTACGGTTGACCAGAATGACGCGCACGCCATTGGCAAGGCACTCGTCGATGATCGCGGATGGCGGAGCACCCGACAGAATGACGATGGCGCGCACGCGAAATTCGAGAATGAGCTCAATCAGCGACGAAATCCCCTGCTCCGCCTCCGCCGCGTTGAGCAAGAGGCATTGCATGCTCCGCTTCAGAAGCGCCAGGCTCAGTTGATCGAGCTGGCGCGCCATGAAGGGCGTGGAGAGATTGGAGCCGACGACGCCGACCAGATTGGATTGTTCGCTGATGAGGCTTCGCGCGAGGCGGTTGACCCGATATCCCAAGGCCTTGGCAGCCTCTTGAACGCGCTCGCGCACATCGGTCGAGACGCTTGCGCCGGGCGTGAAGGTCCGCGACACCGCAGAGCGGGAAACGCCAGCCAGACGCGCCACATCGGCCGAGGTCACGAAACCACGGGCCGCGCGTTCCGGCTTCGAGCGCTCATCGCGATTTGAAGCAGCCATTGACGAAAGGCTCCTGGCAGGACATCCGCAGCCGATTCATTTTCAGCGTCTGCGTCGGCCCTCCTTAGCGAACATTGTTCGACGACGATAGATCCACCTTCGTCACCGAACATGCTAACAGAAGCGTCAAAGGCGATTGCCGAGTCTTGGAAGGGCTGCGAGGGACTGATGAAATGAAGGTCGATCTGAATTCGGATCTCGGGGAAGGTTTCGGGCCCTGGAGCATGGGCGACGACAACGCCATGCTCGACATCGTCACCACCGCCAATGTGGCCTGCGGCTTTCACGCGGGCGATCCCGTCATCATGCATGCCACCGCTGCCGAGGCGAAGCGCAAGAATGTCGCCATCGGCGCGCATCCGGGTTTCAACGATCTCTGGGGCTTCGGAAGGCGTGTCATCAAGGGCGACAGCGCCGCCGACATCGAGAAGATGGTCGCCTATCAGATCGGCGCCTTCCAGGCCATGGCCACGCTTGCGGGCCATCGGATGACCCATGTGAAGACCCATGGCGCCCTGGCCAACATGGCGGCCGAGGACGACGACCTCGCGCTCGCCATCGGACGTGCCATCAAGGCCATCGACCGGGATCTGATCTACATGGCGATGCCGGGCATGGCGACCGAGCGGGCCGCGCGAAAACTCGATCTGCCATTCGCTCTCGAGGCTTATGCGGACCGCACCTATGACGACACGTTCAACCTCACCAGTCGCCGGGTTCCCGGATCCGTCATCCACGATCCGGAAGAAGCAGCGACCCATGTGCTGCGCATGATCGAGGATCGCGCGATCCGCTCGGTCAGCGGCAAGCGTCTCGATGTCACCATCGATACCATCTGCGTTCATGGGGATACGCCGAGCGCTGTGACGATGGCCAAGGTCATTCGCGAAAGATTGGAAGCGGCGGGCGTCACCATCGCAGCCTTTGCGAAAAGATAATTCTCTTCAGGTGATCGGCGCTTCCGGCAAAGCGCTGACCATACCGCCGATGAGGTTGGTGCCGAGGAGATGCTCGGTCGTCAAAGCAAACCGGACGGGAACAACCCGGCTAGGAAGCTCTTCGATCCAATCGCGCAAGGCGATTGCGGCAACGACCGCCTCCCCTCTTTCGACACGGCGAAAACGCACCGCTTGTCCCGGCCGCATCTGCGCGAAACGATTGAGGTCGGCACTGATGACCGTCGCGATTTTCGGATAGCCTCCGGCCGTCTGCCGGTCGCGCATCAGGACGATCGGCAGACCGCTGCCCGGCACCTGAATATGTCCGGCGATAATACCGTCCGAGACGATGTTGAACCCGCGCGCATGCTCGATCTGCGGCCCCGCAAGCTGAAAGCCCATGCGGTCGGCCTGCGGGCTGATCGTGAACTCCTCTTCGAGGAAAGTGCGCAAGCCCTCTTCGGAAAAATAATCGTCCTGCGGCCCCAACATGACGCGGATCGGGCCCTCCTCTTCGGACAACTCGACGGGGTCGTGAAACAAGGCCTCCTGGCCGTCCGATCTGCAGGGGAATCTGTCGCCGGCCCTTAACGGCTCTCCGTGCAAGCCCCCGAGATGCGAGCGCAGATGCAGGGAAAGGCTCCCGAGCTGAGGTTCAATAGAAAAGCCTCCCCCAATCGCGAGATAGGTGAACGTGCCACTGCGCGTGTGACTCACTTGCGCGGTTTCGCCTTCGCGCAAGTGAGCTGCTGTCTGCGGCGGCACGACCACGCCTTCGATGCTGAGCGTCGCACCCGCACCCGCAACGGCGAGACGCAAATCGCCCCCCTCGCAGGTGAAAGCGCCGCCGAGATTCATGAACTCGATTGCTGCAAGATCCGTGGCATTGCCGACCAGCGCATTGGCGAGAGCCAGTGCTCGCATGTCCATGGCGCCGGACGGCGAGACGCCGAAGCGCTGATAGCCGAAGCGGCCGCGATCCTGCAGCGTCGTCATCGGCCCGCAGGATTTCACGATGAGATCGGTCATGGCGCGATCAACTCCGCCACGGGCTCACCGGCATTTGCAGCTTGCTCCAACGCATCCCATCGCGCTGGATCGATAGGTTCGAAAACAATCTCGTCTCCGGCCTCAAAAAGAAAAATCGGATCGCGTTTCGGATCGTAGCTGCGCACCGGAGTGCGCCCAAGAAGGTGCCACCCGCTTGGCCCTTCAACGGACCCGATGGCCGCCTGAGCACCCCCGACAGCGATGGAGCCGCTCGGAATTTTCGCCCGCGGCTGCGTACGTCTCGGCGTCGCCAGAGAGGGATCGAGCCCACCGAGATAGGCAAAGCCCGGCAGAAAGCCGATCATGTAGATCCGATAGACGGCTTGCGAATGTCGCTCGATCACCTGTTCGGGCGACAACCCATGCCGCCCGGCGAACTCCTCCAGATCAACCCCAAACGGGCCACCATAAACAACCGGCACTTTCCATCGCCGCCCAGCACTTACGGACGACGTCAGCGATTGCGCCTTGTCGATCAGAAGCGCCGCAAGGCCCGCGTAATCGGTTAGTACCGGATCGAAATGCACCATCAGCGAACGATAGGTCGGCACGGTCTCGATCAGGCCTATCGGCGAATTTTCCCGTAAGATTTCGTCGAGCGCGAGCACCCTTGCATTGAGTTCGGGGTCGATGGCGTCCCCGAACTCAATGGACAAGGCACTGTCGCCACAGATCAGAATCCTCGGTTGCAGCACGGCCGACTCGCGATTGAGCCCACGTGGCTCTGGTTTCAGACAATTGGAAGCCTTCCATAAGGCCAGCGCGCGTTCAATCCAAGAACAGGGGCACAACATTTTCAACCGGCAAATGATGCGCCGCAGTTCCTCGATGCAAGCCTCACGCCGGATCGAGCCCCTATGCATGCCGACCAAAAGGTCGGGGGGAACGATGCTTTCACGATATCTTGTCAGGGCGTTTTCGCTTGCGGTCGGGCTGTATTGCATCGCCCTGGTCTTCCAACGCTCTCTGATGCTTCATCTGGATGAAAATCCGGATCTTGCTCTTCACATCGAGCAACTTGGGCTTGGCCTTTTGGCCGGGGCGATCTTCAGTGTCGCCGGCCCGTGGCTGGTCCGGGGTTGGACGCTCTCGACCGCTCTGATGACTGCTGCAGTCTACACAGGTCTGCATGCCCTACTGCTTCAGACGGATGCCGACATTCTCAAGCTCGCGGAGGGAGGTCTTGGCGCCTATGTCGGCCTGCGAATGGTGGCGGCGGTTCTCAAGAGCTGGTCCGCCATGTATGAAAGGCACCTTGAAAGTTACGGTGGCGAGGCTCACGGGACGCGTCACCGGGACGACAGGAGGCAGACCGTGCCCGAATGGAACGCAGGCCAATATCTGAAGTTCGAGGAGCAGAGGACCCGCCCGGCCATCGACCTTCTCGCCCACGTCCCGCTCTCGAATCCCAAACGATGCATCGATCTCGGTTGTGGGCCGGGCAACAGCACAGAGCTTCTGGTCAAGCGCTATCCGAATGCCGAGATCATGGGCCTCGACTCGTCCTTCGCCATGCTGGCGGAGGCACGCCAGCGCCTCCCCGGCCTCATTTTCGAGAAGGACGATATCGCGACCTGGAGCCCCTCGGAGAGCTTCGACTTGATCTTCGCCAATGCTGCCCTGCAATGGGTCCCGGATCACGCGATGCTTCTTCCGCGTCTCGTTTCAGCTCTCAATCCGGGCGGTTGCCTTGCCATTCAGGTGCCGGACAACCAACAGGAGCCCACGCATGTCCTGATGCGGGACGTGGCCGCGCGAGGCCCCTGGGCCGGTCGCCTCGCCGGCGCCGCGACGGCGCGGGAGGCGATCGGATCGTTCGGTGAGTACTATACTCGCCTGCGGCAGGCCGGATGCTCCGTGGACCTGTGGCGCACCACCTATGTCCATTGCCTCAATGGCGCGGGGGCTATCGTGGAATGGGTCAAGGGAACAGGATTGCGGCCGTTCCTCGACCCACTCGATGAGGCAGAGCAAAAGGAATTTCTCGCTCTCTATGAGGCCGAAATCGCGCATGCCTATCCGCAGCAATTCGACGGAAAGGTTCTGCTGCGCTTTCCGCGCCTGTTCCTGATCGCGCGTCGGGATGATACGGCGTAGGGATCGATTACGGCAGAGAATATCCGCTCAATGACCTCCCCCGATGTCACCACATGGTCCGCGACGCAGATCGCCGCTGCGATCAAAAAACGCAAAGTCTCGCCGACGGAGGTGGTGCGCTCATCGTTGCAACGGGCAGATGCCATAGATCCGAAACTGAACGCATTCAGCGAGATCTATCACGAAGATGCGCTCGCCGCGGCGGCGACAGCAGAGGCAGCCATCACATCCGGCAGCAGCCTCGGCCCCTTGCATGGCGTGCCCATCGCCATCAAGGACATGACGCCGATCGCCGGGAAGACCACGACCTTCGGTTCTCGCATCTTCAAGGATCACGTGACGCCGGACGATGCTCCCATCGTCACGCGCCTGCGCGAGGCGGGGGCGATCATCATCGGCAAGACCACAACGCCCGAATTCGCAAGCTCCGGCTATACCCGCAGCCCACTTTTCGGACATACCCGCAATCCATGGGACGAGACGCGCACGTCGGGGGGCCGTTCGGGCGGCTCGGCCGTCGCGGTCGCCACCGGCTGCGTTGCTCTTGCCGAGGGCACCGATATGGGTGGCTCGGTACGAATTCCCGCCTCGCATTGCGGCGTGGTCGGTCTCAAACCTTCTCTCGGGCGAATTCCTTTTACGTTGTTGCCGAGTCAATTCGAAAATATCGCGCATTTCGGCACCCTCGCGAGGTCGTGCGAAGATGCGGCTTTGTTCCTGTCCTGTGCGCAAGGGCCGAACGACGCGGACATCATGTCCCTGCCCTCGCCGGCTCCAGCGCTCGATAGTCTCGACATCGATCCTAGAGGCTTGCGCATCGCGGTCTCACCCGATCTCGGGCATTATGCGCTTCATCCTGATGTCGAGCACAATCTCCGCGAGATCGTGAGCCTCTTGCGCGCGAGCGGTGCGGTTGTCGAAGAGGTTGACCTGCCTTGGACGAAAGCCATTGGCGACGCCTGGGACGAATATTGGGCGGTCTACATGGCGACGTTTTATGGCGAGCATCTTGCCGAACATCGCGAGATCATGGACCCGGCGGTTGTCGCGTATATCGAACACGGCTTCACGCTCAGCGCGGTTCGGTACAAATCCATCGAACTCATTCGGTCGCAGGCGTGGAACGCGCTTCGCAAGATCCTCTCGGAGTTCGATGCACTGCTCTGCCCGACCATGTCGGGGCCGGCACCCGCCCTCGAGTCGAACGGATCGGACTTCGCTTTTGAAGATCGGCAGGGCCGCTATCACGGACTGAGCATGACCTGTCCCTTCAATTTCGTCGGCCAATGCCCGGCATTGTCGATCCCCAGCGGGTTTGCGCAAGGCGGCCTTCCGACAGGCATCCAGGTCGTCGGCCGGCGCTACGATGACGTCGGCGTGCTCAAGCTTGGTCATCTCATCGAGCAGCTTCGCGGCCCCTTCCCGCGGCCTCAGTCCTGAATTCATTCTTGGTCGAACCATCGAACGGCAGAGCCTATCCGGGCGCTGCGAAGGGGTAGTGCGTCTTGATCGGCTGGGAAGAGAGCTATTTATTCTCTTAAGGTAATTGCGGAGAACCACGATGGCGAGCGTGACCGTCATGCACAATGAAAGCCGAAACGCCCGCTTCTGGCTTCTGCTAGCGGGCTTTCTTGCTCTTCTGCTCGGAGTGATCGGCCTTTACCTGACCTTTGGCCTCACCATCGCCGGCGTCATATGGTACGGCGCCTTGATGCTGGCCGCCGGCCTCGTCCAGATCATCGAACCCTTGATGAACCAAGCGGAAACTGGGCGATCCCGCTGGACGGCCGTTCTCCTGGGCCTCGTCTACGCCGCCGGTGGCCTGTGGGCATTGTTCAATCCACTCAGCGCTTCGCTTGTTCTCACGCTGGTCCTCGGCGTCGCGCTTGTGACCTCCGGCATTCTCAAAGCCATCTGGGCCTTCGTCGATCGATCGCGTCAATCGAATGCCGGCTTGGTCCTCGCAGCCGTGCTCTCGTTGATCCTCGGCGGGCTTCTCATCGCGCAATGGCCGCTCTCCGGGTTGTGGACCATCGGCCTCCTGATCTCCTGCGATCTGATCGCCCACGGTGCCGCTCTCGTCTGGAAAGCGCTGAAGACGCACTAGAGTTTGATCGTTTCAGATTGAAACAGGATCAAACTCTCGATTTTTTTGATGCCGCATGATCTGGGCGAACAACCGGTTTCCACTTGTTCTGATCATGCTCTAATCGTCAGACCAATGGAATTGTCGCCATGATGCGGGTTCCATTGCCGTCCGATGACATCTCGAAGATGCCTCTGAAATGGCGCACACGATCCTGCATTCCCGGAATGCCGACGCCGAGCGTGTGCCTTCCGCTTTCATCCACGGGAATACCTCGGCCATTATCGGCGATAGCCAGGCATGCCTGATCCTCAACAATCGCCAGAGAAAGCGCGATAGTGCTCGCCCTTGCATGGCGATGCACGTTCATGAAGGCTTCTTGAACGATGCGGAAGATCCCCGTGCGGAGATCGGGGGGGATGCGGCTCAAATCGCCTTGCACATCGAGGTCGACGTTTAGGCCTGTCCGTCTCGCAAAGCCCTTGGTGAAATCGCGGATCGAGCCATCCAAGCCGAGCAGTTCGATATGTGGAGGATGAAGCAGATAGCTGAACGTCCTGATCTCGCGGGCAGCAGAATCGATGGCGACAGCCATATCCTGCAAAAGATCATGCACCCGCGGCGTCATATCGACAGCCGACCGTAACTGCATCAAGCTAAGGCTTATCACGGCAAGGTGCTGCGAAGTCGAGTCGTGAAGCTCGACCGCTATGCGTCGTCTTTCCTCGGCGACCAGATTTAAGAGTTGATCCGGCAAAGCCTGCAGATCTTGCTCGGCGGCCTTGCGCGCATTTATATCGGTCGCAATCCCCAGCGCGGGCGCGTTTTTTTGAGCGGGTAAGACGAGGTCTAAATGCGCTGCGACTGCCGTCCCCGGATAACTTTTTGAAATCAGAACTCTTTTGACACGAGAAACATCTTCTTCCGGTAAAATCGCAGCCTCGATCATAGCGCCCGCCCTCGCTACTTCATCAGCCCCTGAAGAGATCAATTTTATCTGTTCGTTTTAAGTCTTGGGGAGCTAAAACCCAGCCGACCCTGCAACGCATTATTGGGGCGCGACCAAAAACACTCAAGAAAAATACTGCTCCCGGGGAGAAAAATTTGCGTGGAAACGTCTCCTCACGGCATGATCATGTGATTACGCACTGCGTAGCGCACGAGTTCGGCGGTAGAGGACATTCCGAGCTTGCGCATAGCCGTTGCCCGGTGGCTCTCCACTGTCTTCACGCTGACGTCGAGATGAATCGCAACCTTCTTGTTGCTTAAACCTTCGGCGATGAGTTTGACGACCTCTCGCTCACGCGCCGTGAGACTGCCTTCGACCGATGGATCGCTTGAAGCATCTTTGAGCGTCTCAAGCAAAGCTTCGGAGGCGCGCCAGGTCAGATAGGGGCGATGCTCGGACAATGCGCTGACAGCTGCGAGAAGGTGCGTGTCCGCATCGGTCTTGAGAATATAGCCCTTTACGCCGGCTCGCAGCAGCTCCCGAATGATTTGCTCACTCTCGTGCATCGTGAAAATCAGGATCTCGGTTCTGAGCGTTTGGCGAATCCGCCGGGTCGCTTCGAGCCCATCGAGCCCCGGAAGGGAGAAATCGAGAATAGCGATGTCGGGCTTGGTGCGGATGGCTTCGTCCACGGCATCCTGCCCATTCCCCACCTCGGCGACGATTTCCCATTCGGCTTGCGCCTCGAGAATGGCACGCAAGCCACGACGGACAACGAGGTGATCATCGGCGATCAGAATGCGCTGCATACCAAGCGACCTCGGGTTCAATCAAAGATTGACATCAACCACCAACTCTAGCGTGCCTGCCAAGCAATGGCACTCCCAGAAACCCTGAAGGCGATATGGGGCAATTCGTTGAGAAGGCAAACAGTTACGCTGATCCGACACTATTCGAAGAGCAACTTAAGGGAGTACCCTCCTCCGGCGGCGGGAACCCGAGGGGAGACGCGCGGTGCGAAGGAAAGCCCTTCTTGCGTTGTTGACATCCAGCGCTCTGGCATTCGGTTCGACAGCGCCCGTGTTTTCGCAACAACATAGCACAAACGGCGTCGATGATCAGAACACGTGAAAGGTTGTTCCCCGGATCATGCGGAACAAGCGACTGAGTGGCGGCTCACTTGCCGATCACTTGCGCTTGGAAAGCATGATGCTGGTTTCGGTCGATGAGATGCCGTTGATTTCGCGGATGCGTCGCAACACCTGATCGAACTCCTCCAGGGTCGCCACCTCGATCTCGGCCACGATGTCCCAACGCCCGTTGGTGGTGTTGATGCGCGAGACTTCGGGCAGGCCATGCAGGCGCTTGAGAACCTTGTCGGCCCCCTGCCCCTCGACTTCGATCATCGTGACGGCACGGATGGCGTTGGGCTGAGCCCCCGAACTCAGCGTCACGGTGAAACCCTGGATGATGCCGCTCTTGACCAACCGCTCGATCCGGGCGCGCACGGTCGCCCTCGAAACCTTAAGTGCGGCGGCGAGGCTTGAGACCGGCTGCCGGGCATCCGCCCGCAGGAGGGCAAGGAGTTTTTGATCGAGCTCGTCCATCGTGATGACCTTTTTGGCACATCCTCCTTACCACAATGGACAATCCCATATCCAGATTTGTCGGTTATTCGGCTTCAAGTCGCCACTTGGGACAGTGGATAATGGCACATGACAAAGGAATGCTCGTCTATGCCTCATGCCGCCGTCCGTCCGATTGCAAAACCACGCTTTGCCGTTCTCGGCGCGCCCGTTCAGGTCGGCGCAAGCCAGCTCGGGACAGTGATGGGACCCGCGGCCCTGCGGACGGCAGGTCTGATCACGAACCTGCAAGAACTCGGGCACCATATCGAGGATCGCGGCGATCTCTCCGCTTCCGACTTTCCGACGGGGAACGGCCAGGACCGCAACGCGCGTCATTTCGATGAAATTTCCGCGTGGTCGCGCGGCCTGAGCGACCATTCCTATCGCCTCCTTCAAGATGGCTATCTGCCGATCTTCCTTGGCGGAGACCACAGTCTTTCCATGGGTTCGGTGCATGGCGCGTTGCGGCACTGCGCGGAAGCAAAGCGCGAGCTCTTCGTGCTCTGGCTCGATGCCCATGCCGACTTCAACACGCCGCACACCTCTCCCTCCGGCAACATGCACGGCATGTCGACCGCGCTGCTTTGCGGCGAGGAAGGGTTCGATGGGCTTTTCGATGATGATGCCTTCAGCCCTCTTCCCCCGCAAAACCTCTATATCTTCGGCCTGCGCTCGGTGGATCGGGACGAGCGCGCGTTGCTACGGAACCGCGGTGTCCATGTCTGCGATATGCGGCAGGTGGACGAGTTCGGCGTCTCGGTGCTCATGCGACAGATCATCGATCATGTTGAGGCGCGAGACGGACATCTCCATGTGAGTCTCGACGTCGATTTCCTCGATCCGTCGATCGCCCCCGGAGCAGGAACGCCGGTTCCTGGCGGCGCGACCTACCGCGAGGCGCATCTCATCATGGAGATGCTGCACGATTCAGGCCTCGTCGGCTCGCTCGATGTGGTCGAACTCAATCCTTTTCTCGACGAGCGCGGAAAGAGCGCCCACGTCCTCGTCGATCTGGTCGGAAGCCTCTTCGGCCGCCAGATCGTTCAGCGCCCTTAAGAAAAGAACCGCCCCATGAGCATCGCAACCAAAAGCCTGATCGAAACCGAAAACAGACTTGGCGCCCACAACTACAAGCCGCTCGACGTCGTCCTCGCGCGCGGCGAAGGTGTCTGGGTGTGGGATGTGGAGGGCAAACGCTATCTCGACTGTCTCTCGGCCTATTCCGCCGTCAATCAAGGCCATTGTCACCCGAAGATTCTTGCGACGATGACCGAGCAGGCGAAGAAGCTGACGCTGACGTCGCGCGCCTTCCGCAATGACCAGCTGGCTCTGTTCTACGAAGAAATCGCGGCGCTCACCGGCTCGCACAAGGTGCTGCCCATGAACAGCGGCGCGGAAGCGGTGGAATCCGCCATCAAGGCGGTGCGCAAATGGGGTTATGAGGTCAAGGGCGTTCCCGAGAACCAGGCCGAGATCATCGTCTGCAGCGAGAATTTCCACGGCCGCACCCTCGGCATCGTCGGCTTCAGCACCGATCCATCCGCTCGCGGCGGCTTCGGCCCGTTCGCACCGGGTTTCAAGATCGTGCCCTTCGGTGACGCCGCCGCTTTCGAGGCCGCGATCACGCCGAACACGGTGGCTTTCCTCGTGGAACCGATCCAGGGCGAAGCAGGCGTGATCATCCCGACGCAGGGTTATTTCACGAAAGTGCGCGAACTCTGCACACGCCACGGCGTCACGCTCATTCTGGACGAAATTCAGACCGGGCTCGGGCGCACCGGAAAACTTTTGGCTGAAGAGCACGAGGGCATAGAAGCGGACGTGACGCTGATCGGCAAGGCGCTCTCCGGCGGCTTCTATCCGGTCTCCGCAGTGCTTTCGAATTCCGACGTTCTCGGTGTGCTGAAGCCAGGGCAGCATGGCAGCACCTTCGGCGGCAACCCGCTTGCCTGCGCCATCGCACGCACCGCAATGAAGGTTCTTGTCGAAGACGGCATGATCGAAAACTCCGCGAAGCAAGGAGCTTATTTCAAGGAGCGGATTGAGAATATCCGCAGCAACTCCGTCCGTGAAGTTCGCGGGCGCGGGCTCATGCTGGCGGTGGAGTTGCATCCGGAAGCCGGCGGTGCACGGCGCTATTGCGAGGCCCTGCGCGAACGCGGCATCCTTGTGAAGGACACGCATGTGGACACGATCCGTATCGCGCCACCCTTGGTGGTCACGGAAGACCAGATCGACTGGGCGACAGAGCAGTTCGAGCAGGTTCTGACGGCGCTCGAGCCGTAGAAGCTGGAGCATGATCAGAACAAGTGGAAACCGGTTGTTCGCCCGGATCATGCGGCAAAGGAATCCAGAGCTTGATCGTGTTTCAAAGAGACATGATCAAGCTCTAGCGCGACGCGCGCCTCGCCATCGCCTCGAAGAGGGACGCGGAAAACGAGATCATCGTCTCGAATTGTTCGGAGATGATGTTCTCGTTAGGCGAATGCAGCATGGCCCCGTGATGGGTCAGGCCGATGCCGACGATCTCGGCACCCAATTGCTCGACAAAAGGATGCGCCGTGCCCGAAGCAGGAGAACTCGGTTGAATGATCGCCGCTTTCCCAAAATGCTTCTCAAGCAGCGCCTTCGCCTCCTGCACGAACCAATGATCCGGTGAGGATCGCACAGGCTTCACGATATCGTCGTGGACAACGATCTCGATATCGGAAAATCCGTGCCGGTCGAGATGGGTACGAACGAGCTGCGTCACCTGCTTCGGATCCTGATCCGGCACGAGACGGAAGTCGAGCTTCACGAAACCTTCCGCCGGAAGCACGGTCTTCGCCCCCTCGCCCCATAGCCGCCGCCAAACCCGTTCACATTCAAACACGGTTCGAAGTTCATGGCAGCCCCGGACAGGCAAAGGACTTGAACAGGCTGCTCGTGGCTCGATAATGCGATCTTCAAGAAGCTCGGTAAAAAGGGCTCGGCCGCTGCTCCCGCGAAAATGAATAAGAAGTTCTTCACCGTGGGCGACAAGGCCAAGGACAAAGACGACTACATCATTTACAACAAGAAAAAAGGTAATCTGTTGTATGACGCGGACGGATCCGGCAAAGGATCTGCTATACAGTTCGCGACAATTAAGAAAAACTTGAAAATGACGGAAAATGATTTCTTTGTAATCTGATCCGTTAATCTTTAATTCAGAAGATAATTAAAGGGCCGCTTACGCGGCTCTTTTCTTTTTGCTTTCAGATAGTAACACAAATATTGAAATACTAGTTATTTAAACGGGGCCCTCAATCTGAGGTTAGTTAAAATACTGACTCCACACCAACAGCTCTGGGGAACAGTAAATATGCCTGCAACACATATTCGATTTGGCAGTGAGTCGCGCGTCAATACCGCGACGGATGGTAGCCAAGGTCCCAATTACACCACGGCTCTCATGGACGGCGGCTGGGTCGTCACTTGGACGAAATCGAACCTCGAAGGCACAAGTTCAGAAGTGCTGCAACAACGCTTTGATGCAAGTGGCGCAAAGGTTGGAACGGAGTTCATCGTCAACACCACGACGCAGAACTTTCAATCTTCGTCTGTTGCGACTGGCCTTGCGGATGGCGGCTGGGTCGTGGCCTGGGTGTCGGTCGGCCAGGACGGCTCCAGCGAAGGCGTGTTTCAACAACGGTACGATGTAAACGGCGAGAGGGTCGGCGCGGAAACTCAGGTCAATGGGATCAACGGCGGTTCTCAGACCGATCCAAGCATCACGGTCTTACCGGATGGGGGTTGGGTTGTCACTTACACCTCTGAGCTGCCGGGTGGCTCGTGGGGTATATACCAAACGCGCTTCGATGCTGAAGGCTCAATTGCCAGTGATAAACGTATAGACAATGGCGAGGGCGGCGCGGGATTTTCTAGTGTCGCGGTGACAACGACTGGATGGGTTGTCACCTATACCGCACGTGATAGCGATGGCGATGGCATTTATCAGCTAGCTTTCGATCACGACGGCAATGAAATTGGCACTCCTACGATAGTCAATAGCACAACGGCCGGCCAACAGCGCGATTCTCATGTGATGGGTTTAGCGGACGGTGGTTGGGTGGTGTTCTGGTCACATGACACTGGCGAAGGGAAAGACTTTTTCCAGCAACACTATGACGCCACAGGCACTAAGGTCGGCGGCGAAACACTCGTCAATCATGACACACGCGCAACTCGATACAACATCCAGTCAACTCTTTTGAGCGACGACACCTATGTTGTCACTTGGGAAGAACGTGATCGGGACGGTTCAGGTTATGGCATCTATCAGCAAGTATTCTCTGCATCGGGATCTAAGATCGGAGACGAAATTCTTGTAAATGAGACAACGACAGGTCACCAGTCCGGTGCAACCGTTACAGCTCTCGCGGGTGGCGGCTGGGTGGTGTCCTGGGACTCCGAGGGTCAGAACGGTAGTGGCTACAGCATCAATCAGCGTGTGTTCTCGCAGCCCGAAGGCCTCACCCTAACGGCGGGCAAGGATTATATCGTCGGAACGGCTGGCAATGAAACGATAAACGTGACCGCTGGCGGCCTTGATGGCGGCGACGAAGTTCATGGCGGCGACGGCCTCGATACGCTGCAACTGAGCGAGGCGGGAACCCTCGATCTGAGAAGCGGCGCTCTCTCTAGCATTGAGGCGCTGAGAGGATCGGAAGGCAACGATACCTTCATCCTTAAGTCGGGACTAAACACAGGCTTGCTCGCTATCAATGGCGAGGGCGGCAACGATGTGATTCAGGTGCAATCCGGCGCAACGGATCTGAGCACGGTTGTTTTCTCCAACATTGAAAAAGTCCAGTTCGATGAGGCTGGCTCTGTCGTCAAATTCAACTTTTGGGATCAAGCCAAGCTTGTTCTGGCCTCCAAGGCGGAAGGTGTCATCGATGAGGTGATCCTCGCCATTGATATCGTCACCAACGCACGGATCTTGCAACTTTTCAAACAAGGGATCGATATCGTTACCGATAGCAACGGCAGCAGCTTCGGGGTGATCCCAATTGCGTTGGATAATGAAGGTGGAACGACCAAAACTACAGCGGATGTGCCGGTGAAGCCTTTCTCGAAGGGTCTGGTCGTAACGGTGGCGTACCGCGCCGAAGTGACTGCAATCGTGAAGCTCGATGACCCTGCCAAGGGCAAGCTTATTCCGAGCAGCCTGGGCGGCTCATACGATGCCGCTTCGGGCACCTTCACGATCAAAGGCACAGCCGACGCGGTTGGAAAAGCTATCGAGGCCTTGACCTTCGATCCCGCCGATGGTGGCAAGATCGGCAGCTCCGCGACAACCACTTTCACGGTCACCGTCACGGACGGCCTCACGACCGAGACGGATAACTCGACACTGGTTGAGGCAACGGTCGCCAATCTGGCTCCAGAATCCATTAGCCTGAGCAGCACAACGGTGCTCGAAAACAGCACGGCTGGCACTGTAGTGGCGACCCTCTCGGCCACAGATCCGAACATGCCGGAATCCTTCACCTTCGAGATTATCGGTGATGCTGCGGGCCGCTTTGCGGTCTCGGGCAACACGCTGGTGGTCAAGGACGGCGTTCGCCTCGACTATGAGCAGGCAACCTCCCACGATGTCACGCTGCGGGTCAAAGACGCCCTCGGCCTCGTGCGCGATGAAGCGTTCAAGATCCAGGTAGGCGACGTTGCCAACGAGATTGCCAAGGGCTCGGCTGGCAACGACGTGCTCAAAGGTGGAACCGGAAAGGATCGCTTCTATGGCGGGCTCGGCAACGATGCCTTGGAAGGCGGCAAGGGTCAGGATATCTTCGTGTTCAACACCAAGACGAACAAGAAAACCAACGTCGATACGATCAAGGATTTCAGCGTCAAGGATGACACGATCTGGCTCGACAATGCGATCTTCAAGAAGCTCGGTAAGTCTGGCTCTGAGAAAAAGCCGGCGAAGCTGTCGAAGGACTTCTTCACCATTGGCATTAAGGCGGCCGATGCGAAGGACTACCTGATCTACAACAAAAAGACAGGCTCGCTATCCTATGACGCGGATGGATCGGGCAAGGGCGCAGCAGTACAGATTGCCAAGCTCGCCAAGAATCTCAAGCTGACCGAAAAGGATTTCTTCGTCGTCTAATCACTCCCCCAAGAGCATAACGACGAAGAGAGGGAAGGTGCCGCCACAAGCGGCCCCTTTCTTATTGCCGATAGCTCACGCGGGCGCCGGGAAACGTCCGATGCATGGTGGCCTTTGACAATTTTAATTGCTTGGCGATCACCGCAAACGGGCTGTTGGTAGTCTTGAGTAGGTGCAGAAGGATGAGGATTGATGCTGATCCTGCGCCGTGAGGAAATCCAGAAACGGATCGATTGGGACCACGCCATCGACGCCTTGAAGGAAGGTTTCAAGGCGGCTTCAGCGGGAAAAGTCTCGATGCCGCCGGTGGGTTATCTCGGTTTCCCGGAAGCCGACGGAGATTGCCATATCAAGTACGGCCATATGGAAGGCGACCCACTCTTCGTCATCAAGGTCTCGACAGGCTTCTATCGCAATGTCGAGACGGCCCTTCCGAGCAGCAACGGGTTGTCGATAGTGTTTTCCGCGAAGACGGGAGAACCTGTCGCCCTCTTGCAGGATGAAGGCTGGCTGACGGATCTCAGAACCGGACTCGCGGGCGCCATCGCGACGCAAATCATGTGCAGGAAGGACGCCTTCCGCGTCGGCATTGTCGGAACGGGCACTCAAGGTCGCCTTCAGCTGCGGGCGCTTCGCCATATTCTGAAGGATCGTAATCTCGAAATTCAGGTCTGGGGTCGCTCGCCTGAAAAGATCGCGGCCTACCGGGCTGACATGGCAACATTTGGCATCGACGTTTGCGAAGCCGCCTCGCTGGAGCAGCTTTGCCGCACCTCCGACATCATCATCACCACGACGCCGTCTAAAGCGCCACTTCTCCAAGCCGCCTGGATAAAGCCGGGCACGCACATCACCGCCGTCGGAGCCGATGCCCCCGGAAAGCAGGAATTGGCCGTTCAGCTTGTCGGCCGCGCAAACGCGATCATGGTCGATTCACGTCCGCAATGCACGGATCATGGTGAGATCGCTACGGCGGTTGCGATGAAGGCTGTCGATCCCGCCGAGTGCCTTGAGATCGGCGAGGTGCTCAACGCGGGAGGTCTTCTTTCGCGCCAAGAAAGCGACATCACGATCGCCGATCTGACGGGGCTCGCCGTTCAGGATATTGCCATCGCAAAAGTCGCTTTGGCGACCGTGACCGTGACCGGGTAAAACCGAAGCATCACATCTCGCGGAAAGCGCGGGACATGCTGTCCTTGATCGGCTGCAACAAGTATTCGATGAAGGTGCGCTCGGCCGTTTTGATGTAAACCTCGGCCGGCATGCCCGGCGTCGGGGCAAAACCATGGATCTTCGACACTTCCGTGGGATCCGGCGTCACACGCGCCACATAGACGTCGCTACGGGACATCTGACCGCTTTTCTCATCGGGGAGTGCATCGGCGGACACGTAGACCACTTCGCCTGCGACCATCGGCGTGATGCGTTGTTTGAAAGCCGTCAGCCGGATCACGGCCTTCTGGCCGATCCTGACATTCTCGATGTCTTGAGGGCGAATCTTGACCTCGATCAGAAGGTTGTCTTCCAGCGGCACGATTTCCATAACCGTTTTGCCTGCCTCCACGACGCCGCCGGGCGTGTGATATCGCAGTTTCACCACGACACCCTTCACAGGCGACGTGATCTTGATCCGTTCCAGCACACGGGTCGATGCCAGAATGCGTTCGCGCACATCCGCCAATTCTCCGAGCGTCTCATGCAACTGCTCGACGGCGGCTTTAATGGCCGTGTTGCGCACTCCGACAATCTGCTCTTCGGAACGGGCAATGCGCTCTTTTGAATCGCCGATGACGCCGCTGATCCTCCCGACCTCGCCTTGCAGATTGGCGCGCGCACGCTGCAATGCAAGCACTTCCGACTTCCGGATGAGACCGCTCTTGAGAAGCTGCTCCTTGGCTTCAAGCTCTTCCTCGAAATAGGCGATCTGTTGGCGCACCGAAGCGAGTTGCGTCGTGCTGCCCTTGATCTGTTCTTTGAGCGCATCGATGCCGGTTTCGATGGAAACGATCTCGCTTTGTTGACTCCTGCGATGAGCATCGAGCGTTGCACGTTGCGCCTTGATGATCGTCGCAACCTCAGCGTCCGATTCCTGCCTCGCCGTCAGCCCCTCCGGAAACGCGATCTCGCGCTCTTCCGCGATCTCCGTCCGAAGGCGTGTTTCGATGGCGAGAAGTCGCGCTTCTCTCAAAGCCAGTCGTCGCAGTTCCGCGCGAGGCGTCGTCTCGTCCAGCAGAACCAGCGCCTGGCCCGGCTCGACCATGTCACCCTCCCGCACGAGGATATCTCGAATGACACCGCCTTCGAGATGCTGCACGAGCTTGTTTTGACCCGTCGCCACGAACGCACCCGGCGTCACGACCGCACCGGCGATAGGCGCAACGCTTCCCCAATAACCAAAGCCCATGACGGCGAAGGCAAGGATCCCAATGCCCATCAAGGTCGGAAGCCGTGTATTGCGTGGAACGTCATCATACCACTCGCGCCGTTTCGAAGGAATTGGCACTGGGACCAAAGTCATTGCCGCTCCCTCCTCAATTGTCGATGATCGGAGGAGCGTCCTGCGCGCGGCGATTACTCATCAGAGGGATGATGTCATCGCGTTTTCCGAACGCTTGAACGGAACCTTCCTTCAGCATCATGATCTTGTCGACGCTCTTCAACAGAGCCGGCCTTTGCGTGATGGCAATGATCGTTATGCCGCGCTCCTTGGCGCGCGTAAGCGCGCGTCCCAAAGCTTGCTCACCTGGAAAATCGAGATTTGAGTTCGGCTCGTCGAGCACGACGAGCCGAGGCGACCCGAAAAAGGCGCGGGCGAGCCCGATACGCTGCTTCTGGCCTCCCGAAAGCGGGCTGCCATCCATCCCGACAATGGTTTCATAGCCTTGGGAAAATTGCGAAATCATCTCGTGAACATCCGCAAGATCTGCCGCATCGAAGATCTCGTCATCCGTCACGTCTTCACGCATGCGCGCGATGTTTGCCTTGATCGAAGCGGGGAAGAGCTGCACATCTTGTGGAAGATATCCGACACTCTCGCCGAATTGACGCGGATCCCAATTCCGCAGATCCATCATATCGAGCCGCACGCTCCCCGCGGTCGGCACAATCGAACCGACCAGCATGCGCCCGAGCGTCGACTTGCCCGTGCCCGACGCGCCGACAATCGCAAGGGATTCGCCAGGCTCGAGCTGAAACGTGATGCCGTTGAGGATCACCTTCTTGTTCGGCGGTGGAACATAAAGAACACGCTCGACGCTCAAATGACCACGCGGCTGCGGAAGGCGCAGTCGCTCCAAATTCAAAGGCGAGTTCTGCAACAGCGATTTGATACGACCGTAGGCAGAGCGGGCTTGGACGAAATTGCGCCACCCTTCGATGGTGCCTTCGACCGGTGCCAAAGCGCGGCTTGCGACGATCGAGGCCGCAATGACCATACCGCCGGTCAACTCTCCCCCCATCGACAGCCAGGCCCCCCACCCGAGAATGCCGATCTGGGTTGAAAGGCGAACGAATTTCGAAAGGCCGGTCATCATGATGTTCCGGTCCTGTGCGACCACTTGCGCTTTGAGGGATTCGCCCGTTTCCCGCCCCCACATGAGAACGCCCTCGGGGATCATGCCCATCGCATTGATGACCTGTGAGTTGCGCGCCATCGCATCGGCTTGAAGATTTGCCCGTGCGGCGTAGGAATTGGCGCGCGCGAACGGAACGGCGGTCAGCTTCTGGTTCAACGCGGCAACGATCAGCAACACCGCGCCAGTTCCGCCGACGATGTATCCCAACTGCGGGTGGATCAGAAAAACCGCCAACAGGTAAACCGGCGCCACGGGTGCATCGAGCATCATGAGGAGTACAGGGCCGGTCAGAAAGCCTCGAATATGCTGAAGATCCGACAGCGTCTGAAACTCCTTGCTCGATCCGCTTTGCGAAGCCTTCGCGGCGGCGCTCAGCACGGGAGCACCAAGTTTACTTTCGGCTTCGACTGCGATCCGCATCAGAATGAAACGGCGCATCATGTCCATCAGAACATGCGCGAGAACGGCACCGACAACGACAAGCGACAACATGGCGAGCGTGTCGAGACTCCGGCTTGTCAGCACACGATCCGAGATATTGAACAGGTAGATCGGGATCGCCAGAACAAGCATGTTGACGAAGAACGAGAAGATCGTGACCGTGATGAGGTTTCGACGGCAGGCAGCCAGCCCCTTGCTGAGAACCTCGCGGAAATCGCGGTCGCCGGAGCGCTGCTGCAATGGTGGAGGGCCACCCGGGCCGCGTCCTCCTCCCCTGCTCCCCCCGCCGCCATTGCCGCCTCCTGTCGAGGGGCCATCCGGCGCCCTGCCGCCCGATTTGCGACCCGGTTCCGGATTCGCGGGGCGTAATTGCGACGGCTGGAACGTGGTGGGCCCCTCGGATTTCCCTTTTAGATCGACAACGTCGGCACGGTGGGGAACAGTTTGTGTTGCACCATCATCCACCGCGCGCGAAACGGCTCCGCCTGCGGCCTCGGTTGTAGTACTGCGTTTTTCAGTCTCCGATATGTTTGCGGTTGCCGCCGATTGGAACGATGCGTGCGCTTCGGGAGCGATATAGCGATCAGCCGAACGTCGTCGATAATCGTCTTCCAACTGCGCAAGCATGGACGACAGAGACGTCTCGCTTGACTTGGAGGCGGATGACGTTCGAAGCGGCTCCGGCAGAAGCCTCAAGTGGCCTTTCACAAGCATTCTATCCCCCGATCACGTCGGCATTGTGAGAGCGGATTTAAGTCAGGACATGACTAAAGATGTCCTGATTGCTGAAGATGTCCTTCGTCCACGTCATTTCATCGCTTGAGGGACCCGCCGAATGGTCCATGAATGCAACCAGTTCGGAGACAAGAGCCGTCGGATCGGTGGTTGTCGTCTCCGTTCCTTCCGACACGAGATTGGCCTGGACAAGAACGGAATCTTCGTAGAAATCGCCACCGAGATATTGCGCATAGACACCACCGGCATTGACGATTTCAGCGTGATTGCTCGCCAGATTCCCACCCGTCGACAACCATTGAAGACCGGAGCCCTGATCCGTCAGGCCCAGTTGCACAGCGAGATCGGCGTCGGAGATGACGTTGACTTGCGAGATGATGTTGAGATCGTAATAATCGCCGGTCACGAAGAGGACATTCAACGTCCCCGTGGCGGCGCCGTGAATGTTCGACCAGGTCTCCCGGCTGAGGTCGCCTTTTTCACCCAGCGCATCGACGATTTCGGAAATATTCCCCGTCAGGCCCGCAAACGTCGTCGCTCCGTATTTTGTGATCGCGGCGTCGTTCACGAGGGAGTTTTGCCCGGAGAAGACCGTTCCAGCGCCCGATGACGAACCGACGCCGATCACGTCGTTGTCGAAAACGATATTGGTCTGAGAAATGATATTGGCGGAATGGTAGTCTCCAAGGACGATGATGAGATCGTAGTGCTTACCCCAATCGACAAACTTCGCGACGTTGTATTGCTCTCCCTCACCGGTATGGATTTCCGCATAAGCGTCGAACTTCGTCTGAATGGAAACATCGCCGTCCTGCAAAAGATTCCGCTGTATGAGCGTCTTGACGTCGACTAGATTGCCTTCGACGAATTCGATTTTGACGTTCAGGTTTCCGATATTCGCGTCCGAAACGACGCCTTGCTTCACCAGTTCCTTCGCGGTGAAGGTCGCGATGTTATCGATGGGACCGGTCTCGTTTTGGACCGGCGTCGGCGAGCCGCCGGCATCGAAGATCCGGTCCTGGTCCCGCAGAATGTTCGTTTGATAGATGGCGTTCGTTTCGAAATAATCTCCAACGACGACGAGCGTTGACGGAGCCTCGTTGAGATCCGCGATAAGCGCCAAGTTTTGCGCCTCGTTCGATCCAAGCTGCGCAACCTGCGCCGGATCGGTGTCGTCTTCCAGATGTTCGGGGGGAGTGGGAGGTGTGAATTTAGGCGGCGCTTCGTGGGGGGTGTCGACCTGAAGCTCGCCGTTAACATATCGTCCGGGCTCGAGAGGAGTTTCCGTTTCCTCTCCCGACTTCAAGGCTTCATTGTGCTCTATGACCGTCTCGGTCCAGAATTTAGACGCTGTCCCAGGCTGAACGCTTAAATCCGGGATAAACTCCTCTGCGGCACTTATCATGGCCGGCAGGGCCTCGGTGCTCACAATAGGGTGCAAAACATCGTACTCGGGAGGACCATCCGTGAATACATCGCGATCAGTCGCGACATTGATTTGGTTCAAATCGGCGATCTTATCATCGCCACCCGGAGTATACGCGATCTTATAAGTCGGCTCGGGCGGCTCCGCCGGCAGATCCGGCACGGAAGGGACGTGCCGGATATAAACGAAGCGGTTGATCATATGAATGCCGGTGAGGCTCTCTAGGCCTCCGCCGAAACTGAACTCCAGATGATGGTCCGGCAGCCAGGGAGAACTTGGAGTCGCCGGCGCCAGCACCGCATGATTCTGCACGTGTTCGTGGTTTTGCCAGAAACTTGTATCGCCATGCGGGGTATTCTGATTAAGCGTCACCCGAACCGGCATGGATTTGATATCAGCCAGTTCGTATCGCGAGGATGCAAGACCGACGTCGGCGGAGCGAAAATCGGCAATGCGATAGTCGTAGGAGATTTCGTCGTAGTTCAACCGGGTCGCGATATAGTCCTTCGCGACATGAAGATACCCGGCGAAGTGCCAGATAAGCTCGGTCGTGCTTCCCTGGATCATGTTTTACTCCTGTTAGCGCGGATACACCGTGCCAGGGATCAAGCCCGTGCAGCGTGCTGCACGGGCTCTCTTCTTCGGACAGGAGCTTATGCGTCGCCTGAACTATCTCCGCCGACCACTGTCAGATCGACCGTGTTGTATTGAATGTTGGCGCCGAGAGAGATGTTCTGGTTAAAGGCCTCGAGATGGGAGGAACCAGCCGCATTGGCACTCGAATTGGCCGTGCCGTCGTCGCCGTTGTTGGAACCGAAGTTCCCGCTCTCGTTCTGGCTCCCCTGGGCCCATCCACCGACGGGGTCGGACGTCTGGCTCCAATCTGCGCTGCTCGTAAGCGTCGGCGAGGTAACCGAGTCGTTGTCCGTCAACTCACTGATCTGATTGATGCTGAATGCATTGTCGTTGCCGTCACCATTCAACGCATTTTCCAAAATCGTCATCGCATCGAAAGCCACGCCATCAAGATCGAGCCAATCGGTATCGCTCGTATTGAACGAGTCACTGATTGCAACGTCCAGGTTGAAGCTGTGATCACTATGATCGCTGCTGTCATTGTAGCTGTCGTTCACGCTCTTATCGTTGAAGGCATCGTCCAAGGCGACATCGACTGTTGTGTTGACGCTGTTGTCACTATTGTCGCTGTTGTCGTTGTAGCTGTCGGTCACGCTCTTGTCGTTGAAAGCGTCCGTCAGCGCGACGTCGACTGTGGTATTGACACTGTTGTCGCTGTTATCACTGTTGTCGCTGTTATCGCTATTGTCGTTATAGCTGTCCGTGACGCTCTTGTCATTCAGCACGTCTGACAAGGCAACATCGACGCTATTGTCGCTGTTGTCACTATTATCACTATTGTCGTTATAGCTATCGGTGACGCTGTTATCGCTATTGTCGCTGTTGTCACTATTATCGCTGTTATCGCTGTTATCGCTATTGTCACTGTTGTCATTAAAGCTATCGGCGAGTTCGACATTCACATCCGTGTTGGTGCTGTTGTCGTTGTTGCTGTCGTTGGTGCTGTCGTCATTGGCGCTGTCGACGAATGCGAAACCTGCGATGGCAGCCGCGATATTGCCGCTATTTTCGTTAGCCATGACCGTATTCCTTGCTTTTCGGTCAACGATCCGCCGGTAGCCGCTCATCATCTACGTGTGCGACGACAGGCCTTCACGATGCCGAAGTTGGTTGACGGATTTTCCGGAACGAAATCGAGTGCCTCAGATGTAATCCGAGTGATCCGCGCCGGGACTAATTTGAGCTTGCAACCAGAGACCTATAGCAACACCTCCTTTGCATTTTTTTCGACGCCGGCCGGAGCCGCATCAAACTGCTTCAGAGAGTTTCTCCGTCTTCTTTCGTGATCGAAATGCGTACATTTCAGCGCAATGACTCAGTATCTCCCATTGCAGCGGGCACGGGAGCCTCCGAAAAGACTTTCTTATTCCATATAATTTGAGAAGCTTCGTATCGTCCCTCTGCTTTGGCAGTAGGGAGTTCGCCTCTCGCCACCTCACCAAGAGCGGGACCAATATGTCCCTGTGGGGATCTACACTCGCACTACAATATCTTTCGCCGGATAGATTCATCGATTGGAGCGAAAGAGCGGAGAGTACATACCAGAGTCGGTGAACCGTCCAGCCGTGCAAAGGGGGTAACTCGCCCGTCTTAAGCAGTTTCCCCATCAAGCGCTCCGGGTATGACGACGAGATGCTCATCAAAATATTGCCGCCACAGAGATAGAATTTCCGGGTCTGAAGCGCGCAACTCGGGGGCGACGCTATGCAATGCAGAATAGAAAGCTGAGGCCATCTGGCAGCCTTCCTCAAACTGCTCGTCTCGATCAAGGCTCAACGTAAAAATCCCTTCGCCCAGAAGAGCGGTCCGTAGACCGCTCAACTCAGCCAATGTCTCTGCCTGAACCAAGCCGAGGGCATCGGATCGCATATCGCTGACGACTTCGTGCGCGAGGAGTGTCGCCAGCATTGCGAGGAATCCGACAAGGTAAGCATCGCACCAGGCGCTATCCGGAATGCCGCCAAAATTGACGCGGGTCCGCGCGACGAAGGGAGTAATCGCCGCGACTGCTGCTTTCCGACCGCGACGCGCTTTCCACAGTTGCAGCATGGCAGCCTCATGGATTCCGTCGTGCCATCGCCTTCAAGATGGATGGAACTATAATATCCATCTGCGGTGGGCGAGGCGAGTTCGGATCGTTCAGCTATGCCGAATGGCCAATCCAGGAGGTGACATGCCAACGCGGCTTCCCCCTAAGCCCGACTTCGGTGCCATCGAGGCGGCGGCGATCGACACGGCCGATCACCGCACGATGGTTCTGGCGTTGATCGGCAATCTCGTCTTCAGCTGGTCGAACAACGAGAGCATGTTCATTTATGTTCTCATGTTGCTTCTCGAGACGGACGAAGTTTCGGCCGCCATCGTGTTCGCAACGTTGAACACGACACGCGCGCGGCTCGACCTCGTTCAACGTCTGGCAAAGGCCAAGCTCAGGGACAAGGACGCGGCCAAGACCCTTGAGCGCCTCATCACGCGTTTCAACGAGTACACGCGCACCCGCAATGAATTCAATCACTGCATGTACGAAGTTGGCCCTCGCGGCGACATCACTCATACTCATGCCATGAAGATCAAGGAAACCCCGCGTGGCCTGACACTTGGCGAGAGTCGAGCCATGGACGCTCCTCGAATGCAGGAATTGGTCAAGACGATTGCTGGATTGAAACAATTGAATCGTGATATTTGGGATTTCTTGCCCCAACTTCAAAAAAATACCTCCCCATTTCCATCGAGAGAGCTGAATCAAAATTCAGAATCTTAAATTTATAAGCTTATGAAATCTACTTTTCAGATATAGCGATATCGATGTCACGCTTTTTAGTTTGGCGAATACGTCAAATGAAGGCAGCATAATGGAGATCCTAAAAGAGATACAATATCCACTCTCTGCGCAGAGAGCAGACAAGACCAGGTGCCACGGCTAAATTCGCCTCGTTACGTAAATAGGATAACAAGCAATGAGCCTGGATCTGGATCTCGACGCGGTTGGCGCCCTCACCAGCTTCTCCGTTGGCACGCTCGACGGCCGCGATGCGATGATGGTGATTGAATTGGCCGCAACACCGGATGAATTCCGGCAAGGCATTCGCCACCAGATGCCGGTCGCGATGACTCCTGAGCATGCTCGGGAACTCGGCGAGGCCCTTTTGATGGTTGCGGAAGCCGCACGCATGGGCGCCCCCCAGACCAACGCGATGAACTGATCGGTTCGGCAGAATCGATCTCTTTCTAGAACAAGTCAGTTCGAAAGGACTGACGTCCTTGAGACCGCAACAATTGGACTGACAATCAGGTCCCATGCTGTAGACGGCCCGGACTGAACTCCCGCCCGCCCTAAGCAACTACTTCACGAAGGTCTTCGAGAGGCCCACCGTGCGGTCGACGATCATCACCACCGCGAGGGTGAGGAAGATCAGGAGCACCGATACGCTCGCCACCAATGGATCGGCGCGGCTTTCCACGTGGTGGAACAATTGAACCGGCAATGTGCTCAGGCGCGGCCCGGTCAGGAACAGCGTGATCACGACTTCGTCGAACGAGACGAGGAAGCACAAAGCCGTCGCTGCGACGATGCCCGGCGCCATCATCGGAAGCGTCACGCGCCGAAACACCGTGATTGGACGACCTCCAAGCGTCGCGGCGGCCTCCTCGCAGGCGAGTGGCAGATTGCCGAGCGTCGTCGCCAGAACACGCAAGGCATAGGGCATGGTGATGACGAGATGCCCGATCACCAACCCCGTGAAGGTGCCCAGAAATCCAATCGATGCGAAGACGATGAGGATGGCGAGACCGAGGACGATGGTCGGCAGCAGCAGCGGCGCGGTGAAAAAATTATAGAGGAAGCCCGACCCCGCCGTCCGCATCCGCACGATCACGTACGCGGCAGGGATCGCGGCTGCGAGCGACAGAACGGTGACGATGGCTCCCAGCAGAAGACTCGTCCAGAAAGCCGAGATCATCGCCGTGTTGTTCAAAAGCGCCGCGTACCAGCGGAAGGACCAGCTCGCAGGCGGGAACGAGAGAATCTGCTCCCCGCTGAACGAAATCGGCACGACCAGGATCACGGGCGCGAGCAGAAACAGGAACAGGACCGCGACGAGAACCTTCATAGTGAGAGATGTAGTGTTTGCATCCATGGTTGGGTTCCTACTCGATCACGCGCAACACGCGGGCATAGACGGCAAGCGCAGCACCGAAGATCACGAGCACGAGGATTGAAAGTGTCGCGGCGAGCGGCCAGTTCAGCGTGACGATGGCCTGGTCGTAGATTTCCGTGGCGAGCAGGAAGACGCGCCCTCCCCCGAGGAGTTTCGGTGTGATGAAAGACGACACCGCCAGCACGAAGCAGAGCAGGCAACCAAGCGCGATGCCGGGAAGCGTCAGCGGCAGAATGACCCGCCAGAAGGTCTTGCCCGGCGGCGCGCCGAGCGACATCGCGGCCTCCTCCACGCGGGGATCGAGACGCCCGAATCCGGCGAGAAGCGACAGGATCATATAAGGCATGAGGATTTCTGTCAGACCGATCACGACCCCGGTGGTGTTGAACATCAGGCGGGGCGGCGTGAAGCCGAATGCGGCGATAGCGTTGACGATAGGACCTTGGTCCGCAAGCAATGCGATCCAACCATAGGTGCGTACTACGGCGGATGTGAGCAGCGGCGAGATCACGAGCACCGTCAGAAACGTGCGCCAACGCCCCGAACTGCGATGAAGGTAGAGCGCGATCGGATAGGATACGATCAACGTGGCAAAGGTGATGCCGAGACTCACCAGGACAGAATTGACGATCAGTTCGAGATAAAACGAGTCCCCGAAAAGGCCGCTCCAGTTCGCGAGCGTGAAAGTCTCACGAATACCGCCGCCCGACAGGGCTTCGTTGAACGACATCCTCAAGAGGTTGAGGACGGGAAGAAGAAATCCGATGGCGTTGATGAGTGCGATGGGCAGAAGCAGTGCCGTGGCCGTTCCGGCCCTGCCAAGAGCCAGACCCGGCATCGCCGGTGCGGGTTGGACGGCAACGACGGCACTCATGCACCCCTCCCGAACACCATCGTATCTTCCACGCGCCATGTGAGCGCGACGGGAGCTCCGGCCGACCAGAAGCCTCGGCCATTGTCGGACGCGGCTTCCACGATGACTTCAGCACCCGCCACATCCACGTGGTATTGCAGCAAGTCGCCAACGAAGGTCACCCGCGTGAGAGTTCCTGCCAGCCGGTTGAACCTCTCCGCCGAACCTTCCGGCGCAGCGTTGGCGTCAGTGAGCTTGATGCGGTGCGGGCGCACCATGATCTCGACATTGCCACCGGGACGACTGGGCACGCGCAAAACCGATGTTCCGATGACGACGGTCCCGTCGCCGTGCGCGACGCCTTCAAGACGGTTGGTGCGGCCGACAAAAGAGGCCACGAACGGCGTCGCAGGCGTCTCATACACATCGACCGGCGAGCCGATCTGTTCGAGCTTGCCGCCCTTCATCACGACGACCTTGTCGCACATGCTGAGCGCTTCTACCTGATCGTGCGTCACGAACACGGCGGTGATGCCGAGGCTTTGCTGAATGTCGCGGATTTCGTTCCGCATCTCGTCGCGTAACTTCGCGTCGAGATTCGAAAGCGGCTCGTCAAGAAGCAGGATCGATGGACGGATCACAAGCGCACGGGCAAGCGCCACGCGCTGCTGCTGGCCGCCTGACAGTTCGCGCGGTTTGCGCTCGGATAGCGCTTCCAGCCGCACCATGGCGAGCGCTTCTTTTACGCGCTTCTCGATTTCCGATTTCGGCACGGAGCGCATTTCAAGACCGAACGCGACGTTCTTAGCAACCGTCATATGTGGGAACAAGGCATAGCTCTGAAAGACCAGCCCCATATCGCGCTTGTAGGTCGGCGACGACGTGATATCGCTCTTGCCGACGATGATACGTCCGTCGCTCGGCGTGATGAGCCCTGCGATCATGCGAAGCGTCGTCGTCTTGCCGCAACCGGACGGGCCCAGAAGAGCCACAAGTTCTCCTCTTGGCACAGCAAGGTCCAAAGCCGCGACAGCCACGGAATCGCCATAGCGCTTCGTCAACCCTTCGAGGCGCAGATGGACTTCGCGGTCGGTGTTGGCGGTCGGAGTCCCGGAGTGGATTTTTTGATGCATCATAGCGTGCTCCGTGCGAGCCTTCGGCTGCAACAGTTCGGGGCATGATCCGGAAGCGCGAGAGCGATCATGCTTAGAGGAAATAGTGCGGTTGCGCCGACCTTGACATCGACGCAACCGCATCGGCCTATCGGCTGAGCGGAATGATGCGGCGGCGCCATTGCTCCGTGATCGCATCGCGAACGCCGGCGACAGCAATCCAGTCGATGGCGATCATTTTGTCCATCGCGCCCGCTGCCGTGCGGTTGAGCGCGGCTTCCGAGATCTTCGCTTTCGCATTCGTCGGAGCGTAGAACATTTCCTCGGTGAAGGCGGCTTGCGTCTCGGGTTTCAACGCATAATCGATGAAGGTCTTGGCCGCTTTGCTGCTCGGCGCATTCTTCACCAGGTTGATCGTGTTGATCTGGAAGCCACTGCCTTCCTGCGGCAGCACCACACCGAGCTTACCGCCCGAGCTGTTGGCGTAAACCTGCGCGCGGGCGTTCCAGCCGATGCCGAGCGATGCCTGACCGTTGGCGATAGGCGCGTAGACGTCCGGCTTCGGATCCCAGGTCTGCACATTCGGCGCAAGTTCGCCGAGCCTCTTGATGCCGGCTTCAACGCTCTTCTTGTAATCGTCGCCGCCCGCCATCTTGTTGGTGATGATGGTCAGCGTCGTGCCCTGGATATCGGGGACCGCCGGAATAGCGACCTTGCCCGCATATTGCTTGTCCCAAAGGGCATTCCACGATGTCGGAGCGGCCTTCACCTGATCCTTGTTGTAGAGCAGCACGAGATTGTCGAAGGTCACCGCGACGCCGTTGACGCCTTCTGCACGAGCGGCCGGATAAAGGTCGGCGACATTTTTCGAGACGCTCTCGTCGACCTTGTCGAACAATCCCTCGTCCGTACCGGCCTTCGACACCGAGACGTCCATGATGACGACGTCGATCTGCGGCGCGGCCTTTTGCGCGCGGAGCGTGCCGAGCATCTGGGCCGAGTTCGGCATCCCGTAGAACTCGACCTTGATATCCGGATGAGCCTTCATGAAGGGCTCTACGACGGCCTTCACGTAGTGGTCCTGAAAGATGCCGCTATAGGCGGCGAGCGTGACGGTTTCGGCGAAAGCGGGCGTCGACGCGGCAAGAGCCAACGCCGACACGCCAAGCAGGGTCTTTATTTTCATCATCTGATCATTCCCTCTGGATTATRCTGCTTTTCTTCGAAACCACCGCGTCAGGCGACGCGGCGGAGGAGTTTCTCTTCCACGATGCGGGTTGCACCGGACAGATCCGGCAGCTTCTCGCCGTTGCGCAGACGCTCGAGTGTCTTGATCTCGGCTTCCTGCATGCCGATGGCGCGCTCGGCCACAGCCTTGGCATCGGCAGGGTTGAGAACGATCACGCCGCTCTCATCGGCAAGGATCGCATCGCCCGGCTCGATCACCTGTCCGCCGACGGTCACGGGAACGTTGATCGCACCTTCGAGGCCAAGGATCTTGGTGGTGATCGGCGCGGGGCCGCGGCACCACATGCCCATCTCGACCTTGCGAATCTCCGAGAAATCGGTGGCGGGGCCATCGATGATGCCGGCCTTCACACCCGCGATCTTCATGGCGTGCGTGACGACGCCGCCCCAGCAGGCATGCTTGTCGTCACCGCAGCGATCCACGACCACGATATCGCCCGGACGGACGAGCTTGGTCAGGTAGTGCAGAATCGTGCTGTCCGCGTGCGGCAGGCGCACGGTGACCGCCGTTCCGGCGAGACGCTTCTCAGGCAATACGGCGCGCAATTCGCGGTCGAGAAAGCCTGAGTGGAGGAAGTGCCCGACAGTCGCGGTTTCGACCTTCTCGAGAAGCGTGACAAGCTCCTGAGAGATCTGCTTCGGCATGGGATTTACGATGAACATCGAAGAACTCCTCAGGATAGAACGTGATGCTGGGCAACCGGCACGTTGCCGCGCACGACGCCCGTGTAGTCGAGATCGAGACGGGCGCTGGTGTTGGACACACGATCCGAGCACTGTGCGACGATGTGGCCCCACGGATCGATGACCATGGAATGGCCCCAGCACCACTTCTTGCCGCCGGCATGAGCCGCAACTTGACCGACAGCCAGGAAGTAAGTCTGTGTCTCGATGGCGCGGGCGCGGGCCAGCACTTCCCAGTGATCCTTGCCGGTCATGAGGGTGAAGGCGGCAGGCAGCACGATCACGTCGGCGCCGGCGTCGCGCAGCTTGCGGAACAATTCCGGGAAGCGGATATCGTAGCAGATGGCGCAGCCGACCGTCACATCGCCGACCTTGTAGGTCACGACATCTTCGCCACGGCTGATCGTGTCGGATTCGCGGTAGCTGACGCCGCCGGGGGTGTCGACATCGAACAGGTGGATCTTGCGATACTTCGCGATCTCCTTGCCCTTGGGATCGAAAACCAGTGTCGTGTTGTAGTGGCTGTTGCCCGCGCGCTCGACGACGCTGCCCGCATGAATCGTGACGCCATGCTTGGCCGCCAATTCCGACATCAGGCGATAAGCTTCGCCATTGGGAAATTCCTCGGCGCTGCCATGAACATTGTCACGGCCTTCTCCGAGAAACGCATAATATTCCGGCAGAACGATGAGGTCGGGGGCCTCCTCGCGCACAGCTTTCTCGATCAGGGCAGCGGCGGTTTTAAGGTTCGCCGCCTTATCATCCCCGGAATTCATTTGAATCAGACTGACTTTCACGTCCGGCCTCCGTTGGAACCAAGGCCGGCAGGTTGGGCGAGCGAGGCAAGCCAGCACAAACGCGAAATACTTTTCCTTCAGGACAAGTTTTGCTTGTTTGGCATTGCACAATGAGCGTTTTCAACGGATTGCGCCCGTGCGCGCTCACCAGGAGGCGCGATCTTTTTGCGCCAGCGAAAAGTTGCGTGCGACTTCTTGCGCCATCTGAGCGGCAACGGCCGAGATGAGATTGTCCGGATGATCGTAATAGACCGCCTGGAAGGTGAGCGGCGGGAAAGCGGGCGTCACATCGAGTGCGACCAAGGCACCGGAAGCGAGCTGCTCGCGCACGATCACGGTCGGAAGCGGCGTCACTCCGATTCCGTCCTGCGCGAGGCGGATGATGGTGGCGAGCGAATTCGAGTTGTAGATCGTGGGATCTTCTATCCCCGCCTCTTCCAGCAATTTCAAAACCCGATAATGCGGCTGGCTGTCTTTCGAGTAGGCCAAGATCGGCTGGTTCGCGATCTCGGCGAGCCCAAGTGGTCTGTTGGGCAAGCCGAGAGCAGGACTGGCAAGCCATGTGCACGCGAAGGTGCAAAGATCGAGATTGACGAGTTCCGGCGCGATGACTGGACCCATGATCAGGGCGAGATCGATCTTACGGTCTGCCACATCGCGGGCAATGTTGAGGCTCGTATCGGTGTTCAGATCGATCGCAACGCTTGGATATCGTTGCCGGATACGCTCGATGAACTGCGGCAACCACGCATGGACGATTGAATCGATGGTGCCGATGCGGATCGAGCCGCGCAAGCTCCCCGGATCGCTCACCGTATCGCGAAACTCGCTCGCCACCCGGACAAGCTCCTCCGCCTTCGCGACAGCCTGCTGACCGAGAACCGTGAGGCGCACGCAGCGCGCATCGCGCTCGAAGAGCCGGATGCCGAGATCACGCTCAAGCGTTGCAATACGGTTCGAGATCGCAGCCTGAGTGGTGTTCATCCTGTCCGCGGCGGCGGCGAAACTGCCAAGCCGCGCAACCCAAAGAAACGTCTCGATGAACCGAAGATTCATTCCCACTCGTGCTCCGACACACTACGCCACCGCTGTGCGGGGGCGCACTTTGCACCAGAGGCGAGATGTAACGCAATTTCGGGACGATTTTGAAACATTGAAACGTCGCGAAATGCTTTGTTTTCAAGCGAAAGGCCGATCGTGAATCGACACTCTGACCGGCCTCGGCGCTCACGAACGCAACGACCATCCTGGTGGTTCGAAGGGTGCGCGCCCCTACCGGTCGTGTCACCGCCACGCTTTGATATTTTATAGGTGACCATATGGCGTTTAAATTTGGAACCCCGGGCAATGACAGCTTGGAAGGCACGACCTTAAACGATGCGCTTTACGGATACGCCGGAAACGACAGTCTCTACGGGGGCATGGGTAACGACAGCCTGAACGGTGGCCTCGGGGCGGATTTCTTCGATGCCGGCGATGGGTTCGATTTCATTGTCTACAACGAGGCCCTGACAGGCGTCACCGTCGACCTGACGCGCCCATCTCTCAATGCCGGAGAAGCGGCAGGAGACACCTATTCGAACCCCCTCGCAATCGAAGGGATCATCGGATCCGCCTTCAACGATATTCTCATCGGCAACAAGATCTCCAATGATCTTCAGGGCTGGGATGGCGATGATAGATTGAGCGGTCTCGACGGAGCGGATTCTCTTTACGGCGCGCTCGGCAACGACACGCTCGACGGCGGAAATGGAGACGACCATCTCGACGGTGAAGGCGGCAACGACTTTCTCATCGGCGGCGCCGGTGCTGACACGCTTAACGGTGGCGATGGTTTCGATTTCGCCGATTACTCGACCGCAACCGATTTCGTTTGGGTCAATCTTACTCAGGTGTTCGGAAATCGGGGCGATGCCACTGGCGATATTTTTTCGAGCATCGAAGGATTGGTCGGCTCGCGCTACAGCGATTATCTGGTCGGCAACGACGAAGCCAATAACATTCAGGGTTGGTATGGCGAGGATTCTCTCGTCGGCGCCGGGGGCAACGACAGCCTGTACGGAGGAGAAGGCAACGACAGTCTGGATGGCGGCGAGGGAAATGACCTTCTCGCCGGAGAGCGCGGCAACGATACGCTGAATGGCGGTGCCGGAGAGAACACGGCGATGTTCGCTGGCACGTATGCTGAATACACTATATCTGTCCCGCAGGAAGGCACCTTCCGTGTCTCGGACAAGGTCGCGAACCGTGATGACGTCGACACGTTGACCGATATCAAATTCCTTCGGTTCTCCGATGTTACGGTGCGCATCAACAACCATGAGCCCACCAAGCTAGCCATTTCTCAGACACTGATCGCGGAAGATACGCTCGCCGCCACCATCGTCGCTCAGTTCTCGGCGTCGGATGAGGACGGAGACGCGATCGTCTACCGTCTCGTGAACTCGGACGGGCCTTTCCGCATCGACGGAAACAAACTCGTCCTGACAAGCCCGCTCGACTATGAGACCAAGGCGCAGCACACCATCACGGTGAATGCATCGAACGGCTATGGAGCAGGCACGACCTCCACATTCGTCCTGAACGTTCTCGACGTGGTCGAGACGACACCCCTCACTCTTTACGGCACTTCAGGAGTCGATTTCCTGCAGGGCGAAGCCGGAAACGATGTGATCTATGGGTATGGCGGTAACGACATGCTGCGTGGCGAAGTCGGCAACGACAAACTCTATGGCGGTGCCGGCAAGGACGTTCTCGTCGGCGGCGACGGACAAGACATCTTTGTCTTCGACACGAAGCCGAACAAGAAGACGAACGTCGACAAGATCCTGGACTTCTCCGTGAAGGACGACACGATCCATCTCGCCAAGTCGATCTTCAAGACGCTCACGAAAAAGGGCGTCCTCAAAAAGGATTGGCTGTATACCGGCTCAAGCGCCCACGACGCTGACGATCACATCATCTACAACAAGAAGACGGGCGCGCTTTACTACGACGCCGACGGCACGGGCGCGTCAGCACAGGTTCAGATCGCCTCTCTCTCGAAGGGCCTGAAGATGACGACGAAGGACTTCTTCGTCATCTGAGGCGAGCGAATTCCGGCCTTCAAGGAGGCTCTATCGTCGCGCGAGGACGGACGAGATACGCTGTCCGTCCCCGTAATTTTTCTCGTGTGCGCTTCCCGACTAAACCCGTATCAAAAGCGCCATCTGATGCGCGCCGATGCCGAGACCGACCATGACCAGCCAGGGCGTCCGAATTTCGGAATGCCGTTGTGCGAGGGTCACCGGAATAGAGGCGATGACCATGTTGCCGAGGCTCTCGAAAGTATCGAGGTAAGCGGCAGGTTGTATCTGCTCGTTCCAATGATCGAGCAGCTTCTGTGTCGCCTGATGGCTGATCAGCGTAACATCACGTGGCGCAACACCGTTTTTGTCGAGAAGACGCTTGATCAGTCGCGGCGGCCCGTCCATTCCGGTCGAGAGAAACGCCTGGACGCCGGACGAAGGATCGATCCCGTAAGTCGGGTATGCCAGGCCCTTGTGAGGCCAATGGTGCATCGCCATGGCACCGTATTCGTTGCTGAACGTATCCGATGCCCAGTCGACGACGACGAACCGCTCGCTTTCGCCGATGACGGCAGCGCCCGCGCCATCTCCAATTCCAATCGCGTGTCCCTGGCTGTAGTCCATATTGCGGGTCCAGCCAGCACCGACGGCAACCAATGCCGTCTTCGCATTTCCGGCTAAGATCGCTTCTGTTGCCAGAGTTGCGCTCAAGAGGAAATTGCTGAACTCCGATTGCACTGGAACAACGAGGGTATCGACGGGCAAGCCCATGATGCGGTGCACGTCATAGAGTGCATTGGGCGCAATGTAGTCGGACACCGATAGGTAGCCATAGAGCCTATCGATCGAATGCGTGGCCATTTGCGCATCGTTCAACGCGGCATGCCCTGCATTCGCGACAAGACCGGCAAGCGATTCATTCTGCGCCAGGCATCGCCGCTCTTTGTTCCCATAAAAAAGAGCCTTCTCGCCTGCTGCATCGGCGGAGGCCGAATTGCGCAGAGCGTCGAACACTGGATCGTCATTGCATCGCACATGGTCTGGCAGCGCGCTGCCAAAACCAAGAAAGCCAATGGATTTTGTCATCGGATAAGCGACCCTCTACGCGTCGCCTGCGACGGACTTGAATCGGTCTCCGTAAGGAGGAGCGACACGATGGTCGATGTGCGCCACGATGACTTGTGGCTGTCCGTCCCGATTGGCGCACGCGATCGCTTCTGAAAGGAAGCGTGTGATATCCCCCGGCCGGGTCGCGACGTAAGCTTTTGCACCAAGCGATTTGGAAAATTGAGCGATATCCGGCCCGCCAAGTCCGTAGAACGCATCGTCGATGGAATAGCGGCTCACCTGCGCACGTTCGCCGTGATTGACCATGCCGAGAAAGTTGTCGTTCAGGACGATTGTGATTGTTCCGACCTTATGGCGAGCAGCGGTCAGCATCTCGGTGCCGTTCATCAGGAAGGACCCGTCACCGACGAGCGCGATAGCGATTCGATCGGGACGTCCGACTTTCCCGCCGACAACCGCGCCGCAAGTCCAGCCCATCGACGACAAACCGGACGGATAGAAGATCCGCGCTGGAGGCGCAATGTGAAGGCAATGGGTTGCCCATCCGGTGCAGTTTCCCATGTCGACATAAAAATCCATGTCGTCCTGCAAGCTCGCATCCAGCTCCGCCATGACCTGCTGCGGGTGCAACGTCTCACGATCGGTTGCCGGCGTGGCAGTCAACTTGGCAGGACGCTCATCGAGCCAGGTTTGACGCGAAGAAGGAACATCCGGAGAAGCCTCTTTCCCCAGTTCGCAAAGCCCCGAAATGAACGAGCCCGCGTCTCCGATGATTGGTAGGGCCACGGGGAGGAATTGACCGATCGATCCGGAATTGATGTCGACCTGAATGACGGTTTTGATTGTCTTGAAATGTGGATGAAAGCTGCGGCTCGTCCATTCTCCGAGGCGGCTGCCAATGACGAGAAGAACATCGACTCCATCGCGAAGATAAGCCTCCGCACGAGGATTGGCGGCCGTGCCGATGACGCCGAGACCAAAGAGATCGCGCTCGGAATAGAGACCCTTGCCACGCAAGCTCGATACGACAGGAATGCAATGGCGATGAACGAATTGCGTAAACTCTTCTCTCATGTCGGAGAGCGCCTGGCCTGCGCCCGATCCAATCAGGATCAGCGGGCGTTCGGCCTGCATGAGAATTTTGAAAGCGGCGCGGATATCTTTGCTTGCAACGGAAGGAGCATCGACGGAAATCTTACCCGTGACGTGCTGTGCCGCGCCGAACGGAACAGGCTGCCGCGCGATATTTGACGGGACGCTCAAATGGACGGCAGCTTTGGGATGGCTGAGCGCTGCGCGTAAGGCGTGTGTCATGATGCGCGGGAAGCTTCCCGGGTCCACCACGCCCATGGAGAAGGCCGTGGCATGGCCTGTCAGCCCTGTCGTCTCGATGCCTCGCGCGCTGGTGCTTTCCTGAATTGCGGAGAGACCAAAACGATCTGTCGCCACTTGGCCGCTGATTGCGAGAAGCGGCACTTCATCCAAATGCGCGGAAGCAATTCCAGTCAATGCGTTGGTGATGCCGGGACCGGACGTGACCAGGCAAACGCCGAGCTTGCCGGTCGCACGCGCATACCCGTCCGCCATGAAAGCCGCGCCACCTTCGTGCGAAGTGATGATGAAGCGGATGCTCCGGTGATCCCGAAGCTCTTGTTGGAAGGCCGCAATGTTTCCGCCCGGGATACCGAAGACGGCATTGACCCCTTCGATTTCGAGTTGCGAAAGCAACGCCTGTGCAACCGTCCGTTCCCCAGCGTATCGGGAGCTTCTAAAGGTAAATGTGGCGATAGAGGTAAAAGCGACTTTAGAGAAAACTCATCGCGAGGAATTACGTCCTGCGCGTCTGTCATCAATTCAATCATCGCACTCTTGCCCCAAGCTATTTAGCGTTGACTAGATATCCAGTATTTGAAAAATGTTATGAAATTATAAAACTAGATTGCCGTAAGAGTCAGTATCAAAAATAAGATTTTTTGAATAAAAAAGAGATCAAATGGGCAACAATTGAGCTATCACAACTGAGCGTTGGTTCTCATATCCCATTGAACATCAATTTCAGACACGTATGAATCGGATTTTTCAAGCTTATCGACTTGTTGTGATGTATTGTTGCTATTTTACAACTTATCGAATACGATAAAATAACTTTCAACTAGTGAAAGCAGCCTATCACAGGTCACGTCATTGATAGGCGAGCGGAAGAAACAGCGGCCTCAGGCTGTCCCTTGCGATACTCGAACGTGCAACCAACTCGCTATGAGCGGCACGACTTCGTCGAGGGGCATTGCGCTACGCTCTCGACGGATACAGATTAGCCGCAAGGATTTCCCTTGCGGAATGCAGAGATAAAGAAACGATGCCCATGACTTGAGCATCGACAGGCCCACACAATAGGCAGCACTAGGATCGCGACAATACAATTGCCTCGACGAGTTCTACGATCTTGCGTCGCATGTCATCCTCTTGCACAGCGGCAAAGGCTTTGGCCAGACGCTGGCCTAGTGGTGTACTAAGCGCTTCGGCGGCATGATCATCTTGGCTTCGTAACCCAATCGTCCCGCTTATCCCTTCATAAAAATAGCCGACCGAAACGCCCAGGATCGTACCTATTTCCTGCAGGCGGCCGGCGCCGATCCTGTTGACGCCTCGCTCATATTTTTGAACCTGCTGGAATGTGACGCCGAGTGCGTCACCGAGTTTTTCCTGGCTTACTCCGATGAGCGTGCGACGGGCTCGAATCCGACTGCCGATATAGCGATCTGCTTCGCTCGGCGACTTCTGTACACTTCTGTTCATTAAGGCGGCCATTAATTCAGAAACTCTCCCCGGATAGGCGCAAGAAAACCGAGAACCCGCCGAATTTGTTCGTTAAACGCGATCAAATCGTCGCCCGGCATGCTCGCTACCTGTTCGATTATGTAGGCCTGGATGCTTTCCCAATCATCCCCAAAGCGCTCTACAGCATCTCGGCATAGCTCAGCCAAGCGTATCGGCACAATACTATCGCTTTGGGTCATGCTCGTTCCTGTTCAACGCTGATGTAGAACCGCGCCACATCTTAACCTCTTCAACGACCGCACGACGCCGTGCTCATTTCTTGAGCATATCTCAGGTAGATCATGGGTCCGCACATGCAAGACACCCCCTCACGTATCGTCAATCACGACAACCTCATTCGCGTCGAGATTGTTACAACGCCTGAGCAACTGCTTCACGCGTACGCCATCCGCGCCATTTGCTTCATGGAAGAACATGGCGTTACAGCGCGGCAGACGTATGACGGGAATGATTATCAAGCAACGCACATTATCGTCTATGCCGGAGATGAGCCGGTTGGGACGGCCCGCGTCAGGTGGTTCAAGGACTTCGCGAAGATGGAACGCACCAGCTTCCGTAAGGCTTGGCGCGACATCCGCACGATCAAGCGCTGCGCCGAATTCATATTCGAGCATATCGAGCGGAAGGGCTACGACCGGGTCGTGACGCATGCGAAGCCGAAATACGCCCGTCTCTGGCGCACCATGCTCGGATTCAAGAACGCTCCCGGCAAAGAGCCCCTGTTGTTCGACGGTCACGACGAACCGTACATCGAACTCGTCAAGGAACTTACGCCTCCAAGCAACGCGATCTCGATCACGACAGAGGCGTCCGTCCTCTTTCGCGTCGAAGGGTTTTGGGACGCGCGCTCCGAGTTCGAAGCAGCCGAATTATGAACAACGCGAGGCCCATCGACCTTCCCGACCTCAATCAGGCGGATACGGGTACAATCATGGATTATTTTCGCTCTCACTTGCAGCAGGTCGTTACGCTGCACATGGCAATGTTTGAAAAATTGCTCTTTGAAGCCGACGATCTACCGGTCGAGCTCGCCGAGTTCTTTGAGGATGCCGGAAACACGTACCTCAATATCTCCGAGACGATCAGCAAGCGGTATCGCAGGCAACGAATGCGAGAAATCGATCTACAGGTTAAAGAGTAGCTTGATGCCGATGTCGAAGCGGCTCGGAGGATTGTTCAGTCGAAACTCCGGGCTGAACCATGGATTTTTTGGACCGAACATGTCGCAGAGCCAATCGAAAACCAATTGAACAGGCTTGGCATTCAACCGTTCCGTCAGAGCCAGAGCGTAAAGCGGAACCGACATTTTGACATCGAGATCCAGGGGCACGGCATCAGGCTCCAAGACTGTGTAGCTTCCAAGGAGACCGATCCCGAGGCCTGCCTTCACCAACATGCCATAGGCCATTGAGTTGTCGCAGAAATGGGCGATCTGCCCTTTCGCAACGGCGCTGTTCCAAGGATCCCACAATCCTGTTTTGGATGTGTAGAACTCCGATTGCAGAAAGAAATGCTGCGCCAGGTTCGAGCGCGTGGGAATGCCCTGCTGTTGAATGTAGGATTTCGCCACCACGGGAATGAAATGCAGGCTTCCGAGCCGACGGGAGGAAATGTCTGCTGCTTCGATCGGGCTGAAGCCGATCATCATGTCTGTCTGGTTCTCGCGCAAACTGACGACGTTGGCCGGGCTTTTGAGATGAAGCTGGATCCTGGGGTGCTCGGCCGAAAAGGTGGGGATCGCGGGGGCCACGAAAAACGTGTTGAGACCGTCCGTGATGCTGACGCGCACAATGCCTTCAGCTTCTTTCGTTTCCGCCTTGAGATCATTCGTCAAGGCAAACAGCGAATGATCCAGCCTGGTCAGGGCCTGTGCGAGCGCTTGGCCTTTCGGCGTCAATCGAACGCCATGCTTGGTGGGAACGAACAACTGCGATCCCATGAGATCCTGCAACCGCCGGACCTGACGGCTGACCGTGGGCTGGCTCGTATTGAGAACCTCAGCGGCGCGATTGAAAGACTTTGCCTTGGCGACAGCAAGGAAGACCCGCAGTTCCCCCCAGAACTGGCCACTCAGAATATTCTCGTTGTCCAGTGATGATCGAACCAAGTTGCGCTGGTCCGGGTCGAATGGTTCCATAATTTTCCAGCTTGAGCAGGCAATTGCCGAACGAAATTCTATTACTTTTCGGAAAGGTATACAATCGCCATGACGCGAACCGAACGGGATGCGGAGCGTCAATGCACGTTCACCGGACGTTCTTTTGCCTGATCGGCCCGTTACAGCTGGAGCCGCAAGAAAAAGCCCTGCCAGAGGAACCGGCAGGGCTTCACAAATCCAATCTCAGGTGCTTTCGCTTCCCCTGAGCTTCGCCATGCTAAATCAGATGACGAAGAAATCCTTGTAGGTCATCTTGAGGTTCTTCGAGAGAATCGCGATCTGGATCTGCGCGGCGGCGCCAGTGCCGTCGGGATCGTAGTAAAGCGCGCCCGTCTTCTTGTTATAGATGATGTGATCGCTGGCATCGTGCGCCTTCGTTCCCTGATAGAACTCGGAGCTCTTGATCACGCCCTTCTTGGCCATTTTCTTGAACACGCTCTTGGCCAGATGGATCGTGTCATCTTTGACGCTGAAATCAGTGATCCGATCCAAATTGGCTTTGTTCACCTTGGGCGAAGAGGACAGCTTGGTGTCAAACACGAAGATGTCGCTGCCCAAGCCACCCGTTAAGACGTCCTTGCCGGCCCGACCGTAAAGCTTGTCGTTGCCGAGGTTACCCCGCAAGACGTCGTTGCCACCTTGGCCGTAAAGCACATCATTGGCATTGCGGCCTTCAAGTACATCGGCGCGCGACGTTCCCCAAAGCGTCAAGGGAAGATTGGGATTGTTGGGGTCATTGGGATCGTTGCCTTCAACGACATCAAGCACAGTGAGCGCAAAGGTCTGCGTTGTTCCAGCGCCATAACCGTTCGAAGCTTTAACCGTAATGGAGTACTGGGCTTTGGTCTCGAAATCGAGCTGCCCGGTTAGAACCAGGTTGCGCCCATCGATCTTGAAAGGCCCATCGGTCGAGACCAGGCTGTATGTGATCGCGTCGCCATCTGCATCTACCGCCGAGAGGCTTGCGAGGATCGTCGACGCCAACGCGTCTTCGCTAAACCTGGTCTCGGACAGCTTGATATCTGTCGGGTCATGGTTCTTGAGACGATAGGTGATATCCGAAAAGCGCAACAACTCGACGCTGTCGTAAACGGCGTCGGTTCCGTCCCTGTCGGCGACCAAGTCAATGACGCCATAAATACCCAACTTGGCGGCACGCTCATCGAGCTTGTACTCAGAGAACTTGCCGCGATAAACTGCGGTGTCCGTCCCCTCGCCGCCACTGAGTGTGTCGTTGCCGGCTTCACCCTGCATCACATCGTCACCGGTTTGACCGTTTTGGTCGCCCGATAGGGTGTCGTTGCCTTCACCTCCGAAAAGCGTGTCGTTTCCACCGCCGCCTGAGAGAAGGTCATCCCCATACCAACCTTGAAGGTTGTTGGCGCCTGCGTCTCCCTCTAGGCGGTCATTGAATCGTGACCCCACGAGGCCTTCGATGCTGAGGTAGATGTCGCCCTGAGCGTCACCCGTGTTGTTGTTGGGAAAGCTCAGACTCACCGTCAATCCGATAGTAGACGACGAGTAGCTTGCGAGATCGTCATGAGCTCCACCATCGAGCGTGTCTGCGCCGGCTCCTCCCTCTAAAAGATCGTAGCCATCTCCACCAAGCAGGTGGTCAGTACCAAGCCCGCCTTCCAAGATGTCATTGCCAAGCTCACCAACTAGGATGTCATCGCCACCGAGACCGCTGAGATGGTCGTTGCCAATGGCTCCGTTGAGCATGTTAGCAATCGAATTGCCAGTCAGACTATCGTCATGAACGGAGCCGAGACATTCTCGACGTCGAGAATAGTGTCCCCCTCTGCCTCGCCGCCATGATTCTTCGTGTTGTCGGAAAGGTTGACAGTGACAGCTTCCGGCGACCGATTGTAGTGCACTGCGTCAATATCAGCGTCGCCAAACAGCATGTCGGCGCCAGCCCCTCCCTCGAGCGTGTCATTACCGCCAGAGCCAAAAATAGTGTCGTTACCCGCGTCACCAAATAGGAACTCACCGATTAGAGTACCTAAGAGTGTGTCGTCGTCTGGGCCACCGATTGGAGCTGCCATTCTCGTCTCCTGAAAAATTTATCGAGTGCAGAAAGCCGAGCACTGCCATGGATCGACGCCGACTTCCCTGGGCGTTCGAAGGGAGAAACGAGGCTGTATTGTCGCAGTGTGTGATTTCGCACCGGCGGATCCGAGTGCACGCGGCCTGCCGAAATACCTTCCACAGTCCTCAATTGGATTTCCGGTCAAGCATGACCTTTATTCGGCGGCAGTCCACCTGGCCGGGGCCAGATTCGGCCACCATCACCCGGACTTAATGCGCAAGGCAGCAGATCGCATCACTCGGAAACGCGCTCAATGATTGCCGTAAATTTTGGGACAGCAGACCGGCTTGCTAAGCAGCTGAAAACATTGGTGGGCCCGGCAGGACTCGAACCTGCAACCAGACCGTTATGAGCGGCCGGCTCTAACCATTGAGCTACAGGCCCTTTAAGAAGGGGTGGAAGCTTTTAGCGGGAAAAGTTCCGGGATCGCAAGCGCTGACGGATTATGTTTTTGATTCAATGCCTTAATGATTCACAAAGAATCACGGCTTGAACACTTCGATCTGTTCCTCGAAGCCATCGACCTCGAAAGCGCCGACTGGGTGAGGATCGCCCCAGAGGTGATCGGCAAACGGTTTCGACATGAGAAGGGGCTCGTCCAGGGTCTTGTTCAGCTTGGCGATCCGGTTGGCCAAGTTGACGTCTCGGCCGATGACCGTGAAATCGAGACGCTGGCCGGAGCCGACATTGCCGTAAGCGGCCTCCCCGTGGTGAAGGGCTATTCCGACGCTGAGCGGAACGGGAAACCGTCCTTCGCTATTGGCCGCCTGAATACGCCTCAGAGCGTTGGCCGCAGCGGAGAGAGCCGATTGGGCGGCACCGCCCGTGTCGTCGCCCTTGTCGCGAAAAATCGCCAGGAGACCGTCTCCCAGGTATTTCAACACCTGCCCGCCCTCCTCCTCGATGGGCGGCACGAGACAATCGAAATAGTTGTTCAGAAGCTCCACGGCCTCTTCAGGCGTCAGGGTGGACGACAGACGCGTATAGCCGCGCATATCCGCAAACAGGATCGCCGAACGGATCCTCGTCACCTGTCCGCGCAGGATTGCCCCGGAGAGGATCTCCCGATGCGGCTCGTCGCCCACATAGATGCGCAGAACGTCATCGAGCCGGCTACTGGTGGCGCGCATCTCCGTGACGAGGCTGAAGGTCGGAACCAGAAGCCGCAGGGCCTTGAGCTCCTGCTCGCCGAAGCCCTCCTCCGCGCGCGTCGCGAACGAGATCGCGTTGTGCGTCCCGTTGATGAACTTGAACGGAATCGTCAGGTAGTGGCGATACCCGGCCTCTTTCAGCTCGGGGATGATCGGGAAGCGGTCGTCGGGCGTCTCCCGCAGATCCAGAAGAAGCCACTCGCCGGTACGGTTCACGTAAGCGAAGGGACTTGCCTCATAGGCCGCCTCGCGGCGATCACTATGGGGAAGGTATCGCACGGCGATCCCCTCCTCCTTCGTCCAGAAGCGTCCGACGCCGGCATATTCCGAGTGCAACGTTTCAATCGCCGATGCGGCCCGATCGATAGGCAGACCCAAATCGAGCAATCGCTCGATGAACCCCTCGAGGATATCGCTCGCGTCCTCTATGCGCACCGCGACGGTCACGAGCCAATCGCGGATTGTGATGACCCGCGACAGCAATTCCGGATCGAGGCTTCGGGCGAGCGACAGAAGCTTGTCGGAACGGTCGAGAATAGGGGTGGGGGCTGAGAGCGTCATATCGCCTAGGTGGGTCCGGTCTTTCACCACGACAAGCGGCGCAGGAGCAGAAAGCCGCAACATTGTGAGATCTTTTCCTTGCCACGTAAAGAAAGCCTGACCGCGCGGCCGAGCGGATCGGAACGACTGCCCTGCTCTCCCGTTGAATCGCCGCAACCTTTAAGCTTGCTCGATGGAGTTTTCCATGACGCCGCGATCGAATTGGAAGGGCTATTTGAAACTGTCGCTGGTGTCCTGCGCCGTCGCCCTTGTGCCGGCAGCGACCACGAAGGATCGCGTTTCGTTCAATCTCCTCAACCGCGATACGGGCAACCGCCTGCGCCGGCAGTTGGTGGATGAGGGCACGGGCGATGTCGTGGAGGGCGCCGAGCAGGTCCGCGGTTACGAGATTGCCAAGCGCGAATATATCACGCTCGAAGAGGACGAGATCGAGAAGGTCACGCTTGAAAGCACGCACACCATCGACATCGAAAGCTTCGTGCCGCGCTCCCAGATTGACGAGGTCTATTTCGATACGCCCTATTACCTCGTGCCCGATGGGAAAGTGGCCGAGGAGGCCTTCGCCGTCATTCGCGACGCGATGGCGAAGAAGAACGTGGTCGGGCTCGGCCGTGTCGTTCTCTACAGGCGCGAACGCATCATCATGCTGGAAGCGCACGGCAAGGGCATCGCGGCGCAGACCTTGCGCTACGGCTATGAGGTGCGGGACGCGAACGAGTATTTCGAGGATATCCACGACATCAAGATCCCCGCTGAAATGCTCGAGCTTGCCGAACACATCATCGAAAAGAAGATGACGACTTTCGATCCGACCCGTTTCGAGGACCGTTACCAGAATGCCCTGGTCGCCCTGATCAAGGCCAAGGCTGGGCACAAGCCCGCGCCGAAACTCGAAGCGCCGAAACCGACGAACGTCATCAACCTCATGGATGCCTTGCGGCGCAGCATCGCAAACGACGACACGAAAGCGAAACCGAAAGGCGCAGCGCAACCCGCTCGCGCGGCCGCGAAGTCCGCCGGGCGGGCGCCTGCGAAATCCGCACCCGCCAAACCGCCCCCCTCCAAGCCACGCAGCGGAACCAAAGGCGGGAAGGGTCTGAAGCACGCAGGCTGAGGTCGTGACTCAGTTTGATGAGGATGAGGCACAGGCTTTCCCTCTCCGAAAGGGGGAGGGAAGAGCGCGGATCAAACTGAGTCACCGCCCGGGCTGACCGGGCTTTGACAGGGCAGCATCGTCGGGGCTAGAGCGGTCTTCCGATCCAATGCAACCGGAGAGCACTCTGGTTGCCCGTGTTTGCGGAAAACGCGCCAGAGCCACCCCATGTCCAGCATCGATACCCTCTTCGTCACCAAGATCTACCGGGCCGAGATGGCCGGCGCGAAGGCCGAGCGCCTTAATCAGGACCTCGAAGCCGCGTGTCTCTCCATCGCGGAAGACGATGAAGCCGGTCAGCGGTGGTGCGAGAAGAACGGTTATCCGGGCTACACGTCCTATGCGTCGCTGAATGACCTGCCCTGGCGCGTGCCGGTTTTCGGCGAGCTCCTGAAGGCTATCGACAAACATGTCGACGCTTTCACGAAGGAGCTGGAATTCGATCTCAAGGGCCGCAAGCTCGAAATGGACAGCCTCTGGATCAACATCCTTCCGCCGGGCGGGGTGCATACGTCGCACATTCATCCGCATTCGGTGATCAGCGGCACCTACTACGTGACGATCCCGGATGGCGCGAGCGCGCTCAAGCTGGAGGATCCGCGCCTGGGTTTCATGATGGCTGCCCCGCCGCGCAAGGCGAAGGCCAAGCCGGAGAACAAGCAATTCGCCTACATCAAGCCCGCACCGGGAAGCGTCCTGCTTTGGGAAAGCTGGCTGCGCCACGAAGTGCCTCTCAACGAGGCCGAGAGCGAGCGCATCAGCGTGAGCTTCAACTACGCGTGGCGCTAGAAGCCTGATCAGAACAAGTGAAATCTTCGCGTTCTCTGGCGCGCTGAAACGATCATCGCGGATATTCGCTTCCGGCAGTTGGTGACCCGATCCAGCTTGAGAGGGATCGCCGTTCTCCTTGGCGCTTTCGCTTATCCGATGGGCAATCTCGCGGTCTTCTTTGCGCTCCAGCAGATCTGGAGTTCGGTGTGGGCCGCTGCCGCGATAGCGGCTGCCAATTTCATTCTCGCGATCATCCTGATCGCCATCGCGAAGCGCGCACGGCCCGGACGCGAAATGGATCTCGCCCTTGAGGTCAGAAACATGGCGAATGATGCGCTCGAAGCCGATGCGCAGGTCATCCAGGACAAGGCGTGATGGATTCAGCCGCGCGGCATTCGAAAGAGAATGCCGCGCCGGATCAACCCTTGATCGACAACCGATGATCAAGCCGCAGGGGCCTTGGGGCGTTCATGCGGAAGGAAATAGGTGAGCAGCCCGATGGCGGGCAGGAAGGCGCAGATACGGTAGACCGTCTCGATGCTGGTCATATCCGCCACCTGGCCGAGCACCGCCGCACCCAAACCGCCCATGCCGAAGGACAGGCCGAAGAACAGGCCAGCGATCATGCCGACACGCCCCGGCACAAGTTCCATGGCAAACACGACGATTGCCGAGAAAGCCGAGGCGAGAACGAGGCCGATGATGACGCTGAGCACGCCGGTCCACATCAGGTTGGCGTAAGGCAATGCGAGGGTGAACGGCAGGACACCCAGGATCGAGAACCAGATCACGTATTTCCGCCCGATGCGGTCGCCGATGGGGCCGCCGAGGATCGTTCCCGCCGCGACAGCCGCGAGGAAGACGAACAGATGGAGCTGCGCATCCTGCACCGAGAGCTGGAACTTCGCGATCAGGTAGAACGTGAAATAGCTGCTGATGCTGGCAAGATAGAAGTTCTTCGAGAAGATCAGCAGCATCAGGATGGTGATCGACACGCCGATAGTCATGCGCGAATGCCGGGGTGCAACAGGAGCCTGCTGAGGCTTGGCTTTCGCCGCGACCATTTTGCCCCGGTACCAGCGCCCCACATTGAACAGCACGATCATGGCCAGAAGCGCGACAGCGGAGAACCAGGCGATGCTCGATTGGCCGTTGGGCACGACGATGAACGCGGCAAGCAGCGGACCGAGCGCCGAGCCGGTATTGCCACCAACCTGAAACACCGACTGCGCGAGACCATGCCGTCCGCCTGAGGCCATGCGAGCGACGCGCGAGGATTCCGGGTGGAAGATCGAGGACCCCATGCCGACCAGCGCCGCGGCCAGAAGCAGCATGGGATAGGAACCGGCCCTTGAGAGAGTCAACAGGCCGACGAGTGTGAAACCCATGCCGATGACGAGCGAATACGGCTTCGGTTTCAAGTCAGTATAATAGCCGACAACCGGCTGGAGCAGCGACGCGGTGAGCTGGAAGGTAAAGGTGATCAGGCCGATCTGACCGAAATCGAGATGGAACGCGTCCTTCAGGACGGGATAGATCGCCGGGATCAACGATTGGATCAGATCGTTCAGGAGATGCGAAAAGCTGATGGCCAGAAGGATCGGAACGGCCACCCCCTCGGCGGTCGCACGAGCGGGCGCAGCGGCAAAAGCAGTCGACTTCGTATCCATCGGTCTTCTTTTCTCGAAGTTTGGCGTCGGCCTTCGGACATCGGCATTGAACCGATTTTGCGTTCATATAAAGCCAAATCATCGTCCGTGTCTTGGACCGCCCATGCAAAGCTGGGTTGTCAGGACAGCATTACGACAGACGGGCTAGGGCCGGACACAACTCGGCTTGACCCCGTTGGGACGAGGGCTAAATCCCCTCCGGCGAGTGATGGGAGCGTATCGCGCCATGCAACAGCCGAGCTGGCGAGAGGTGGTGTTCTCGATCAAGACATTCGGCGCGGCGATGCTCGCTCTCTATATCGCGTTCCGGCTCAATCTCACCCAGCCAAGCTGGGCGATGCTCACGGCCCTCATCGTCTCCCAACCCATCGCCGGGATGGGCAATGTGGCGCTGCATCTGCAGGAGAAATTTCTGACTCTGCTCTCCATGCTGGTCTCCATCCATGACCGGGTGACGCTGCTTCACGAGCGGGCGCCCGCCGTTCTCGACTCGTTGCAACCCCTCCTCTATCGCGTTCCGATCTGCTCGACCGGGAAAACCCGCTCGCGTCCGATCCACAAGAAAGCGTCGCCCTGGAGGAACTCTTGCAGGAGATCGAACGGCGCCTTCCCACATTGGATGCAATGGTGAAGGACTCGCGCGAAATCCTGGTCCGCACAATCCTCTTGCGCGTGCGCGATGTGCTGAACACGTGGCACCGTGTGCATGGCTTGCGCGACAATCTCTTCTCGGGCGCTCCCGTGAGTATCGCGGAGGTGTATTTCGAAGAGACGAAAATTCGCCATATCCACGACGGCGACAAAGCCATCGTCCGGCTGATGGGCTTTAACGAGGACATCGACGGGCATGTGGAGAGCATCGCCCGCGCCATCGTGGACCGGGAGACGATCTCGAACGGCGAATTGATCGCAAACGTCAATCCGACCTTCAGCTGGTTGCGCCTGGCGCAACGCATCCCCGTGCGCATCAAACTCGACAAAATTCCGGAGGACATCCGCCTGAGCGCCGGCATGACGGCGACCGTGATCACGGAGCCGCAAAGCCGCCCGTGAGGGCTATTCGTCCTCGTCGCGAAAGATGATCTTCACCACGGGCACGACATTCTTGTCGCCCTGCTGGGTCTGCTCGAAGCGTAACACATCGTAATAGGCGCAGCGCGAGCGCGCGGGGTAAGTACGGCAGACGCCGGGGCGCCCGTTATAGATCGTGCAGCCACGCGTCTTCTGATCGAGGAACATGCATGTCTCCTCGAAGATCGAATCCTTGACACGTCGCAGAACGCGCTCGTTCTCCCACGGTGCGGTATATTTCTCGCGCGCTTCCTCGACCGATACGCTGAAATGCTTAGCCAGGCGATTGATATCGGCCTTGGTCACCGTGACACGCTCGTAAATCGAGCAGCAGAAAGCGGGGCACTTGGTGCAATCGTAGTGAACGCGCGGTTTGCTCGTCTTGATTCCACGCTCGGCCATGCGCGCTCCTTGAACCTTTTCCACATGATGGACGAAGAGGCGTCTATTTCAAGTGAGCAATCTTGTCTCGTTTTTTCTGTCGCGCAGCTTCCCGAGTTCACGATCTTCACAAAAAAGCCGCCCGACGGGAGTGCCGGACGGCTGAAGCATCGACAGGTTGAGGGAGCTTACTCGGCGGCCTGAGGCACCACATCGTGGGCCGCAAGCCCCATGCGCTCGGCAACGCCAAGTCCATAAGCCTTGTCGGCGCGATAGAAGTGACCGATCTGGCGCTTCACGATCTCGACAGGAACCCCTTGCATGGCTCCCGCGATGTTGCTCATGAGCTGCGACTGTTGATCAGCGCTCATGAGGCGGAACAGCGCGCCGGCTTGGCTGTAATCGTCATTGCCCACGCGATGATCGTAGCGGTCGGCATCGCCTGAGATTTTCAGCGGCGGCTCGGCGAAGCGGTTGTCCTGCGCCGGGCCGTTGAACGAGTTCGGCTCATAATACGCATCGCCCCGGTTCGGGATGTCGGAGAGCATCGCACCGTCCGCATGATAATGCGCGACCGGGCAGCGCGGGCGGTTCACGGGCAGCGCCTCGTAGTGAGTGCCGACGCGATAGCGATGGGCATCGGCATAAGCGAAGATGCGCCCCTGCAACATCTTGTCAGGCGAGAAACCGACGCCCGGCACGATGTTGGACGGCGAGAATGAGGATTGCTCGACTTCGGCGAAGTAATGCTGCGCATTGCGGTTGAGTTCGAGAATACCGACCTCCTGCAACGGATAATCCGCATGCGGCCACACCTTCGTGAGGTCGAAGGGATTGTACGGTGTCTTGTCCGCATCCGTTTCCGGCATGATCTGGACGCAGACGCGCCAGCGCGGGAAATCGCCGCCCTCGATGGCCTCATAGAGATCGCGCTGCGCGCTTTCACGATCCTTGGCGACGATGCCTTCCGCCTCGCCGTTCGTCCAGTTCTTGATGCCCTGCATCGATTTGAAGTGGAACTTCACCCAATGCCGCTCGCCGGCTTCGTTGAGGAACGAATAGGTGTGCGATCCGAAGCCGTGCATGAAGCGATAGCCCTGCGGCAGGCCGCGATCCGAAAACAGGATTGTCACCTGATGCAGGCTCTCCGGCGAAAGGCTCCAGAAATCCCACATGGCGGTGGGACTGCGTAGGTTCGTCGAGGGATGGCGCTTTTGCGTGCGGATGAAATCGGGAAACTTCAGAGGGTCGCGGACGAAGAAGACCGGCGTGTTGTTGCCGACGACGTCCCAGTTCCCCTCCTCCGTGTAGAACTTCAACGAGAAGCCGCGCACATCGCGTTCTGCATCCGCAGCGCCGCGCTCTCCCGCGACCGTCGAGAAGCGCAGGAAGACTTCGGTCTGCTTACCAATTTTCGAGAACAGCTTGGCCTTGGAATATTTCGAGACGTCCTGCGTCACCGTGAAGGTGCCGTAAGCACCCGAGCCCTTCGCGTGCACGACGCGCTCGGGGATACGCTCGCGGTTCTGATGCGCTAGCTTTTCGATCAGTTGATAGTCCTGCAACAGCAGAGGCCCGCGCTCTCCTGCCGAGATCGAATTCTGATTGTCGGCAATCGGCGCGCCTGCAGTGGTGGTCATGGTCGGCTTGGTCATGAGCGTCCTCCGTTGTTTGGCCTCCACAGTCGCGAAAGATGCTCGATTAGTCCAATTCGATTGCCTGAGGAGATCGATCAGATTAACTTATCGCCATGATCACGCTCCGCCAGCTGCGCTATCTCGCAGCCGTCTCCGAGACCCGCCATTTCGGCCAGGCCGCAACGCTTTGCCATGTGACGCAGCCCGCTCTCTCCATGCAGATCCAGGAACTGGAACAGGATCTGGGCCTCCAACTCGTCGAGCGTCGGCGCAATTCCATTGCCTTGACGGCCGACGGCGAGGAAGTCGTCCGCCGCGCCTCCTCGATCCTCGCATCCGTGTCCGATCTGCAGGATTACGCGCGCCGGAAGAGGCCCGCTCTCACGGGATTGTTGCGTCTTGGCATCATCCCGTCCATCGCGCCCTACCTTTTGCCGAAAGCGCTGCCGGAATTGCACAAACACTTTCCCGAACTCGAACTGCGCTTGCGCGAAACGCAGACGAAAAGCCTCGTCGACGAACTGGTCCGGGGCGATCTCGATCTCATCGTGATCGCGCTCCCCGTCGACCATCCGGAACTGGAAACCTTGCGCGTGTTCGAGGATCGTTTCTTCGTCGCGCAGCAGGCCTGTTCGGCCACGCGCGCGAAGAAACGCATGTCCGTCGCGGATCTCTCCTCGCAGCGTCTTCTGCTCCTGGAGGAAGGTCATTGCCTGCGCGATCAGGTGTTGAGCGTGTGCGCGAGATCCGCTTCGACCCTCGACACCACCTTCGGCGCATCGAGTCTTTCCACCGTGATGCATCTCGTCGCGAACGGCTATGGCATCACGCTTCTGCCGGAGATGGCGGCTGAGACGGAGGCGAACGATGCGCGCATCCATCTCGTTCCATTTTGCGATCCCGAGCCCACGCGAACCATTGGCCTTGCATGGCGCAAATCATCCGCGCGGCGTGCCGACGCTGAAGCCCTGTCCCAGATCCTGAGCGGCATCCGCGCGACACCGTAGGATGGTCCGAAGTTCCTATCTCACCGCGTCACGCTAGGTCATAATTGCCTCGTGAGAAGGGAGCCGCGCTCGAAATGACGAAACTCGCTTCTGAGACTGCCTTGAAAAAGAGCCTTGCCCGATGATCAGCGACCCCCTCCTCCAGCGCTTTGCCGTCGCCCTGGCCATCGGCCTTCTGATCGGCCTCGAACGCGGATGGCAATTCCGCGAGGAAGCGGAAGGCGAGCGTACGGCGGGTCTGCGCACCTATACGCTCTCCTCGCTGCTGGGTGCGATCTGCGCCGCACTGGCGACCTATACGAGTCCGATCTTCCTCGGCCTTGCCTTCGTCGCCTTTGCCGGAGGCTTCAGCGCCTTCGCGTGGCTCGAGGCGCAAGCGGAGCGCAATTTCAGCGTGACGGGCGTCGTCGCCGCGTTGATCGCCTTTGCGCTCGGAGCTTATGCCGTCCTCGGCAACCTTCAGATCGCGGTTGCCATCGCAGTCACGGTGACGCTGATCCTCGCTCTCAAACAGCCGCTTCATGCCTGGCTTCGGCAACTGACATGGCCTGAAATCCGATCGATCCTGATCCTTCTGGCAATGACTTTCCTGTTGCTGCCTCTTCTGCCGAACCGAACCGTCGACCCGTGGGACGCCATCAACCCCGCTGCGATCTGGCTGCTCGTCATCATTCTCGGCGGCATTTCCTTCGTCGGGTACTTCGCCATCCGCATCATGGGCAGCGAGGCGGGCGTTGCCATGGTGGCGCTTGCGGGCGGCCTCGCCTCATCCACCGCGACGACCCTGACCCTGAGCCGCCTCGCCAAGCGGAGCCCGTCGGCGAGCACCATGATCGCCGGCGGCATTCTGCTGTCGGGATCCGTGATGGTCGTGCGGATGCTCGTTATCGCCAGCGCTATCAACACCGCGCTTCTCGTGCCGCTTGCCTGGACGCTCGGCACGGCAGGACTCGTCCTTGTGTCGGGGGCGGCATTCCTTCTGCTCGGTCGCAGTTCGCAATCCGCGCATCCCGACCTGCAATTGAAAAACCCACTCGATCTGCGCGCCGCATTTCAACTCGCTGCGCTTGTCGCCATCATCAGCTTCCTCGCCAAGATCGTGACGACCTATGTGGGCGAAACCGGCCTGAATGTCCTCGCGGCACTCTCCGGCATCGCGGACGTGGACGCCATTACGTTGTCCTTCTCCCGCCTGTCGCAAGGCAGCATCGGCCTGCAGGCCGCCGCTATCGGCATGGGCATCGCAGCGGCGGTGAACACCGTCGTCAAAGCGGGGATGACATTCGCACTCGGCACCCGCCAAGCAGGCTGGATCGTCGGCGCCATCAGCGCCGCCGCCATCGCGGCGGGCGGCGCGGCTTACGCATTCTTCGTGTGAAGGGAAACACCGGAGCTGGCGAGCCTGATCGAAGAGATGAATCCGGACTGGTCGGATCTGTACCTGACCTTGAACATGTAGGTTCCCGCTTCGGAGGAAACACCCTCACCGTCATTCCGGGGCGCCGCAGGCGAACCCGGAACCCATAACCACTGGTGTCGCCGGAAAAGGATACGGGATCCTTGCGTCCTCTCGGTCACCCTTAGCGGTTATGGGTTTCCCCGCTTTGCGTGGCCCTTCGGGTCGGGTTCCGCTGCGCGGCCCCGGAATGACGGCGGAAGAATCCCGGAATGACGGGAGAAGTTCCGGCGCGCCATTGACCCTTTCCCCCTCCTGCGTGTTATCTCGTAGCCGGAGCCGGCCGTAGCCGGTTCTGGGGTGTCAGAACCCCTCCAGTAGCGGCCCGGCATCGGCCGCTAACGATGCCTTCCCAGCCTATGGCCGGGGAGGCGATGGCGCATGTCCAGGGCGAAAGCCTAAAGGTCATCGCAGCCGTCTACTGGCGGTTTCTGAACTCCCCGACCACCAGCGGCTGTGCTGGTGGTCGCCACCCACGGGGGAGTTTTTATGAGCATGTCGCCCAACCGCGCCAGAGCGCCAAGCGCTCACCCAAACGCCGCCAAAGCGCCGAGTCAGGCCGACCGGCGCATCGGTCAGCGCGTGCGCCTGATGCGCATCGCTATCGGATTGAGCCAAGAGAAATTGGCCGATGCGCTCGGGATCACCTTCCAACAGGTGCAGAAATATGAGCGGGGCACGAACCGCATCGGAGCGGGCCGCCTGCAGGAGATCGCGCGGGTCTTGAGCGTGCCGGTCGCGTCCTTCTACGACGCGGACGATCAGGCCGAGGGATCGCTGATGGTCGCGCTCGACACGCCGGATAGCCTGCCTCTGCTGCAAGCCTTCACCACCATCGGCCGCTCTGACCTGCGCCGTCAGGCCCTGGAGATTGTGCGAGCCCTCGCCAAGGTGAAGGCATGAACTCGCACACGGCCGTCATTCCGGGGCCGCGCAGCGGAGCCCGACCCGAAGGGCCACGCAAAGCGGGGAAACCCATAGCTGACAATTCCGAAAAAACGCAGCGATTGTCGCTGCACCATATTCGCTATCGTCAGCGGTTATGGGTTTTTGGGCTCGCGCGTTGCGCGCCCCCGGAATGACGAGCTTCTGCGCAGCCTCACTCTGAGGAGGCCAAAGGCCGTCTCGAAGGGCGAGGCGTCTCCAGTGCCCGCTGGACCCTCCTTCGAGACGCAGCCTTCGGCATCCTCAGGATGAGGTCGGAGTGAACGGCGCGCAGTCCCGGAATGACGGGGAAGCGTTCGGAATGGCGGATGGTGAAGGCGCGCGGGCTGTGGCCCATGTTGCGACGCTCTGGCCCATGGGGCTAGGCATCCGGGCCGGTCGGCTCTATTGACCGAGCCCTGTGGATTGCGGGACCAAGCGGGCGGGGTTCATTCTTTGTTGCCGCTCCTTAGTTTATTCAAGACATTTGGAGACATCGCTTCGTGCGTTACCCGCCGAACATCCTCGATGAGATTCGCGCCCGGCTGCCGGCCTCAGCGGTCGTCGGCAAGCGCGTGCGTCTCAAGAAGGCGGGGCGGGAATGGAAGGGGCTGTCGCCGTTCAATGCGGAGAAGACGCCGTCCTTCTACGTGAACGATCAGAAGCAGTTTTATCACTGCTTCTCGTCCGGCAAGCACGGCGACATCTTCAAATTCCTCATGGAGACGGAGGGGCTCTCCTTCCCCGAGGCCGTGGAGCGACTGGCGGCGGAGGCCGGCGTCGCGCTGCCGAAGGTGTCGCGCGAGGAGCAGGTCGCCGAGGTCAAGCGCAAGAATCTCCATGACGTCATGGAATTGGCGGCGCAGTTCTTCGAGGCGTCGCTTCAGGGAAGGTTCGGGGCCAAGGCGCGGGACTACCTCGCGGGACGCTCGCTCAGCGCCGAGACGCAGGCGCGTTTCCGCATCGGCTATGCCCCGGCGGACCGGTTTTCCTTGCGGGATCACCTTGCTGAAAAGGGCGTGCCGAGCGAGATGATGGAGGAGGCCGGGCTCCTCGTAACGGGCGAGGACGTGAAGGTCCCCTATGACCGCTTTCGCGACCGGGTCATGTTTCCCATCTGCGACGTGCGCGGGCGTGTGGTTGCCTTCGGCGGGCGCGCGCTCAGTGCGGACGTGCCCGCGAAATACCTGAATTCGCCGGATACCCCGCTCTTCAACAAGGGGCGGCTTCTCTACAATTACCACATGGCCCGGGTTCCGGCCCATGATCGCGGCACGGTCATCGCGGTCGAGGGCTATGTGGACGTCATTTCCCTGAACGCGGCGGGGTTCGCGAACGCGGTCGCGCCCCTCGGCACGGCGCTGACGGAAGACCAGCTGACCCTGCTCTGGCGCATGTCGGATGAGCCGACCCTGTGCTTCGACGGCGACAAGGCCGGGCGGCGGGCGGCCTACCGGGCGCTCGACATCGCCCTGCCGAACCTGAGCCCCGGCAAATCCCTGCGGTTCGCGCTTCTTCCCGAAGGGCAGGATCCTGACGATCTCGCCCGTTCCGGCGGATCGGTCGCCATCGAGCGGGTGATATCGGGGGCGCGGCCTCTGGTCGATATTCTCTGGGCGCGGGAGATCGAGGCCGGGCCGCTCGATACGCCGGAGCGTCGTGCGGCTCTGGAGCGGCGCTTGCGCGAATCACTTGCACTGATTCGCGACGAGACTCTGAAACGATACTACCGGGAAGAGGTCGAAACGCGCCTTTCGGCCCTCTCTCCCGATTCCGGGGCCGGTCGATTCGGTCGCCGCGACAAAGGCGGCCGGAAGGAGCGTTGGGGTCAGCCCAAAACGACGCCGAACGCCCGTTTGAGCGTCAGTCCGGTGCTCGCGCGCAGCCCTCTTTTCACGGGCGCGACGGCCGGATCGGCCCGCGAGGCGATGATCCTCTGTGCCTTCCTGAAGCATCCGGATCTGCTGCACGATCACGTGGAAACCCTTGCGGATCTTGACCTTGAGGGACACAGCGCCCACCTCATCCGGCGCGTTCTCCTCGATGGAGCCGCGGGAGGCGGGGCTGCCGACGACGCCGTGATGCAGACCCGGTTGGAGCGGGCAAACCTCACCGAGCCCGCCGAGCGTCTGATGGTCCTGGTTCGCCCCGGCGACCGCTGGGTTCTCGATCCGCACGCCGACCGATTGCGGCTTGAGGACGCATTACGACAAGCAATCACCTTGCATCGCCGCGCACGCACGTTACATAGCGAACTTCGGGCTGCCGAACGCGCGCTTGCCGAAGAAGACAACGAGGCCGATCTCGCCTGGATGCGAGAGGTCCAAAACCAATTGTCTTCGGTAGAGGGGGCTGAGGCCGATCTGGATAATGGAGTTGTTCACCGCGACCCATGATGCCCCGGACGCGGGGGTCAGGGCGGCGAGGATCTCCAATGGCTCGTGTGGGAGCCGGGGCTAACGGTTCGTCAAAGATGGACCGTTTATGAACGGAATTCTATTCGGGTGGTGAAGCGGCTCCGCTTCTCCGCCCATTCGCGTATTACCGGGCACCGGCCCAGGGAGATACGCTGGAGCAGAGCGAAGTATGGCGACGAAGGCAACCGAACGGGACGAAGGCGAGACAGCGGCTCCGGAGCAACAGACCGACGGACCTCTTCTCGATCTCAGCGATGCCGCCGTAAAGCGGATGGTCAAGCTCGCGAAGAAGCGCGGCTATGTGACATATGACGAGTTGAACGAGGTTCTGCCTTCCGAGGAGTTCTCCTCGGAGCAGATCGAGGACGTGCTGGGCCAGCTCTCCGAGATGGGCATCAACGTCGTCGAATCGGAAGAGGCCGAAGAGGGCGAGAAGGCCGAGGCCGAAGAGGATGAAGCCGAGGGCGGCGACCTCGTCGAGGCGGCGCCGTCGCGCGCCGTCGCGGTGCGCGAGACCACGGCGAAGGAGCCGACCGACCGTACCGACGATCCGGTCCGCATGTACCTGCGCGAGATGGGCTCGGTGGAGCTTCTCTCCCGCGAGGGCGAAATTGCCATCGCCAAGCGTATCGAGGCCGGCCGCGAGGCCATGATCGCGGGCCTCTGCGAGAGCCCGCTGACCTTCCAGGCCATCATCATCTGGCGCGACGAACTCGTCGAAGGCCGGGTGCTTCTGCGCGACATCATAGATCTCGAAGCCACCTATGCCGGCCCTGACGGCAAGGGCGCGCCCAAGGTGGATGCTCTGGGTGACGGCGAGGCCGAGGCAGAAGCCGCGACGGAAGAGGGCGATGGCGCCACTCCGCCGGAAGGCGAGATGGACGACGACGATCTCGAGAACAACGTGTCGCTCTCGGCCATGGAAGCCGAGTTGAAGCCGCGCGTTCTCGAAACCTTCGATTCCATCGCCGACAACTACAAGAAACTGCGCCGCCTCCAGGTGGAGCATGTGGAACAGCGCTTGCAGAACAAGCAGCTGACCCCGGCGCAGGAGCGCAAGTACAAGACGCTCAAGAGCGACATCGTCACGAGCGTGAAGTCGCTCTCGCTCAACAACAACCGCATCGAGGCGTTGGTCGAGCAGCTTTACGACATCAACAAGCGGCTGATCTCCCATGAGGGCCGCCTGATGCGCTTTGCCGAGAGCCACGGCGTCGCGCGCGAGGAATTCCTCAAGCATTACCAGGGCTGGGAACTCGACCCGAAATGGGTGCTGCGCGTCTCCAAGCTCGGTGGCCGCGGCTGGAAGGACTTCGTCGCCAAGGGCAAGGATCAGATTCACGACCTGCGTGAGCAGATCCACAACCTCGCCTCCGAAACGGGCCTGGAAATCCAGGAGTTCCGCCGCATCGTCATGATGGTGCAGAAGGGCGAGCGCGAGGCCCGTCAGGCGAAGAAGGAAATGATCGAGGCGAACCTGCGTCTCGTGATCTCGATCGCCAAGAAGTACACGAACCGCGGCCTGCAATTCCTGGACTTGATCCAGGAAGGCAATATCGGCCTCATGAAGGCGGTCGATAAGTTCGAGTATCGTCGCGGCTACAAGTTCTCGACCTACGCCACGTGGTGGATTCGTCAGGCGATCACGCGCTCCATCGCGGATCAGGCCCGCACGATCCGTATCCCGGTGCACATGATCGAGACGATCAACAAGATCGTCCGCACGTCGCGCCAGATGCTGCACGAGATCGGCCGCGAGCCGACCCCGGAGGAGCTGGCTGAGAAGCTCGCCATGCCGCTGGAAAAGGTGCGCAAGGTTCTCAAGATCGCCAAGGAGCCGATCTCACTTGAGACGCCCATCGGCGACGAGGAGGATTCACATCTCGGCGACTTCATCGAGGACAAGATGGCGATCCTGCCCATCGACGCCGCGATCCAGTCGAACCTGCGCGAGACCACGACCCGCGTGCTCGCCTCGCTCACGCCGCGTGAAGAGCGCGTGCTGCGCATGCGCTTCGGCATCGGCATGAACACCGACCACACGCTGGAAGAAGTCGGCCAGCAATTCTCGGTGACACGCGAACGTATCCGTCAGATCGAGGCGAAGGCTTTGCGTAAGTTGAAGCATCCCTCGCGAAGCCGGAAGCTACGGAGCTTCCTCGATAACTGAGGCGCGATTTCTTTCGCCGTCATGACTCCTTCCGCCGTCATTCCGGGGCGTGCGTTAGCACGAGCCCGGAACCCATAGCCGCTGGCGTTTCCGAAGAAGGCTCGACGGCTTCTGCCGCACCTTCTCTACCGCTCTCGGCGGCTCTGGATTCCGGGCTCCGCTTTCGCGGCCCCGGAATGACGGTGGAGGTTTTATGATCACGCGCGACGCAACCCCCTCTCCCTGTGGGAGAGGGGGTTGCGACCTTTCCGGATGAACCTGTAACCCCTCACCCTCGCTTCGCTCGACCTCTCCCATCGCAAGTCGGGTGCTCCCGACTTGCGCAAAACGAGCGGATCTCGGGAACACCCGAGATCCGGGAGAGGTAAGGCACCGGGCTTGGCACCTCCGCGTCATGGCCGGCTCGTCCCGGCTATCCATGCCTTTCCTCCCTGCTGCGTACCCAGTCCAAAACGTGGGTGCCCGGATCAAGTCCGGGCATGACGGTGGAGGATGGCGAAGCCGCGCGCCGTTCACTCCGACCTCACCCTGAGGATGCCGCATAGTGACCGTCTCCAAGGAGGGTCCAGCGCACCCTGGAGACGCCTCGCCCTTCGAGACGGCCTGACGGCCTCCCCAAGGTGAGGCTGTGTATAGGCCCGTCATCGCAGCGGAATCCGGGATCGCGAGACGGAGAAGCGCCATGCTGGTGCGATCCCGGATCGCCGATGGCGTCCGGGATGACGCCTCGTCGCTCAGCCTTTCGGCAGCAGATCCTTCACGAGCCCGCTCGCTTTGGCAAAATCCATGCGGCCCGCGTACTTTCCGCGCAGCAGGCCGACCACCTTGCCCATGTCCTTCATGGAGGCGGCGCCCGTCTCGGCAATGGCGGCTTGAATGGCGGCTGTCGTCTCGGCCTCGTCCATCTGTTTCGGCAGGAAGGTGGCGATGATGTCGGCCTCTTCCTTTTCCTGCTGCGCAAGCTCGGGCCGTCCGCCCTGCTCGTACATGGTGATCGATTCCTGGCGCTGCTTGATCATCTTTTGCAGGAGCGCGAGGATTTCGTCCTCGGTCGCCTGGCCCTTGCCCGCGCCGCGCGCCTCGATGTCCTTATCCTTGAGGGCCGCCTGAATGAGGCGCACGGTTCCGAGCTTGCGCTTGTCGCCGGCCTTCATGGCTTCCTTCATTTCGGTCGTAAAGCGTTCGCGCATGGCTCATTTCCTTTATATGATAGGCGCTTGAGCGTTGACGTGGCGCGAGCGGCCCCTTAAGTCACCGTCAATACGGTTTCGAGGCTGCCACAGCGGCCCGCTCAAGCGCGGCCCGTTGGGCTTTCGACTTAAAGAGATCATGACGATGCTGCAAGACAAACACGCCGAGGGGCTCTCCTCTGGTGGCTGGGAAGAGCCGCGCGCAACCGCCGTGCTTGTGCTCCAAGACGGCACGGTGCTCGAAGGGTTCGGAATCGGCGCTATCGGCGAAGCGACCGGCGAGGTCTGCTTCAACACGGCGATGACCGGTTACCAGGAAATCCTGACCGACCCGTCCTATGCCGGGCAGATCATCACCTTCACCTTCCCGCATATCGGCAATGTCGGCACGAACGACGAGGACATCGAGAGCGTCAACGCCGCCTCGTCGTCGGGCGTGCGCGGCGCCATTCTCGGCGCGAGCGTGACCGATCCGTCGAACTGGCGCGCTTCGCGGCACCTGGATTCCTGGCTCAAAGCCCGCGGCATCGTCGGCCTCACCGGCATCGACACCCGCGCGTTGACGGCGCTCATCCGCGAAAAGGGTATGCCCAATGCGGTGATCGCACACAATCCGAACGGCCTGTTCGATCTCGACGCCCTCAAAGCCAAGGCGGCCGCCCTCCCCTCCATGGACGGGCTCGACCTCGTGCCGCTGGTGACGAGCACGCAACGTTTCGACTGGGACGAAACCACCTGGACGCTCGGCGAAGGGTACGGCCATCAGGGCACGCCCAAGCATCACGTGGTCGCCATCGATTACGGCGTGAAGCGCAACATCCTGCGTCTGCTGGCCCGCGCGGGCTGCAAGGTCACCGTCGTTCCGGCGACCGCCACCGCCGAGGAAGTGCTCGCCCTCAAGCCCGATGGCGTGTTTCTCTCCAACGGCCCGGGCGATCCGGCGGCCACGGGAGAATATGCGGTTCCGACCATCAAGGCCCTGCTCGACAAGAAGGTGCCGACCTTCGGCATCTGCCTCGGCCACCAGATGCTCGGCCTCGCTGTCGGCGGGCGCACCAAGAAGATGCATCAGGGGCATCATGGCGCAAACCATCCGGTAAAGGACAAGACCACCGGAAAGGTCGAAATCACGTCCATGAACCACGGCTTCGCGGTCGATCCGGAGAGCCTGCCGAAAACCGCCGTCGAGACCCACGTGTCCCTCTTCGACGGCTCCAATTGCGGCATCTCGCTCACCGACCGCCCGGCCTTCTCGGTGCAATACCACCCGGAAGCCTCGCCCGGCCCGCAGGACAGCCATTACCTCTTCGACCGTTTCGTAAAGTTGATCGAAGACAACAAGGCGAACAGTCAAGCTTAGAAAAGTGGCCCAGCGAAGGGATACCTTCGCCGGGTCCCCCACGGCTAGAACCTTAGTCGTGTTGCCGAAGAAATCGCCCATCCGCGACAAAGCGGGACATTGCTCTTGGGCCCGAATTCAAGTTATCGAATCGTTAACCATAAAAGCTCAACGATACGTCACTTGATCTGGGGGTTTCTCCAATGTCCAGCAAAGTTCAAGCGGATCAATTTTCCCGCCTGCATAACCTGTTCACGTTTCATCTCGGAGTAGCCTCCGGCCTCGCGTGGATGATTTCCATCTTCGCCGCCTTCTACGCGCCGTGGGTCCGCAACATCCGTCCCCTGATCGACCCGGCCTATGCGGGACAGGTCGAGAGCACGTGGTCCTTCCTGTTCGTGTTTCCAATGGTGCTGACGATCGCCTGGCTGATGGCCATTTCCGGTCGCGAGATCTTCCGGCACCTGCGCATGCTCAAGAACGAGAAGATCGAGTTCGGTATTGCAGGAGCGCTTGCCTTCTCCGTCTTCTATCTCTCCATCGACCGGGCCGTGACCGCACTGCTTCTGGCGGCCTGACAAATTCGGCCCCTCGCCGAAAGTCCGCAACCGTGATCAACTCCGACCCCATAATGTCGGGCTTCGGAGTGATCCATGCTGCAGACCAAGACAAAAACCCGTTTCGAATACGGCCGCCGGGTCGAGAGAGTCGTCGCCCATATTGCCGACAATCTGGACGGCGATCTTTCGCTCGAGCGACTGGCGGAAATCGCCTGTTTCTCGCCCTACCACTTCCATCGGATCTATCGATCCATCCTGGGTGAGACCGTTGCCGACACGGTTCGTCGTCTGAGACTGCATCGGGCTGCGAGCGAACTTGCCCGCTCGACCTATCCCATGGAACGCATCGCCCGACGGGCCGGTTACAATTCGGTCGAAGCTTTCACGCGGGCGTTCAGTTCAGGCCACGGCGAGCCGCCCGGCGCGTTCCGCACACGGTTCACTCCGTTTCAACCCTTTGGAACAGGAGACGACATCATGCTTCCCGTCACGGTCAAACAATTCGACGGCGTTCATCTCGCGACGGTCGCCCATCGCGGCGACTATCAGAATATCGGCACGGCCTTCGACAAGCTCGGGGTATGGGCGAGTACGCACGGTCTTTTCGACCGGCCACGCCGTATGATCGGCATTTATTACGACGATCCGGGAAGCGTTCCGGAATCGCAGCTCCGTTCCGACGCGGGCCTCGAAGTCGATCCAGCGACGCCCCTTGGCGATGGAATCGCGCTTCGACAGATTTCCGCCGGGCGAGTTGCGACGATTCTCTACAAGGGCCCCTATACGGGACTGGAAGAAGTTTACCATCAGCTCTACCACGATTGGCTTCCCGGCAGCGGAGAAGAGGCGAGCAACCAGCCGGCCTTCGAGACCTACCTCAACACGCCGCGCGATACCCCGCCCTCCGAACTTCTGACGGAGGTCAACCTGCCCTTGAAGGGATAAACTCCAAGGCCGGGCCGTTTGCCCGGCCTTTCTCTCAAGGTGCTCTGGAGGCTTTTGTCGTGCCGCGCTATGAGACAGAATGACGGACGAAATTCTTTCTCACGGCTCTCCTCGATGAACTGGCGCGATTACTGGAACCAAGACACTCCGATCTATGTGAACGAGCGTCACAAGCTCCTTCACTACCGGCAGGTCGCCAATGACATCCTGAGCCTCATCGTCTCGCCACGTTCGGTGGTGATGGATTACGGCTGCGGCGAGGCCTTGTTCGCGGATCGGATCGCGACCCATGCGGGCCGTCTTTATCTCTGCGACGGCGCGCCTCTCGTGCGTGAACGGTTGAACGAACGCTTCGGACGTGAGAGCCGGATTCAGGTTCTCTCGCCGGAGGACATGACTTCGCTCCCCGATGGCTCGCTCGATCTGATCGTGGTGAATTCCCTGCTGCAATATCTCTCGCTCGAAGATCTGCGACGGCTTTTGAAGACTTGGCACGCCAAGCTGAAAAGCGATGGACGCCTCGTTCTCGCCGATGTGATTCCACCGGACTTGAGCCCCGTCACCGATGCGAAGGCGCTTCTCACCTTTGCCGGACAAGGTGGCTTTCTCACCGCCGCTCTTCTCGGCCTCGTGCGCACCGCCTTTTCCGACTATCGCAAGATCCGCGAGGAGATCGGTCTGGCGACCTACAGTGAAGCGGAGATCGCGGACCTTTTGCGTGACGTGGGCTTCAGGACAGAGCGCCAGCCGCGCAACCTCGGGCACAATCAGGCCCGCATGACCTTCATCGGGCGGCCGCTGTAAAGCGCGATCAGGTAGTGCAAGGCGTGGCACGGCAGGTCGCGCTTCGCTTCTCACTCGCCAGCGCCAGTCCGAGAACCACCAATCCGCCGAGAGCGAGCAGCGCCCCGACCCAGCCGGTCGAGGCATAGCCGTATCCCGCCGCGATAGCCAACCCGCCCAGCCACGCGCCAAGCGCATTGGCGACGTTGAAGGCCGAGTGGTTCAACGCCGCGGCGAGCGTCTGCGCGTCCGCCGCCACATCCATCAGACGTGTTTGTAACGCGGGGCCGATGGCGACGCTGCCTCCCACGAGAAACGCACAGATCGCCAGCATGTAGGGATTGCTCGCGGTGAGGTAGAGCAGCGTCATGACGATGATGCTACAGACGAGCGTGCCCGCGATAGTGGCCTTCAGATCCCGGTCGGCGAGCCAGGCTCCGATGAGGTTGCCGATGATCATTCCTGAGCCGAACACCGCCATCATGACCGGAACCATGGATTCCGGCATGTGAGCGACTTCGGTGGCGGTCGAAGCGATGTAGGAGAAGACGGAGAACAGGCCGCCAAAGCCCACCGCGCCGATCCCGAGCGTGTACCAGACCTGCTTGCGCTTGAACGCGCCAAGCTCGCGCAGAGGGCTCGCCCCGTCCGCGACGCGGTCCTGCGGCAGGAAAAGCCAGATCAGGGCAACGGTCAGAAGCCCGATAACACCCACTGCGCCGAAGGCGAGCCGCCATGTCATCGCCTGTCCGAAGAACGTGGCGATGGGCGTGCCGAGAAGCGTCGCCACGGTGAGGCCTGTCATCACGCGCGCTACCGCCTGCGTGCGCTTGTTGGGTTCGACTTGCGAGGCCGCGACGAGAGCGGCCACGCCGAAATAAGCGCCGTGCGGAAGGCCGGTGAGAAAACGCAAGATGACGAAGGACGAGAACGTGGGCGCGAGAGCGCTGACCGCGTTGCCGAGCGCAAAGATCGCCATGAGAATCAGCAGCAATGTGCGGCGCGGCAGCTTGGCCGCCAGAACCGCGATGATCGGCGCGCCCACCACCACGCCGCTGGCATAGGCGCTGATCGCATATCCGGCCTGCGGTGTGGTGACGGCGAACTCGTCGGCAACGTTGGGCAAAAGGCCCATGATTGAGAACTCGCCTGTCCCGATGCCGAAGCTGCCCACCGCCAGAGCCAGCTCGATCAGCGCGATCTGGAGAAGAGATTGCGGAGGAAGTGGCTCCTCGCGTTCCGCGCTTTTCCCGGCGACATTCTCAATAAGCAAAGAGTCGGACATGGGAGTCTTTCGAATCCTGTTTCGGGTCTGGCGTCTTTGATGATTGATCTGCCCAGGCCGAAGTCCTTTTCGGATCGTTTCGACGCCTAGACTCCCATCTCATATTGCATTGCAAAAAGCACGCCAGGGAGCCCGCTGAATGCAAAGCTGACCTGCATCTTCAGAACATGCTGCTGCTCTGGATTAAGCGAAGGTCCACACCTTGTGCGCCAGAAAGCTCCACAACATCACGATTCCTGTCGTCACGACCTGGGCGGGAAGGTAAGGCCCCTCGAGCGTGACCGTGAAAATGTGCATGAAAAGCCAAGTGAGCAGGAAGCCGACGAACGCCACGAGGGCGAAGCGCCATGTCGCCTCCCGGTGCGGGCGGTCACTCGCATAGGTGTGCCGCCGATTGAGGATGTATGAAACGATCCCGCCCGCCACGTAACCGACGAGCGTCGCTGTCACAGGATCGAGACCCGCCCTTTCGACGAGCCCGATCAGGAGCCCGTAATGGACGATGGCCGCCGCGATCCCGACGCTGAAAAAGGCGAGGAATTGGCGGGCCAGGCGGGTGAGGGAGCGGGATATGGTCACCGTCTTTCGTTAGCGCCTCGAGGGCATGGGGTCACGTACCCTTCTCGGTAACCTCTACGTTTTCCCCTTCCCTCTCCGGGTCAGCGCGTGTAAGAGCCTCTCTCAACCTTCAATCCGATACCAAGCCAGCTGCGCTCGAAGCGCCGCCTTATGCGGCCGTGCGGCTGGCTACGCCTAGGTGGGCCCATGCCGAAACGGACAGATATCTCCTCCATCCTCATCATCGGCGCAGGGCCGATCGTCATCGGGCAGGCATGCGAGTTCGATTACTCGGGCACGCAGGCCTGCAAGGCGCTCAAGGAAGAGGGATACCGAATTGTCCTGGTGAACTCGAACCCGGCGACGATCATGACCGATCCGGATCTCGCTGACGCCACCTATATCGAGCCGATCACCCCGGAAATCGTCGCCAAGATCATCGAGAAGGAGCGCCCTGATGCGCTTCTGCCGACCATGGGCGGCCAGACGGCGCTGAACTGCGCCCTCTCCCTCAAGAAGATGGGTGTGCTCGAAAAGTACAACATCGAGATGATCGGCGCGACGGCGGAAGCGATCGACAAGGCCGAAGACCGCCAGCTTTTCCGCGAGGCCATGACGAAGATCGGCCTCGACACGCCGAAATCGCGCCTCGCCAACGCCTCGGCGCTGAAGAAGGCAGACCGCGACGCCTACCTCGTCGAACTCACGCGCCTCGAAGCGCTCGACGTGCACCCCGGCGACAAGAAGCGCATGGTTGCCGCCTACAAGCTCAAGTGGGACGCGAACGAGAACGAGCGTCGCAAGCGCTATCAGGAGCACGCCATGGGCGAAGCTCTGTTGGCACTCTCGGAAGTCGGGCTTCCCGCGATTCTCCGTCCCTCCTTCACCATGGGCGGCACGGGCGGCGGCATCGCCTATAACCGCGAGGAATTCCTCGACATCGTGGAACGCGGCCTCGATGCCTCGCCGACCAACGAAGTGCTGATCGAAGAGAGCGTACTCGGCTGGAAGGAATACGAGATGGAGGTCGTCCGCGATAAGGCGGATAACTGCATCATCGTCTGCTCCATCGAGAACATCGACCCGATGGGCGTGCATACGGGCGATTCGATCACCGTGGCCCCGGCGCTGACGCTGACCGACAAGGAATACCAGATCATGCGCGACGCTTCGCTGGCGGTGCTGCGCGAGATCGGCGTCGAGACCGGCGGATCCAATGTGCAGTTCGCGGTGAACCCCGAGAACGGCCGCATGATCGTGATCGAGATGAACCCGCGCGTGTCGCGCTCGTCCGCCCTCGCCTCCAAGGCGACGGGCTTCCCGATCGCAAAAGTCGCGGCGAAACTCGCCGTCGGCTACACGATGGACGAGATCGCCAACGACATCACCGGTGGCGCGACACCAGCCTCCTTCGAGCCCACCATCGATTACGTGGTCACAAAGATTCCGCGCTTCGCTTTTGAAAAGTTCCCCGGCGCGGAGCCGACGCTCACCACCGCCATGAAGTCGGTGGGCGAGGCCATGGCCATCGGCCGCACGCTGCCGGAATCGTTGCAGAAAGCGCTGCGCTCGCTGGAGACGGGCCTCACCGGCCTTGACGAGATCGAAATCGAGGGCCTCGGAAAGGGCGACGACAAAAACGCCATCAAGGCGGCGCTCGGAACGCCCACGCCCGACCGGCTTCTGAAGGTCGCGCAGGCGTTGCGTCTCGGCGTCAGCCATGACGACGTCTACGACAGCTGCAAGATCGACCGCTGGTTCCTGGAGCAGTTGCAGGCCATCGTCGATCTCGAAGCGAAGGTAAAGGCGCACGGCCTGCCCGCGACCCCTGGCGCGTTCCGCCACCTCAAGAGCATGGGCTTTTCCGACGCCCGTCTCGCGGTTCTCGCTGGTAAGACTGAAGCGGAAGTGCGCGCCCTTCGCCGCTCGCTTTCCATTCGCCCGGTCTTCAAGCGCATCGACACCTGCGCGGCGGAATTCGCTTCGCCCACAGCCTACATGTACTCGACCTATACCGCCCCCTTCGCCGGACAGCCGGCGGACGAGGCGCGTCCCTCGGACAAGAAGAAGGTCATCATTCTCGGTGGTGGGCCGAACCGCATCGGCCAGGGCATCGAGTTCGATTATTGCTGCTGTCATGCCTGCTTCGCCCTGAAGGATGCGGGCTATGAGACCATCATGGTCAACTGCAATCCGGAGACGGTCTCCACCGACTACGACACTTCCGACCGCCTCTATTTCGAGCCGCTGACGCAGGAGGACGTGCTCGAAATCATCGAGACCGAGAAGCAGAACGGCACATTGCATGGTGTCATCGTGCAGTTCGGCGGCCAGACGCCCCTGAAGCTCGCCCATGCGCTCGAAGAAGCGGGTGTGCCCATCCTCGGCACCTCGCCGGACGCCATCGACCTCGCGGAGGACCGCGACCGGTTCAAGCGTCTGCTCGACAAACTGCATCTGAAGCAGCCGAAGAACGGCATCGCTTATTCGGTGGAACAGAGCCGCCTCATCGCCGCCGATCTCGGCCTGCCCTTCGTGGTGCGCCCGTCCTACGTGCTCGGCGGCCGTGCCATGGCGATCATCCGCGACGAGGCGCAATTCGAGGATTATCTGCTGGGCACCCTGCCGAGCCTGATCCCCTCCGACGTGAAGGCGCGCTATCCCAACGACAAGACCGGTCAGATCAACACCGTTCTGGGCAAGAACCCGCTGTTGTTCGACCGTTACCTCTCCGACGCCATTGAGGTGGACGTGGACTGTCTGTGCGACGGCAAGGACACCTTCATCGCGGGCATCATGGAGCATATCGAGGAAGCTGGCATTCATTCGGGCGATTCCGCCTGCTCGCTGCCGCCGCGTTCCCTTTCCCCCGAGATCCTCGCGGAGCTGGAGCGCCAGACCAAGGCCCTGGCCCTCGCGCTCGATGTCGGCGGCCTAATGAACGTGCAATACGCAATCAAGGATGGCGACATCTACGTGCTGGAAGTGAACCCGCGCGCCTCGCGCACGGTGCCCTTCGTGGCCAAGGTCATTGGCGAACCCGTCGCCAAGATCGCCGCCCGCATCATGGCGGGCGAGAGCCTCGCCAAATTCGGCCTGGCTCCGAAGGAGTTGCAGCATATCGGCGTGAAGGAAGCTGTTTTCCCCTTCGCCCGGTTCCCGGGCGTTGACGTTCTGCTCGGCCCGGAAATGCGCTCGACGGGCGAGGTCATGGGCCTCGACCGCAGCTTCGGCGTGGCCTTCGCCAAGAGCCAGCTTGGCTCGAGCACCGCTGTGCCGAAGACGGGAACGCTCTTCGTTTCTGTCCGCGACAAGGACAAGATTCGAATCTTGCCAACCATGCGCATGCTTCAGGAACTCGGTTTCCAGATCGTCGCGACCGCCGGCACGCAGAAGTTTCTTGAGGAAAACGCGGTCAAGGCGACCCGCATCAACAAGGTGCTCGAAGGCCGCCCGCACGTGGTCGACGCCATCAAGAACGGCGACATCCAACTGGTGATCAATACAACCGAGGGAGCTGGTGCCCTCTCCGATTCCCGCAGCCTTAGACAAGCTGCCCTCTTGCATAAGGTGCCTTACTACACCACTCTTGCAGGTGCGATCGCGGCCGCAGAGGGTATTAAATCCTATCTCGGTGGCGATCTTGAAGTCCGAGCTCTTCAGGAATATTTCGCCTGAGGCTTCGGCCGAAATTGGAACTGCGAAGCTTCAAGGAAGTTTTCGTTGATTAGCGAGGGCGTCGGAAACGACGGCCTCGTCTCTCTTTTTGTGAACGAGACGAACGATGGACAAGGTCCCTCTGACGATCAAGGGTTACGCGGCGCTCGAGGAAGAACTGAAGCACCGCCAACAGGTAGAGCGCCCCCGGATCATCCAGGCGATCTCTGAAGCCCGTGCGCTTGGAGACCTGTCGGAAAACGCCGAGTACCATGCGGCCAAAGAAGCTCAATCCCTCAACGAAGGCCGTGTCCTCGAGCTGGAAAGCCTCATTTCTCGGGCCGAAGTCATCGACATCACGAAGCTCTCGGGCGACCGGATTAAGTTTGGCGCGACAGTGAAGCTCGTCGATGAGGATACGGAAGAAGAGAAGACCTATCAGATCGTCGGCGAACCCGAAGCCGATGTACGTTCGGGTCTGGTTTCTGTCTCCTCCCCAATCGCCCGCGCCCTGATGGGCAAGACCATTGGCGATACGGTGGAAGTTACGACGCCCGGCGGCGGGAAGTCCTATGAAGTCGTGGGCGTTCAGTTTAGCTGACGCAAGGAAATGATCTCCGATTCACGGAATCGGAGATCGCCCCCGTTGGTCTGGCTGCATTTTCTCAACCCCAATCGGTGCTTGCCCCGAAAATGCTCTAGATAGGAAGGAAGGCCATTTTTATGGGAGAGAAACCCATGTCCCTTCTTTCTCGTCGCTCACTTCTGGCGGGATTGCTGGCCGGGTCCAGTCTTGCCGTCGCGGGCTGCACCGCGACCGGGCTTTCGTCAGATGGGCAGGCCTTTCCGCAAAGCTTTTCCGCCTTTGCCGTCGATATCGGTCCCCTAAAGGAGAAAGGCCTCGGTCCTTTCGCGGATTTGATCGGAGCGGCGACACTCGCAGAACTGCAACGCGCGTTCGCCGATAGGTTCGATCCGCGCGGTCCACGCCTCGTCGTGCGCCTCACAAGTGTGTTCATGACGCCCTTCCCCGATAGTGGCGGCGGCCGCCGGTGGCACGAAGGAGGCGGGAGTGGAAGCGACTCACTCGAAGGCGATACGTTTGCAGTCGGCCGAGTCGGCGAAATCATCGCCCAGCATCATCAGCTCGCGGTTCTCGCCGTCAACAGAAGCATGGTGAACCCGGACGAGCCGGGCCGGGCGGTCGCGCTAGGACAGGCTTACGTCCAATGGCTGCGCCGTCAGCTCATCCGCTGAAGGGCGTCACATCCTCCAGCGGCACGAGAGGCTCGTCCTTGATCAGGTCGAGGGTCAGGGCCGTGCGGACGTTGCGCACATTGGTCAGTGCCGTAAGATCGGAGACGAAGTTCTGGAAGGCAGCCAGATTCGACGCGACGCATTTCAGGATGAAATCGATATCGCCCGACAAGGTCCAGCATTCACGCACCATGGGCCATTGCTTGATGTGCTGCTCGAACTCGTTGAGTTCCTTCTTCCCCTGAATGTCGAGCTGCACCATGGCGAAGCAGACGATCTCGAAGCCGAGGGCCTTGGGATCGAGCATGGCCCGGTAGGCCTTGATGATCCCGGCCTTCTCCAACGCCCGCACGCGGCGCAGGCACGGGGGCGCAGACAAGCCCACCCGCCGCGCCAGCTCCACATTCGTGATGCTGCCGTCGGCTTGGAGTTCCTTGAGAATGGCCCAATCTATGGAATCGAGGCGTCCGCGCACGTTAACTCCGGGAAAGGCTCGTCTCGGGTGAGTAGACCGTGTAGAGGGTCTGCACAAGAAGGGTGCGCCTCTTACTCGCAACGTTCTTGATGAACTCCACAGACACATTGATCAAATGTTGCGCAATATGACGGGCTTGACCTGCTGGGTCTTGACTGACGGCAAGGCCGGTGACGAACAGCCAGCCATTGGCATGGCCGAAGCCCTCGGTTTCGACCCCGAAATTCGCCGGGTTCGCCCCCGCGCGCCCTTTACCTGGCTGATGCCATGGGGACCGATTGATCCGCAGGAAAAACCGGGTGCGCCCAACAGCCCCATCGCGCCCCCCTTCCCGGATATCGTCATTGCCTCCGGCCGCCGCGCCGTTTCCTATCTGCGCTACGTCAAGCACGCTTCAGGCGGCCGGACCTACACCGTCTTTCTCAAAGACCCTCGCACTGGCTCGGCGAGCGCCGACTTCATCTGGGTGCCGCAGCATGATCCTCTTCGAGGTCGGAATGTGCTTGTGACCCTGACCCCACCTCACCGGATCTCGACGGAACGCCTTGAAGCGGCTCGTGCCCATCCCGATCCGCGTCTTACCGGCCTGCCCCATCCGCGCATCGCGGTGCTCGCCGGCGGCGGCAGTCGGCATCACCAGTTCACCCAGGCCGATACCGCGCGCTTCATGAAACAGTTGTTGGCGCTCGCGGCAACTGGAGCGAGCCTCATGATCACGGCCTCACGCCGGACGCCCGACTCTCTGCGTGATTCCCTCATCGCTATAGCGAAGCGCCATAATGGTTTCTTCTGGGACGGGAGCGGCGACAACCCTTACATCGCCCTGCTGGCGCTGGCTGATTCCATTGTTGCGACGGCCGATTCTTTCAACATGATCGGTGAAGCTGCGGTGAGCGGCGTGCCTATCCTCGTGTTCGAGCCAAGCGGCGGGCACCCGAAGCTCGACGCCTTCATGGAAGGCCTGAAAGCGGAGGGAATTGTGCATCCCTTTACAGGCTGTCTTGAAGGCGAGCCCTATAAGCCCTTAAATTCAACTCCTCATATTGCGGAAGCCATAGCCCACGGTTTGGCCCGCCACCGCCGCGCTCTCGGTTTGCCGGAGGCGGATCTATTACCGGAGACACATTGATGGCCCACATTCACGCCAAGCTCATGATCATCGGATCCGGGCCGGCGGGCTACACGGCAGCGATCTATGCCGCGCGGGCCCTTCTCAACCCGGTGCTGATCTCCGGCTTCCAGCCCGGCGGCCAGTTGATGATCACCACCGATGTGGAAAATTATCCCGGTTACGCCGACGTGATCCAGGGCCCATGGCTCATGGAGCAGATGCGCCTTCAGGCCGAGCATGTGGGCACTCACATGATATCCGACCACGTGGTCAAGGTGGATCTGAGCCAACGGCCGTTCAGGATCGAAGGCGATTCCGGCGACACCTATAGCTGCGACGCGCTGATCGTTTCGACGGGTGCGCAGGCGAAATGGCTGGGGCTCCCCTCCGAAGGCAAGTTCCAGGGCTTCGGCGTATCGGCCTGCGCCACCTGCGACGGTTTCTTCTTCCGGGGCAAGGAAGTGGTGGTTGTCGGCGGCGGCAACACAGCGGTCGAAGAAGCGCTTTATCTCGCCAATCTCGCCAGCAAGGTCACCCTCGTCCATCGCCGCGACAGCCTTCGCGCCGAGCGAATCCTGCAGGACCGCCTTTTCAAGCATCCGAATGTCGAGATCATCTGGAATACGGCCGTCGAAGAAATCTGCGGTAGCGAAAATCCCTCCTCCGTTACACATGTGCGTCTTGAAAACCTGGTCACAAGCAAGGTTTCGGAGCTGAAGACTGATGGCGTGTTCATCGCCATCGGGCACAAGCCGTCCACCGAGCTTTTCGTCGGCCAACTCGACATGAAACACGGTGGCTATCTGCGTACCGAGCCTGGCTCGACCAATACCAACATCCCTGGCGTCTTCGCGGCTGGGGACGTTACTGACGACGTCTATCGTCAGGCAGTCACCGCCGCGGGCATGGGTTGCATGTCGGCTCTGGAGGCCGAACGCTACCTCGCCGCGTTGGAAGAAACGCGCGACGCTGCGGAATAACGGTGGGACAACCCACCGCCTCGGGTAGAATTCCTATGGCCTGTGCCCGGCCGATGATAAATTATAAGAGAGATCCCGTCCCTTGAAGGCGGGAGATCAGGGGAACGACCGTGGATTGGGACAAGATCCGGATTTTCTACACCGTCGCCGAAGCCGGCAGCTTCACCCGAGCAGGCGACGATCTCGGATTGAGCCAATCGGCGGTCAGCCGACAGATCAGCGCCCTCGAGCGCGAATTGAAAGCTCCTCTCTTCCACCGTCATGCACGCGGCCTGATTCTGACTGAGCAGGGAGACCTGCTCTTTCGGGCGGCGCGCGACATGCGTATGCGCCTGGAGACCACGAAGGCACGACTCGTCGACACGAGCGAGCGACCCTCAGGCGAATTGAAAGTGACGACGACGGTCGGCCTCGGCTCGATCTGGCTGGCACAGCGCATCAGCGAGTTCCTGGACCTTTACCCCGATGTGCGGGTCGAACTCATCTTAACCAACGAGGAACTGGACCTCGCCATGCGGGAGGCAGACGTCGCCATCCGCTTGCGTCGCCCGGCTCAGCCCGACCTGATCCAGCGTCGCCTCTTTACCGTGCATTTCCATGTCTACGCGTCGAACGACTACATCAAGCGCTTCGGCGAGCCGAAGACCCTGGAGGATCTCGACGAGCATCGCATCATCTCGTTCGGCGGCGACCAGCCGTCCTATCTGCTGTCGGTCCACTGGCTCTCGACCGCCGGCCGCGAAGGTCGCGAACCGCGCCAATATCACTATGTCGTGAACAACATAACGGCCTTGAAGATCGCCGTGGAAACGGGAGCCGGCATCGCCGTGCTGCCGGACTACGCAGTGGTCGGCAATCCGAACCTCACGCAGATCCTGCGCGATATCGAAATGCCGTCACTGGACAGCTATCTCGTCTATGCCGAAGAAATGCGCTCCGTGGCGCGCGTCCAAGCTTTCCGCGACTTTCTCATCAACAAGGCTCAGCGCTGGACCTTCTAGCCCTAGAGCGAAACAATATGTCGATTCTGTCGGTCAAGCTCGATGGCTCAACCGTAACAAGCATTTTTATGACATAGCCATGCATTCAGTGCAGCCCTTTCATGAGGCATGCTGCGTTGCAAAAGAGCACGATGCAGTCGATATGAGCATTGGCTGATTTCAGACGGCGCCGCTACTTCCTCCCAGCGATGCCGTTTCGGCCGTTCCCTCTGGAAGGTTTTGACGTTTGTCAGAACTTTGACTTAGCCGGGCCTCGTGCCCGGCTTTTTTCTTTTTAGCTTATGCCCGCCGATCGGATTCGCGCGCTTTGTCGCCGCATTCGGTCGTGACACAGTTTGATGAGGATAAGGCGCAGGCTCTCCCTCCCCCTTGTGGGGAGGGATGAAGGGTGAGGGTGGTCTGACCGGGTGAAACTTTCAGACGTCTGGCGCTGTAGCAGCCTTCCTGCTTATCGGATCACAGGCAATACTCTGACTTTTCAACCCCCACCCCTACCCCTAAGGGGAAGGGAAGAGCGCGGATCAAACTGAGTCACTACCCCGCATTCCCTTATCGCCGGCCACTCACATTGGTGGCATAATGCTTGGCGATTCTGGAGGAGCGGGCCATGCTGCGAACCTCTCTCGTCGTCGCCCTGTTTGCCGCGAGTGTTTTTCCTGCCACCGCGCTGGAGCGGCCGAATATCCTGAGTGTCCAGTCCCCCGCCCCGGTAAAGTGCTATTGCCGCGCACAAGGCCGCACCTTCACGCAGGGCGAGAAGACCTGCCTGCCCACGCCGCAGGGCGGCCGGATGGCTGAGTGCGATATCGCGGTCAACGTGATGTCGTGGCGCTTCACCGAACAGGTCTGCCCGGTTTCGTGACAGCGAAGGGTCGGGAACATCAGCGTGCCGATTAGGCGCCTTTCGCCACCTCTTCCTTCAACGCGCGCCGCAGAACCTTTCCGACATTGGTTTTCGGCAAGGACGTGCGGAACTCGATCCGGCGCGGCACTTTGTAGGCTGTGAGATTTTCACGGCAGAAGTCGCGCAGGGCCTCCGCGGTCAGCGTCTCGTCCTTGCGCACCACGTAGGCAGCGACGATTTCACCGGAATCGTCTTTCAGACCGATGACCGCCGCTTCCAGGACGCCGGGATGGCTTACAAGAACCTCCTCGACCTCGTTCGGATACACGTTGAACCCAGAGACGATAATCATGTCCTTGATTCTGTCGACGATCTTCACCCCGCCGTCAGGCAGCATGACGCCGATATCGCCCGATCGGAAATAGCCGTCCGAGGTCATGACCTTCGCTGTCTCGTCCGGACGCTTCCAGTATCCGGCCATGACTTGCGGCCCCTTGATACAGATTTCGCCGCGCTCCCCCAAGGGGACCGTCGCCCCCTCCATTGAGCGGATCGAGATACTGGTCGAAGGCAACGGGTAACCGACGGTGCCGGTGAACTCCTTGATATCGAGTCGGTTCGCGCACGCGACGGGCGAGGTCTCGGATAGACCATATCCCTCGATGATCGGCTTCCCGCTGATCTCCTTCCACATCTTCGCGACCGTTTCCTGGGCCGCCATGCCACCCGCAACGGACATGACGAGATTGGAGAAATCGACATCGCGAATGCCGGGCGCGTGGGCCAAGGCGTTGTAGAGCGTGTTGACGCCGGACATGAGTGTGAACGGGCGCGTTTTGAGCGTCTTCACGAAACTCGAAATATCGCGTGGGTTGGTGATGAGAAGCTGGCAGCCGCCAATCCGCAACATCAGCAACGCGCAGACGGTAAGTGCGAAAATGTGATAGAGCGGCAGCGCGGTCACCATTACATGGTCGTTGCGCCCACCGAAAAACGGCACCATCCAGGCTTCGCATTGCAGAACGTTGGCCGCGACGTTGCGGTGCAAGAGGACCGCCCCTTTCGCAACACCCGTCGTTCCGCCGGTATATTGCAGGAATGCGACGTCGTCCGGCGAAACCGCGACGGGCATCGGCGCCGTTTTTGCGCCCTCGGACATGACTCGCTTGAAGGACAATGCATTCGGGATAACGAAGGGTTTCACCGCTTTTTTGATGTAGCGAGAGACCAGGTTCACCACTGAGCCCTTGAGGCCGAGAAGATCACCCGGCGCAACGATGACGATTTTGTCGACCCTCAAATTCGGCAGCACCTCTTCGACGGTCGCCGCAAAATTCTCGAGAACGAATATGATCCGGGCCCCTGAATCCTCGATCTGATGCTCCAACTCGCGTGGTGTATAGAGCGGATTGACGTTCACCACCGTGTAGCCGGCGTTCAAGATCCCGTAGAGGATCGCCGGGAACGCCATGACGTTCGGCATCATAAGCGCGATGCGGTCACCTTTCTGGAGCCCCTGCTTTCGCAGCCATGAACTGACCGCGTCCGCCCGCCGCGCGAGCTCCCCGTAGGTCATACGTGTCCCGAAGCTTTCGACCGCCGGGCGATCCGCATACGCGGAGACGGCTGCCCGGAAGATGTCGGCAAGCGATCCGATCGTGCTTTCGTCAATGGTCGAAGGGACACTCGGCGGATAGGACTTGAGCCAAGGCTTGTTCGAATCCTCAACCTGGCCCTCGAAAGTGGCTGCTGTCGTAGCGCTCATCATTCCTCCCTCGCGTGACGCGAGTTGTCATCCGGAGATTATCGCTTCTCCATGATTGTAAATTGGCGCGTCGGCGACGGTTTGTCGATGGGCGCGGACAAGGCACTCGCTCGACCTTTGGTCGACCGGGCGAGTGCCTTGTTTTGCGAACGTGAACAGGCGCTAGTGGGTATGCGCCCGAACAGCCGCCTCGGCCGGGCGTCCGCTCAATTCGGCCATATGGTCGAATCGCGTCCGGAAAGTACCTACGCCGGACGTCGCGGACCGCAATTCGATGATCAGATCGCCGATCTCCGATTCCGGGATCGTCGCCGTCAACACGTCCCACCCGGTCCATCCCGGCCGCGAGTTGTAGCCAAGGATTTGGCCGCGGCGGCTCGTCACGAGACCCGTCGCCTTGGAAAGCGCATCTGAGGGAACAGCGATCTCGACCGACAGGATTGGTTCGAGCAGTACAGGTTTTGCCTTCGGCAAAGCTTCGGCGAGAGCCAGTTTGGCTGCAGCCTGGAAGGCGGCATCGGATGAATCGACGCTGTGATAGGAACCGTCCGTCAGCGACACACCAACATCCACCACAGGAAAACCGAGTGGCCCACTCTTGATCGCATCGCGCACTCCGGTCTCGACGGAAGGAATATATTGGCGCGGAACGACACCACCTGTGATGCTGTCTTTGAAAGCGAACCCCTCACCGCGCGGCAGGGGATGCACTTCAAGCAGCACGTCCCCGAACTGACCATGCCCACCAGTCTGCTTCTTGTGTCTCCCGCGCGCGGAAGCCGGCGCGCGGATGGTCTCGTGATACGCGGTTTGAGGTTTGCCCGTTTCCACCTCTACCTGAAAGCGAGAGGCAAGGCGTTCGATCGCGACGCGCAAATGCATCTCTCCCTGCCCATGCAACCGGATCTCGCTCATCTCGGGGCGCGTTTCCACCACGAGCGCCGAATCCTCCTCGACGATCTTCGCCAACGCTCCGGTGAGCCGCACATCGTCCTTGCGATCCTTCAAGCGCAGCGCAGCAGCATAAACCGGCTCCGGTGGCGCAACGGACAAAACAGATTCCGGCCGCACTTTGCCAGCGGCAAAGCTGTCACCGGTCCCAATCCCTTCCAGCCGACCAAATCCCACGGTCTCGCCCACCTTCGCCTCGTTGAGGCGCATCGTCGCCGAACCCGTCAATGCGAGTAGGCTTGCAATCCGCGTCTCGGCGCCGCGCGAGCCGACGACGGAATCGCCTTCGTGAAAATCACCGCGAAGGATACGCGCAATGGTGAGCTTCCCGCCTTGGCCGGAGTGCAGCGTCTTCATTACTTGCGCCAACGGCGGACCGTTAGACGCAATGCCGAGACGCGCGCAGGTATCGCCCAAGGTGGGCGCTTCGTGGCGCAAGGCCTTCAGGAGCCGTGTCACGCCATAACCACGCTCAGCCGAACCGATGAGAGCAGGCACCACGTGCCGCTCCTTCAACTCGCGCGCCAAATCATCGAAGACGCGATCGCGCGGCGGCTCGATCTCGGAGATCAAATCCTCCATCAGCGTATCGTCGTAATCGGCGAGCCGCTCCAGCATGGAGAAACGCGCCTCGCGTTCGCGCGATGCTTCATCTTTGGGTAGATCCACAATCTCGCTTGCCGCGTGCTCGCGATAGATGAAGGCGCGTTCCAGAGCGAGGTCGATGAAGCCGACCGCAATGCCATCCTTCCAGATCGGGATCTGGCGCAGCAGCAGCGGCGTGCGCGATGCGCGCTGCAACAATTCCAGCGTCTCGCGCAATCGGCGTGAGGCCGTATCGATCTTGTTCACGAAGAGAAAGCGCGGAATATCCGCTTCCTCCAACTCGCGCAGCACGATTTCGAGCGCGGGAATCTTACGCTCATCCGCTTCGCAAACCACGATTGCGGCGTCGCAGACGGGTGCGACGTTGCGCATGTCATGCAGGAATTCAACGGAACCGGGGCAGTCGACGAAGGTCATCGTCTGGCCGAGGAATTCAATGGTCGCCACGTTGGGTTCGACGCTCATGGCGTGGGCACGGGCCTCCGCGCTCCCGTCCCCAACCGCATCGCCCTTGACGACGCTGCCCGAGCGCTTGATTGCGCCCGTGCGCTCCAAAATGGCCTCGAGAAGCGAGGTCTTGCCGCTCTGGAACGGGCCAACGATGGCGATGCATCGCGGACCCGGCTCTGGTCTGCCGTTAGGTGCCATGAGAATCTCCTTCCCCTGCCCCCGTCAGCCGCTCCTTACCGGGGGCTCACCCCGAATGCTGTTCCTGCCGCAACGGAATGGCAAGCAGATTCGACAACCTCTCTGTCTCCAAAGCGTCGCCTCCCAATGGAAAACGGCCGGGAAAGCCCGGCCGTCATAGTCCAGGTAGAGGGAAAATTACCGTCCGGCGCGCAACTCCAGATCGCCCACGCCGACAGCCAGATTGAGACCCGTCTGGCCACTCACGGAAACAGGCTGCAAAGCGATGGATCGGTTGGAACCGCCGACCAGCACGTTCGCGCCAAGGCCTGCTCCGACCGTGGCTTCAGCGGTTGCGCCGACATACTGACCGGCCAGCGACCCGCGTCCCACGTCTCCGGCCGAAAACACGGCCCACACGATGGTTCCTTGCGTCGTCGCGCCGATGTCGAGGCCGAATTTACGGATCACGCCGGTATAGCGCTCGGCCATTTTGCGCCGGGGTTTGAAGGTGCAGGCGGTTGCCTTCTGGGAGCCGAGAATGAGACCGACTCCGCCGGAAACACTGCATGTAAGAACTCCAACCTGGCTTTGCTTTTGCGTCTGTGCTTCGGCTGAACCAACGGCCGCGACTGTAGCGAGGGCAGCGATGGCGAGGATGCGAAACATATTGATCTCCTGAGCGTAGCTGTTGTCAGGCGGTCAACGGAAAGAATGGAGGATGGTTCCTTCGACAGGAGAAGAGTCCTGAGGCAAGACTACTTCAGCGCGGTCTCTTTTGAGCTTCGGAGGGTATCGTTATCGCTTGTGAATCCTGATGTGCGCCGCGAGGCACGACCCGCATGGAGAAAATCGTCACAGAACCGGCTCGAAGGAGATTCATGGCAGAGACGATCATCTCCGCCAATCTCTCGGGCGTAACCTCATTGCCTTCGATGTCGAGAATGAAATCCCGCGCCTCGACATAGCCGCCATTGGTGAAATCGACACGAAAATCCGCCTTCACGCGATACGGCGAATGCTGGTCGAGGCGGTGAGGCGGGGCCTCGGGATCAGGAACGAAAACCCGAGGCCAATCGCCCATCGTCCAATACTCAGCGCAATGAGCCGCAGAAACGCTGGATGCGGTTGCAGGCCTCTTCCAAAGCCGTGTTCGACGTAGCGTAGGAAATGCGGAAGTTGGGGCCGAGACCGAAAGACGAGCCGTGCACGGCGGCGACGCCTTCCGCTTCCAGAAGCTCGGACACGAAATCCTCGTCCGTCATCAAGACCTTGCCCGAAGGCGTGGTCTTGCCCATAGCTTCCGCACAGGACGGATAGACGTAGAACGCGCCTTCGGGTGTCGGACACCTGAGGTACTTCGATTGGTTCAGCATTGAGACCACAAGGTCGCGGCGTTCCTCGAAGGCCTTCTTGAACACCTTGAGATGGTCCTGCGGGCCATTGAGGGCTTCCACCGCCGCCCATTGGGCGATCGAGCATGCGCCTGAAGTCTGCTGGCCCTGCACGAAGTCCATCGCCTTGATTAGGTGCTCGGGACCGGCCGCATAGCCGATACGCCAGCCGGTCATAGCATAGGACTTCGAAACGCCATTCATGGTGAGCGTACGATCATAGAGGCCCGGCTCGACCTGAGCCGGCGTGACGAACTCGAAATCGCCATAGGTCAGGTGCTCATACATATCGTCGGTGAGCACCCACACGTGTGGATGGCGCATGAGCACGTCGGTAATCGCCTTCATCTCCGCGCGAGAATAGGCGGCGCCGGTCGGGTTCGAGGGCGAGTTGAGGATGACCCACTTGGTGCGTGGGGTGATGGCGCGCTCAAGCGCATCAGGCTGGAGCTTGAAATTTTGCTCGATGGTGCAATCCACCGTGACGGCCGTGCCGCCACACAGGCCGACCATTTCCGGGTACGAAACCCAGTAGGGTGCCGGCACGATGACCTCGTCGCCCGGATTGATGGTGGCGAGGAGCGCATTGTAAATGACCTGCTTGCCACCGGTGCAGACGATGGTCTGCGAAGGCTTATATTCCAGGCCGTTTTCCCGCTTGAACTTCGCGGCGATCGCCTCGCGCAGAGGCACGATGCCGGCGACGGGCGTATACTTCGTCTCGCCGCGGCGGACGGCGGCAATGGCCGCTTCCTTCACATTATCAGGCGTATCGAAATCCGGCTCGCCGACCGAAAGGCTGATCACGTCCCGCCCCTGAGCTTTCAGGTCTCGCGCTTTCTGCGTGATGACGATGGTCGCAGACGGCTTGATGCGCGAAAGGGCGTCAGACAAAAAGCCCATGGGAATCCTCCATGCGGGGCGTTAAAATGCGCCGGTAAATGGCGGCCGGACCCTAGTCCTCATGCGTCGCTCAAGCAAGTAAAACGACCCGCTCATCTGCGAATTTCGAGGAGACGCCCCTTGCCGACAATATTTTCCGTCAGTCGCCGCCTCGCTCTCGGTCTCTTCGCCATAGCCACGGTCTTCACCGCGAATGCCAGCGCTCAGACCTTCCCTAACCGCGTCATCAAGCTCGTAGTGCCCTATCCGGCCGGCGGCCCGACCGACGTGATCGCCCGCATCGTCGCGGAGGAAATGAGCAAGGAACTCGGCCACAACGTCGTTGTCGAAAACCTGGCGGGCGCTTCCGGGGCGGTCGGCACCCGCAGTGTCGCGAAAGTGGAGCCCGACGGCCACACCATTATTTTCGGCAATAATCAGACCCATGGGAACAACATGTTCCTGCTGAAAGAACCGGGCTACGACGCGATCAAGGATTTCGCGCCGCTGGCGGGCGCCGGCGCCTTCGAGCACGTTTTCGTGGTGCCTAACTCTTTGAATGTGAAGTCGATCCAGGATCTGGTGGCTCTCGCCAAGAAGAATCCGGACAAACTCAACTACGGCTCGACCGGAATCGGCTCAGGCTCGCATCTGGCGACCGAATTGTTCATGGCGCGCACAGGCACCAAAATGACCCACGTGCCGTTCCGTGGTGCTGCCCCTCTCGTGACGGAGCTGATTGCCGGGCGCATCGACGTGTCGAACTCCACGCTGCCGAGTGTGCTCGGTCAGGTCCAGGCGGACGAGATCCGCGCCATCGGCATTGCGAGCCCGCAGCGCAACCCTCAGCTTCCCAATGTCCCCACCCTACGCGAACAGGGCATCACCAATGCGGATGCGGAATCCTGGGCTGCCTTCTTCGCGCCCGCGAACACGCCCAAGCCCATTCTCGACAAGCTCTCGACCACCATCGTCGGTATCCTCAACAAGCCTGAGGCAAAGGCGCGGATCATGAAACTCGGGTTCACCCTGAACGTGCGCGATCCCGAAGCCTTCAAACCCTATCTCGCGCAGGAAATCCAAACCTGGGCCGAAATCATCAAGGCCGCGAACATCAAGGCCGAATGAGGCCGGCGCCAGAGGGCGGAAGTGAGCGGCGGAAGGTGTTTCACTGCTTATCTTCGGCTTGGAACTTTCTCGTTTTGCACAGGTTTTCCACGCGCTTGTCACAACCAAAGCGGGGGTTTATCCAACATGAATCCGTCCTGGTCGCAGAAGAAGCGGCATCCCTCACGCCGTCTCTATCGTCTTGAGCGTGCAACAGAAACCAGGTTGACCGGCGTGCTGGCGTTGCTGATCGGGTTTGCCCTGATGTCCATCCTCGCCGGAACGGAGGCCCAATCCCGCCGGCACTATGCGGAGACGCCTTCCTATATCCACATCGAAGACCAGTAATCGTCTGTTGCAATTGACGCTTGTTTTCGATTGACGCTTGGCGCTGGTCGTCTAGCTCTTCGGCGAGACGATGATCGAAAGGTGTTCCGATGTGGTTTCGCGCCCCTGCCGTCCTGGCCTTCACCATTGCCTCCTTCACGCATGCCACGGCGCAGGATTCGCAACGCCTGCGCACCGACAAGGTGGAGGTGATTGTCGAAACGGTAGCGCGGGGCCTGCAAAACCCCTGGGGCCTCGCTTTCCTGCCTGACGGGCGCATGCTCGTGACGGAGCGCTCTGGCCGGCTGCGTATCGTCTCCCGCGACGGGAAACTCTCTGAACCCATCAAAAGCGTTCCGGCAGTCGTGGCACGCGGACAGGGCGGTCTGCTCGATGTGACGCTCGATCCGAGTTTTGCGCAGAACGGACTTATCTATCTCAGCTATGCGGAAGATCGTGGCGAAGGGCGTTCGGGGACGAGCGTCATGCGCGCGCATCTCAATATCGAGGCGAACGCTCTCGACAATCAAAAGGTCATCTTCCGGCAGGAGCCCGCTTACACCGGCACGAACCATTACGGCTCGCGCCTCGTGTTCGACCGCAACGGAAATCCCTTCGTGACGCTCGGCGAGCGTTTCGATCTGCGAGATCAGGCGCAGAACCTGTCGAACCATCTCGGCAAGATCGTCCACATCAAGCCGGATGGCGGAGCAGCCTCGGACAACCCCTTCCTCAATCGCGAAGGGGTGAAACCTGAGATCTGGTCTTACGGCCACCGCAATGTGCAAGGAGCGGCCATCAATCCGGCAACAGGCGAATTGTGGACGGCAGAGCACGGCGCGCGTGGAGGCGACGAGATCAACATTCCCCGCAAGGGCAAGAATTACGGCTGGCCAGTCATTTCCTATGGCGTCGACTATTCAGGCGCGAAGATCGGTGAGGGCACATCGAAGCCCGGCATGGAACAACCGATTTATTACTGGGACCCGTCCATCGCACCCTCCGGCATGACGTTCTATACCGGTGATCAGTTTCCCGCTTGGCGCAACAGCATTCTCATCGGCGCGCTCGCCGGAAAACTCGTGTCCCGCGTCGAGATCAACGGCGACAAGGTGACCGGCGAAGAACGCATGTTGCAGAATCTCGGCGAGCGCATCCGCGATGTGCGTCAGGGACCGGACGGGTTCGTTTACTTGCTGACGGATTCAGGACAAGGCCGCATCCTGCGTGTTCGCCCCGCCATCTAGACGGCTATCGACGATCTTCGCCCGGGAAATCACCATAGGCATGCTTCCTCTCGCCAAGGAAGCGCAGGCCGCGGAACAAACAATTCCTGTGCCATCGGAGCCGCCCACTTCGCAGCCCGAACATCGCCCCTTGCACCGCGAAGGAGAGTAAGCTATCTGATCATTAGTACACTATCAATATGCATGCTAACATGAACTCTTCCCAGTCACAGCAGACCTTCACGGATGAATTCGCGAAGGTGACGCGGCATTGGCGCACGGTCGTCGACGCCAAACTGAAGGCCATCGGCTTCACGCTGGCCCGCGCCCGCGCGGTGCGACTTCTCTCCCAGAAGACCTGCGGTGTCACGCAACGCGAATTGGCGGACGAACTCGAGATTGAGACCGCGACCCTCGTGCGCCTTCTCGACGGGCTTGAAAAACAGGGCCTGACCGAGCGGCTTCCCGTTCAGGACGACAGACGCACGAACCATATCGTGCTTACCAAGGCAGCGAGAAAGAACGTCGCCGAGGTCTTCGAAGTCGTGGACGATCTCCGACACGAACTTCTGAAGGATATTTCGCCTCAGGATCTCGAGACAGCGACCCGCGTTCTTCAGCAGATCGGCAGACGCCTCGAGGAAATCCGGTATAGCTGAGGCAGTGACCGTGAAAGCATCACCCCGGCTCGCACCATGAATGCCGCAACTCCCGCACAACGGGGTGCTGCGATGCCCGCTCCAGAGCCCATGCCTGCAGCGAGAGCGCTCGCCTATATAGCGGCGTCTATGATCCTGTGGCTCACGCAAGGACTGGGTCTCAACCTCGTCTCCGCCAATCTGCCCACCGTGCAGGCTTCGCTCAACGCGACGCCCATCGAGGGCGCGTGGCTCGTGGCTGCCTACATGGCGCCGAACGTGACGCTTTCCCTGTTGCTGGTGAAAGTGCGAATGCAATATGGCCTTCGCCTCTTCGCCGAGATGAGCATCGCGCTTTATGCGGTTGTCACGGTCCTCCATCTTTTCATCGACGGTCTGCATTCGGCCATCGTCGTTCGGGCAGCACTTGGCATCGCAGCCTCCCCCATTTCGTCGCTCGGCTTTCTCTACATGCTGGAAGCGTTTCCTCCGGCGAAGAAGATGACCGTCGGCCTCTCCATGGCGATGCTCGGCACGCAAATCGGCGCGCCTCTGGCGCGTATCATTTCGCCGAGTCTGATCAATGGTGGCGGCTGGCGCGAATTCTACATGATTGAAATCGCGCTTGCTCTGATGAGCTTCGCAGCCATCTACCTTCTGCCATTGACGCCGGCGCCCCGCGCCAAGGTGATCGAGCGGCTCGACATTGTCAGCTTCCTGCTCATCGCCGTCGGCTTCGGGTCGCTGGCGGTAATACTGAGCGTGGGGCGTCTCTATTGGTGGTTCGAGGCCCCTTGGATTGGCGTGACGCTCGCCGCCGCCATAGCGGCTTTCACCGCAGCCGTGATGATCGAAATCAACCGCGACAACCCTCTGATCGACATACGCTGGCTCCTGACACGCGATATGTTGCATTTTTCAGCGGTTCTTCTCGTCCTGCGTCTCGTGCTCTCGGAGCAGACAACGGGAGCGGTCGGCTTCTTTCAGGCGCTCGGCCTGACAAACGACCAACTTGTAACGCTCTTTTGCATCGTCCTCATCGCCATCCTTCTCGGCACGGCGGTCATAGCGATGACGACCCGGCCCGAGCGGGAAACATACATCCACCTGGTTGGGCTGGCACTGATCGCGAGCGGCGCATGGATGGATGCGCAGGCGACGAACCTGACGCGTCCCGTCAATCTTTATCTCAGTCAGGCGTTGATCGCCTTTGCCGGAACGCTCTTTCTTCCCCCCGCACTCGCGCGCGGCGTCATGGCGGCGATGCGGAAGGGGCCGAACTATATTCTGAGCTTCATTATCATCTTCCTGACAACGCAAAGCATCGGCGGCCTTCTCGGATCTGCCGTCTTCGGCACCTTCATCACCTATCGCGAAAAGTACCATTCCAATGTCATCGCGCAGGCGATCACGTTGGGAGATCCTCAGGTGCTACAACGGCTTCGCCAGCTGACGACAGCTTATGGTCGAGTGCTGACGGACAAAGCGCTTCTCAACGCCGAGGGTCTTGCACTTCTCGGGCAGCAGGTGACGCGCGAAGCCAATGTGCTCGCTTACAACGACCTTTTCCTGCTGATCGTAGCCCTGTCGCTCTTCGGCTTTTTCGCCCTTCTCATCCAGCTTGCATGGCGCGTGTTGAAGCCCGTCATGGAAGCCCGCCTCGAAACACGTCCAGCCTGATCGAACTGACGATTATGTCCTCATCACCTCTCTTCAAGTCCCGTGCAACGGTTCCCGCTCTCCTTCTCGGCATCACGGGAATTCTGCTGGCGCTCTATGCGTGGCAGTTGCCCCCGTTCCGCTCCACTGTGCAGCGAACGGACAACGCCTACGTCAAAGGCGCCGTCACGATCATCAGCCCTAAGCTCGATGGCTATGTGGCGGAAGTTACTGTTCAGGACTTCATGCCGGTGAAGGCCGGGCAGGTTCTGGTGAAGCTCGACGACCGCATCTATCAGCAACGTCTGGCGCAGGCCCGTGCAACTTTGGCGACGACGAATGCCGCGTTGGCGAATTCCGAACAGCAGCGCCGGTCGAAGGAAGCCGGCATCGCTGCGGTGCAGGCACAGATCGACAGCGCACATGCGGTTCTCACCCGCACAGAAGCCGAATGGAAACGCGTCGAGCCGCTGCACAGCCGCGGCTTCGCGACACAGGCTCAACTCGATCAGTCGCGCGCCGCACTGGACCAGGCACAGGCTGGATTGAATCAGACGAAGGCGTCCCTCGAAGTTGCGAAACAGGAATTGACCGCGACTATCGTCAACCGCTCTTCATTGGAGGCGGCGGTTCAAGGCGCGGAGGCAGCGGTACGGCTGGCGGAAATCGATCTGCAAAACACTCGCATCGTCGCGCCACAGGACGGGCAGCTCGGTGAGGTCGGCGCGCGCCTTGGCCAATACGTGACTCCAGGATCGCAGCTCACGGCGATGGTCCCGGATCGGATCTGGGTGATTGCGAATTTCAAGGAGACGCAGATCGCGGATATGGTCTTTGGCCTTCCGGCAACGATTTCGGTTGATGCGTTGCACGGCGCCACGCTGAGTGGAAAAGTTTCGCGCTTCTCCCCTGCGGCAGGTTCCGAATTCAGCGTTTTGCGCCCGGACAACGCGACAGGCAATTTCACCAAGGTCGCGCAACGTATTCCTGTTCGCATCGAGATCGACCCGAACCAGCCTCTGGCAAAACACCTTAGCCCCGGCATGTCGGTGGTCGTCAGTGTCGACACCCAAGCCGCATCGACACAGGTGACCGAGAAGCGTCAGCGTCCGATTATCGAAGCGCCTTCGGGATAACCAGTTTCAGTCCCGACCAGATCAGCCCGAGCTTCTTGGGTAACGGTGCCCCGGAATAACCGGTGCTCATTCTAGCCACCCCTGAAAATGAAGGCCGCCCCTCCGGCGATCATGGCAAAGCCGATCAGGTGGTTCCAGCCCAGCGGTTCCTTGAGATAGAGCACTGAGAACACCGCGAATACCGCGAGTGTGATCACCTCCTGCATGGTCTTCAGCTCCGCGGCTGAATAGACCTGGGAGCCGATGCGGTTTGCCGGCACGGCAAACCAGTATTCGAAGAGCGCGATGCCCCAGCTGACAAAAACGGCGATCCACAAGGGAGCCGTTTTGAATTTGAGATGGCCATACCAGGCGAAGGTCATGAAGACGTTCGAGACGATCAGCATGAAGACAGGTGCGACAAAAGGGTTCATGACATTCAGGTTCGATGAGGCAGGACGCCCTGCCCTGTTGATGGGAAGCGTGGCGAGAGAATGGCGTTCTCGAATGTCAGCGTGCGGCAAGACGCGCCAGAACGGCTTCACCTCCGGCAATCTGCGGATTTGAAGGCTCGAAACCTTCCTTGTTCTCGCGACGTGTCACAATCGCCTTCGCCGTCTTGAAGGCGACATCGAGGCGAGACTCTGAGCGCAGCGCCTTGTTGAAGAAAGCGTCGCCGAAATAGGTCCATTTCGCCCCATCCCGACAACCGAAGGACGGCCTGTCGGCTGAGGCTGCCGTCATCACCAACGTTCGATCATCGGCAAGAGCCTTCGCGAAAGTACCCGAGTAGCACGCGGAAACGATCAGGATGCGGTGGCGTGCACCGGTGGCGTCCAAGAGTGCCCCGACCATCTTTGGCGTCATAAGGCCGCTCGTGCGCCCGGCGACGAGACCGATCCCCTCGGGCGCTCCATGAGAGGTGAGAACCAGAACCGCGATGTCCTCCTCCGGATCCAGAACTTTCGCCACACTCTGCGCCGCGTGGAACAGGCGATCTGGCATCGCATCGGACCGGCGCTTGGTGTTGGCGCGAACGATCGAGCGTCCTTTCGCATTCAGTTGGGTCTCGAGAACCAAAGCCGCTCCCTTGGCCTCGCTTTCGAAAACGCTCTGCGGTCCCCACAGGCCGAAGGAGAGAATGTAGACATCCGTTTCGCCAGGGCGGTGTGGCAGAAGCTTGGGAGCTTCAAACGATCTGGACGGCTTGCTTATGGCAGCGCCCGGCCCCGCTAGGCCGAGTGCGAGGCCGAGCAGCCCGGCAACGAAAAACCGTCGCAGCATGTGAGAGATCTCCAGCCTATCCGTATCGAAGTTTCATCAAGAGGATCGACAATACGATAACGAATGTCACCGCATTGGCGAAGATGATCGGCGCGTCTCCGATCATGATGCCATAGATCAACCACAGCGCGACGCCCAAAGCGAGCGCACTCTGGGTAACCAGCGAGAGTGACTTGGTATCCTTCGTCCGAAGGGTTTTTAGCGCCTGCGGCAGCCAACAGAGGGTCGTCGCGATGGCGGCTGTGAAGCCAAGGATTTCAAGGCCGGACATGGATGAGCTTCGAATCGAGGGAATGAAGGACCTTTATCATGCCAGACACCCCTGGTCATCGTAACAGGAAGGCGGGAGAAAGACGCTCTTTCCCTCAAGCTGAACCGAAAGTGGTCTTGTGGGTTTCCCTTATGCGCAGGATCAACAGGAAGCCCCATGGATATCGCACTCGACAAGATCTGTGACTTCATCGCCCGGGTGAAGGAAATCGATGCGAAGGAAGAGATGACCGATCCGGATTCAGGCTCAAACCCGACCGATGACGGAAATCTGGACGTGCTGACCATGGGCCCGGACGATCCAACCGACGAGGAACTTCACGAATTCATCGGCGGCCTCAACGACGACGAGCGGGCCGATCTCATCGCCCTTGTCTATATCGGTCGCGGTGACATGGAGCCTGAGGAATGGGGCGATGCCGTGCGCCTCGCCCGCGAGAGAAGCACTGGCAGCCGGGTTTCGACTGCCAACTATCTTCTGGGGATCCCGAACCTGGCCGATCTCCTGGAAGAGGGGCTCGCCGCCTTCGGCAAGGGATGCGAAGAATGAACCGAGAGCTGCATCTCAAGGTTCTTTAACTTTAAGTAGAATTTAACGTCTTTGCTACTTTTACTTGTGCGACATGACAGCCGCACAAGACCCTCCCCACTCCCAAGCCACCTTCATAGATCGCTGGACCGCCCGCGAAGGCGGGGCGGAGCGCGCCAACTATCAAATGTTCCTATCGGAGCTTTGCGATGTGTTGGGTGTCCCTCGCCCCGACCCTGCCGGCGCAGGCTACGAACAGAACGACTACGTCTTCGAGCGCGCCGTGCGCTCCCGTCAGAGCGAGAGCCTCGGCACGCCCAAGCGCATCGATCTCTACAAGAAGAACGCTTTCATCCTCGAAGCCAAGCAATCCCGCCTGCCGGGCAAAAAGAACGCCCTCCCCGGGCAACTCTCGATGCTCGACGACAGAACGGAACAACTCGGCAAGCGCAGTGTCAGGCGCGGTTGGGACGTGATGATGCAGAACGCGCGCAAACAGGCGGAAGGCTATGTCTTCCTATTGGATACGAACCATCCCGCGCCGCCCTTCATCATTCTATGCGATGTCGGCCATTGCTTCGAGATCTACGCCGACTTCACGGGCACCGGCCGCGCCTATAACCAATTCCCGGATCGCAACGGCTTTCGCATCTACATGGAAGATTTGGCGAGAGAAGACATCCGCACGCTTCTCGCGACGATCTGGCAAGAGCCGCACACGCTCGATCCGTCCAGGACAACCGCTCGTGTCACCCGCGACATTGCCAGGAGGCTCGCCCAAGTCAGCAAGTCCCTCGAGGAACAAGGCTCCGATGCGGAAGATGTGGCACACTTCCTCATGCGCTGCCTCTTCACCATGTTCGCTGAGGATGTAGAACTTCTACCGCGCGACAGCTTCAGAGGAATTCTCAAGAAAAGCGTGTCCGATCCCGAGCATTTCCAGCACCGCCTCAAATCCCTGTGGCAGCAAATGGAGAAGGGCGAAGAATTCAGCCACGTCATCGAGGCGCGCGTGCGCCACTTCAACGGCGGCTTGTTCAAGGACACGACGGTCTTCGACCTGGGTCGCGAGGAAATCGGCGAGCTTCTGGCAGCGGCGAATTATTCCTGGACCGAAGTCGACCCCGCGATCTTCGGTACGCTTCTCGAACAGGCGCTCGACAAGACCGAACGAAAGAGGCTCGGCGCGCATTACACGCCCCGCGCTTACGTGCAACGCCTCGTGGAAGCGACAGTGATGGAGCCGCTTCGCGCCGATTGGCAGGCCGCCTTGACTCGGGCCGAACAGGCCAAGGAGGATGGCGACGAGAAGAAGGCCGCCGAGCTCGTGCGCGCCTTCCATCATCAGCTCTGCGCAACGCGCGTGCTCGATCCCGCCTGCGGCACCGGAAACTTTCTTTATGTGTCGCTGGAATTGATGAAGAAGCTTGAAGGTGAGGTGCTGGAAACGCTCGCCGAGCTCGGCGAACCTGAAAACATGGGACTCGACCGCGAGACGGTGGACCCGCACCAATTCCTCGGCCTCGAACTCAACCCGCGCGCGGCAGCGATTGCCGAACTCGTGGTGTGGCTTGGCTATCTGCAACAGCACTACCGCACCCGCACGGGCCACCCTTCCGAGCCAATCCTGCGCGCTTTCGAGAATATCAATTTCGGAAAACGCGAAGGCTACGACGCCGTGCTCACCTGGGATAACTATCCGTTGCCGACGGTGGTGGAGAAGGATGGCAAGTGCGTCGAGACCCATCCGAACGCACGTCGTCCCGTCTGGCCGGAGGCAGAGTTCATCGTGGGGAATCCGCCGTTCATCGGCGGCAAGGATTTGCGTGCGCGGCTCGGCGATCTCTACACCGAGGCCCTTTGGGGCGCGCACAAGCATATGAACGACAGCGCCGATTTCGTCATGTATTGGTGGGACCGCGCCGCAGAGTTTCTTGTCGCCAAAGGCGCGAAGCTACGCCGCTTCGGCTTCGTGACCACGAATTCCATCACACAGGAGTTCTCCCGCCGCGTGATGAAGAAGCGCATGGAAGGAAAACCGCCGATCTCTCTCCTCATGGCGATTGCCGATCATCCTTGGACGAAAGCGACGGCGGATTCGGCAGCGGTGCGGATCGCGATGACGGTTGCGGTGAAAGGCGGGCGGGACGGGGTGCTGTGGGAAGTGTCGCACGAAAGCGGGCTGGAGACGGATGCGCCGGTTGTGGAGTTTTCCGAGCGTGCGGGGCGCGTTAATGCGGATCTGACGGTGGGCGCGGATGTAGTTGCAGTTACAGGCCTACTCGCGAATCAGGGGCTTTGCTCTCGCGGTGTTTCGCTCCACGGCGCAGGCTTCATTGTAACCATAGAAGAAGCGAAGCATCTTGGCCTCGGCAGGAGGCAAGGCTTGGAGAGACACATCCGTCCCTATCGCAACGGGCGGGACCTGACCGCCACGCCACGCGAGGTCATGGTGATAGATCTTTTCGGACTTGAGGTTGGCGAAGTTCGGCTGAGCTACCCCGAGGTTTACCAACACGTCCTTTCGAGAGTGAAGCCGGAACGGGATACCAATAACCGCGACACCTACCGACTCAACTGGTGGGTCTTTGGTGAACCGCGCCGTGAATTACGTCCAGCCTTGGCAGATTCGTGCCGCTACATCGCAACGGTCGAAACCGCAAAACACCGCGTATTTCAGTTTCTGGATACGACAATTTTGCCCGACAACATGCTCGTTGCCATAGCGAGCTCGGACGCGTTTCATCTCGGCATTGTCTCATCACGGCTCCATGTGAGTTGGAGTCTGCGTGCTGGTGGTTGGCTCGGGATTGGTAATGACCCTCGCTACTCGAAATCCCGTTGCTTCGACCCCTTCCCCTTCCCCGATCCCTCAGAATCCCTCAAAGCTAAAATCCGCGCCATCGCGGAGGAACTCGATGCGTTCCGCAAATCACGTCAGGCGGAACATCCCAAGCTCACACTGACGCAGATGTACAATGTGCTGGAGAAGCTGAAGGCGATGAAGGCGGTGGCATCCTCGCCGTCATCCCCGGGCTTGTCCCGGGGATCCACACCTTCCGCTCCCACGCGCGACAAAGGCGTGGATAGCCGGAGGTCGGCTGTTGTCGATTTCCGCATTGAAAGACCGAAGTCGGAAGCGTCCGACTTCGGGGGCAAGCCCGGCCATGACGATGGAAACATTGAGCTCACACGTGACGAGGCGCGCATCAAGGATGAAGGCCTCATCCTCATTCTAAAGGAACTACACGAGCGGCTGGATCGCCTCGTGTTCAAAGCCTATGGCTGGCCTGCCGATCTTACCGACGAACAAATCCTCGAACGTCTCGTGGCGCTCAACGCCGAGCGCGCGAAGGAGGAAGCGGCGGGACATGTGCGCTGGCTACGGCCAGACTATCAGATTCCGCGCTTCGCCAAGGGCGCAACGGCGAAGACCGGTGAGCTCGATCTCGGCGACAACATCATTGCCATCGATAAGGCGCTGCCTGAATTCCCGAAGGATCGCTACGAAAGACCGCTCGCAGTCGAATCCCTGCTCATGGTCGCCAACCGCCCGATGAACGTCGCCGAAATCGCGCGCGGCTTTAAACGCGGCGGCAAGCGCATCGAACAAGGCGTCGCGGAAGTACTCATCACCCTCGTCCGCTATGGCCGCGTCTCGCCAGCGCACGACGGGCGCTATGCGGCACGCAAGGCGGCGTAACGACCGCCAGAAGAGAAAAGCGGCGTTTCCGGTCGAGTGGAAAAACTTCTCATCGACCTCAACCAGCCTTACCTGCCTGGCATAGACGCCAAGATTGTTGTCGATGAGAAGCTTGCAGAGATCCTGGGTTTCTCCCAACCCTTCCCATCGGGCACGGTTTGTACCATATTCGTTCTATGGCCAAGACACCTAAGAAGCCCAAGCTTTCCACCGGCAAGGCGACGAAACCTGAGTTGAAACCGCTGGATACCTATCTGGCGGATCTCCTGAACCCTGCCGTCAATCGCGAGCGCGAGGCGGCGGAGGGGTTTGCAGAGCGGGCGCAGGAAACCTTCGCCTATGGCGATGTGAGCGATGTGGACCCGGCCCTTGCGTCGCAACTCGGCCTCACCGAGCCTGATGTTGGAGCCCCCGAGCAGGACAGCGCCGTCAACGATTTGCCGAGCGGCGTTTCCGCAACCGTGCATGCGCTCACGCAACTGCTCACAGAAGGCGATCCACGTTTCAAGAACGGCAAGCTCTGGGTGCCGCACCGCCCGGAACGTCCCGAGAAATCGGAAGGCGGTATTCCGTTCAAGATCGTCTCGGAATTCAAGCCCGCCGGCGACCAGCCCACGGCCATCAGGGAACTGGTGGACGGGGTGCGCCGACAGGAGCGCGATCAGGTACTGCTCGGCGTCACGGGCTCCGGCAAAACCTTCACCATGGCCCAGGTGATCGCGGAGACGCAGCGCCCTGCCCTCATTCTCGCGCCGAACAAGACTCTCGCCGCGCAGCTTTACGGCGAGTTCAAATCCTTCTTCCCCGACAACGCGGTGGAATATTTCGTCTCGTATTACGACTACTACCAGCCGGAAGCCTATGTGCCGCGCTCGGATACCTTCATCGAGAAGGAATCGTCCATCAACGAGCAGATCGACCGCATGCGTCACTCGGCGACGCGCGCCTTGATCGAGCGCGATGACGTGATCATCGTCGCCTCTGTGTCGTGCATCTACGGTATCGGCTCGGTGGAGACCTACACGGCCATGACCTTCTCCGTGAAGGTCGGCGAGAAGATCGAGCAGCGCCAGCTCATCGCGGATCTGGTGGCGCTGCAATACAAGCGCATCCAGAACGATTTCGCGCGCGGTACCTTTCGCGTTCGCGGCGATGTGATCGAACTCTTTCCCGCCCACTTGGAAGATCGTGCGTGGCGCATCGGCCTGTTCGGCGACGAGATCGAAAGCATCGTGGAATTCGATCCCCTCACCGGCAAGAAGACGAACGACCTCTCCTTCGTCAAAGTCTACGCCAACTCGCACTACGTGACGCCGCGCCCGACCTTGCAGCAGGCGGTGAAGGGTATCCAGGACGAGTTGCAGCATCGCCTGAAGGAACTCGCCCGCATGGGCCGCCTGCTCGAAGCGCAGCGGCTCGAACAGCGCACGCAGTTCGATCTCGAAATGATCGAGGCCACGGGCGCGTGCAACGGCATCGAGAATTATTCGCGCTATCTCACCGGCCGTAAACCCGGCGAGCCGCCGCCGACGCTGTTCGAATATCTGCCCGACAACGCCCTTGTCTTCACGGATGAGAGTCACGTGACCGTGCCGCAGATCGGCGGCATGTATCGCGGTGACTTTCGGCGCAAGGCGACGCTTGCCGAATACGGCTTCCGCCTGCCCTCTTGCATGGACAACCGGCCCTTACGTTTCGAGGAATGGGACGCCATGCGTCCGCAATCGGTGCATGTTTCCGCGACGCCCCAGAAATGGGAGATGGAACAGACCGGCGGCGTGTTCGTGGAGCAGGTCATTCGCCCCACGGGCCTTGTCGATCCCATCATCGATATCCGCCCCGCGCGCAGCCAGGTGGACGATCTGTTGGGCGAGGTGAAGGAGATGGCGGCGAAGGGTTATCGCACCCTCGTCACCACGCTCACCAAGCGCATGGCGGAAGACCTCACGGAATATCTGCACGAGAACGGCGTGCGCGTGCGCTACATGCACTCGGACATCGACACGCTGGAGCGCATCGAGATCATCCGCGATCTGCGCCTCGGCGCGTTCGATGTGCTGATCGGCATCAACCTTTTGCGCGAAGGTCTCGACATTCCCGAATGCGCGCTTGTCGCCATTCTCGATGCGGACAAGGAAGGCTTTTTGCGCTCGGAAACATCGCTCGTGCAGACCATCGGCCGTGCGGCGCGAAACGTGGATGGCCGCGTCATTCTCTACGCGGACAACATGACCGGCTCCATGGAGCGCGCGATTGCGGAAACCACCCGCCGCCGCGACAAGCAGCTCGCCTACAACGCGGAGCACGGCATCACGCCGCAGAGCGTGAAGAAGAACATCGCCGATATTCTGGAGAGCGTTTACGAGCGCGATCACGTCTCTGTCGATACCGGCCTCGCGAAAGTCGGCCAGACCGTCGGGCATAATCTCAAGGCCGTCATGGCCGATCTCGAAAAGCGCATGCGCGCTGCAGCCGGCAATCTGGAATTCGAGGAAGCCGCGCGCCTGCGCGACGAACTCAAGCGCCTGCAAGCCACCGAACTCGCCATCGGAGACGATCCCCTCGCCCGTCAGGCGGACGTGGAGCGCGAAGCGGGCGCCTACAAAGGCAGCCGCAAATACGGCAAAAATGCCAACCTCCCCCCGAAGGGCCTCGCCCCCTCACCCGAAGGCGCCAGCGGCGGCAATGAGGACGCGGACGCCTACGGCCCCACAGGCAAAGGCCGCTCGGACGAAGGCACCCGCATCCGCAAACCGACCCTCGACGAAATGGGCCCAGGCACGGACCGCGAAGTGCCGCTGAATTTTAAAGAGCGCCCGCTTCCGCGTTCAACGCAGGGGCATGGGGGGCAGAAACCGAAGTATCGGAAGGGGCGGTAGAGATTTGTTAATATCGCAAGCCTGAATTTACTTCAACAGTTCGTAGGTCTCGCATTATGTTACGTGCATCCTTCTTCCAGAACAAAAATTCTAGGAGAGCAGCGGCAACAGGATAGATTGCGAATGATGCGAGCGACAAGTATACCCATGAAGTGACTTTTGCACTTTCGAGAAGTGGTATCGCTAATAAAACGATCACATTCGCTAATGCTGCGCATAGAGACGTCAAAGAAAGAATTTGGCGAGTCTTCCTCCAGTCACTCTCCAATATAGATAGCGCTAATCTGACCTGAAGGAGCTGATCTTTACGATTTTCACCTTCTTCCGATGAATCATTTTCGACTTTTTGCCAAGCCATTTTGAAACGTCGACTTACAGACAAGAACCCAAAGCTACTAACTTCATTTAGCACCGAATAAGCGAGGCCAAGACCAACTCCGGCCTCGAAAACAGACGTAGCATCTGCTAAATCAATCACGAATCAACCTCCGGTTATCGTCGACGATGCCATTTCAGCCACAAGTGACACAAAAAATCCTTAACGCGCGAGGGGTTTCGGCAGATGAACTCGCGGTAGCAGCGGGCATTAGCTCTAACAGGTTTGGGGAGATGCTTGAGGGGAAACGGGAGCCCTCAGCCTTACAAGTAGAAAAGCTGGCAGATCGTCTAGCCATTCCTTGCTATGCGTTCTTTCTTCCTTCCTTCGAGGTAGCCCCAACACGACTCATCGATTTTAGAAGGAACAGTCCCGGCCCGTATAAATTAGGCTTAAATGCCGCATTCTTTGAGCACTGCTTTCGCTTGCAGAATTTTGCAAGAGAGCTGTTCGCGATAAGCGAAATGAAATTGCCGCTTGAACTTTTTTCAACTGAACTAGAAGAAAATCCAGAACAAGTTGCTCAAGCCTTTCGCAAAATATTAAAGCTAGACGATTTCCAATTTGATCGTGAATTCTCTGCAAGTAGGTTTTATAGCGAATTCAGAAATAGAGTTGAGCAGCTCGGTATCTTTGTTGTCCAAGGATCAATGCGGGATAATAATATAAGAGGATGTGCGATATTCGATGATTCGGCTGCGGCGCACATGATTATCATTAATACTCTGCAGCAAAACCATCAATCTCGCAGCTTTACGTTAGCCCATGAATTAGCTCATATAATTCTCAAACAATCTGGCATTTCTGACCCCATTACAACTAACAACAAAGTAGAAATTTTCTGCAATCGATTCGCGATCAATCTTCTGGCGCCTCGGGAGCAATTTTATAATCTTGCCAGCACCCAGAATATAACGAATAATTACGACACTGCTATGGACTCAGCGAAAAATATAGCGCGAACTCTCAAGATTAGTATAACAGCAACTTTAATTCGATTGCACGAGTTTAAGTTTGTGAGCAAAGATATACTTGCCCTCTGGTATCCAATAGCACAAGGCCGCAACTCTCCTGACGCACTGAAGGATATAAGGAGAGGTGGCGAACCGAGTGCCGGTAAAAATGCTATCGCAAGATTGGGGGCCCGCTTCTGTGGTCTTATTCGAGACGCTGTCAACGAAAAACGAGTTAACGCGTTTGATGTCTATACACAGACCGGAATGTCGGAATCTACGATCAAGTCAATGATTACCGTCAGTGATGAGCGGCTGCGCGCAATGTCCGCCGAAGGTGACGACTGATGCCATCGTTCATTGAGTATCATATAGCGTCGGACATAGCCGACTGCGTCGAACCCGGCGGAAACTGTTCGCACTCGGCAACTTCGCACAATCCCTTTTTTCTTTGCTCGATGATTCATGCCGATCTCCTGCGCTTTTCATCACCGCGAGCCGAAAAATTAGCGCTTATTTCAGTCGAGATCGTTAAATCAGAAATTTCTGATTATGAATTGGTCGCAGATAAAATTGAAACAATTCGCACTATCGCCAGTATAAATTTTTATGATAAGAATAAATTTTTATATTCGTTCGCCAAAGCTAAGCGATTAGGCTACGTATTACTTATAAAGAAAAATGCACCTTTTCAGACTTCTCTGGAGCAGATTGCTGGTATATTCGGCGTAAATACTCTTATTATATGATTATTGAGCTAAAATTTATTATACACTAACTGTAGAATTTTTCGCGAATTCGGCCCCGCGCTCAGTTCTTCCTGCGTGAGACCCGCTTTCTTGCGCGCGTGACGGAGGAACATGCAGAGTTTTTCTTGCCGCGTCGTCTGGATGGAGCGCATGGGTGTATTGGCAATCTTCGCCATTTGCTTCAATCCGCCAGGACTGATTTGAACAGCTGAGCCGGTTCGATCCCAAGCGCCTCCGCAACCGCGATAAACTCCACCACATCGATCTGCCGCTCGCCGCGCTCATACTTGCTGACAAACGTGTTGTATGCCCCGAGACGCTGGGTGAGTTGGTCTTGGGTCAGGCCGGCTTTCTTGCGCTCGGCTTTCAGCACGGCGCGCAGGCGCTCTTGTCGCTTCGTGTGAATCGATTTTCGCATGGCCCAGCCTGGAAATGACGGGCAGGCGAAATATGCTGTTTTAGGAAACTAGCCAAAATAGCTACTAGCTATTTTGGCTAGTTGTGGCATCTTGCCTCCATGTCCACCTCCTGGAAACGCTCCCGCGAAGCCAAGCTTTGGCATCGGCTTGAGGCCGGCGACGCCGTGCGCGTTCTGGCCGATTGCTATGGCGACGGGGCGGGGGCGGAGGTGCTTCTGCGGGCGTTTCTGGCGGAGCGGGATTTGAACGGCGAGGCCGTGCGGTTCTGGCTCAAGGTCTATGACGGCCTGCAAGATCCGCAGCCCAAGGACGACCCCCTGCCCTCGCCTGCGGCCTGAGCGGGCAAGCGGGTCTCCCCTTCACCTCTCCCGGATCTCGGGTGTTCCCGAGATCTGCTCGTTTTGCGCAAGTCGGGAACACCCAACTTGCGATGAGAGAGGTCGAGCGGAGCGAGGGTGAGGGGTTACAGGTTTATCCGGAGAGGGCGTAACCCCCTCACCCCAACCCTCTCCCACAGGGAGAGGGTGCCGCGTTGCGCTCCCCTTCTCCCCCGTCATGCCCGGGCTTGTCCCCGGGTATCCACGCCTTACCGTGCCGCTACTCACCCAGTCCAAGACGTGATGGCCGCCGCAAGTCGGCTGTTGCCGACTTGCGCATTGAAAAACCGAAGTCGGAAACATCCGACTTGCGCATTGAAATACCGAAGTCGGAAACATCCGACTTGCGCATTGAAATACCGAAGTCGGAAACATCCGACTTCGGCTCAAGCCCGGCCATGACGGGGTGGCCATGACGGCGGAGAGTGTCATCCCCGGGACAAGCCCGGGGATGACGATGAGTGAATAAGATGAACTATTTGTTCTCTTTTTGTTCTTGACAATCTTCCCAACCTGGGCCATCTTCCTCCTGTCCCGACCCACCGAGGGGCGCGTTCGCGAGGCGTCGTGATTGTGGGGTTGGGCACGGTCTCGCGGGCGAGGTGACGCAGCCTTGTTCGGCGGGAGGCCCAGGCTGTGGCTGGAGACGTCGGGATTGGTCGTGCGCCGCCTGCCGCGAGGCAGAATCCGCGTACGGCAGTCGCCGGGCTCACGTCCGCCTGTCCGCCTAAAAAAGCCGTGCGCGAGGCGCCTCCCGGCTCCAAGCACCACACTTCAGAGATCGAGCCGGGCCGTGCATCGCGCCACCCTCGCCCACCTCTCGTTATGGCTCCCGGCCTTTTCAGGCCCGGAGCCCGCAGGCGCTCGCCCTTTTTCCAAGCATACCATTGTCAGACGAAACGATTGCCGGAGGTTTCATGAGCCGCGTTCAGGCCACTCTCTCCAAACTGCCCGATTGCGACGACACCTTGCGGCGGCTGGCCGACATCCTTGGGGTGCCGTCCACCTGCCGCAAGCGCGCCTGCCGCATCGAAGGGACTTGCCAGGGCGGCTACGGGCCGCCCTGTTTCTTCGCGCGCAGAGAGTTCCGGCCTTGATTCAGCCAGCCCCCGGATATGGATGGCCCACCCTCCGGTGCAATGCGGCGGATGATTCCAACTGGTTCACCCTAGAACAAAGAGGATACGATGAGCACGCCAGTGCAGAGGATCTTACGTCAATCCAGGATCGGAGAGAGCAGGCGCTACGCAAAGACCGTGATGTGTGATCCAATACATTGTGAAATAATATAACGTATATTAATGTCGGATTGGTACTGTCAGGCTTGAGGCAAGAACAATGGCTGGGTTCAGAAACGTTCCGGGATCAGGTTACGGCAATCCCTACATCGACTCACTCATCTGGGGTGGAAAGGTCTGGGACCAGTCGCCGCAAGACCCTATCCTCATCGCCATAGGTGATGTCCCGCTCGATTTCGGGAACGAGATTGATTATTACGCCGCTAAAAATGTACACGGCGAGCTTCAGAGCGGCTGGCTAACGATCCGACAGTTTCGGGGGCATTGGTGGGACGAAATGACCAACCTCCTCGTCGAGGCCTTGAGTGTCTATACCAGCGTCGCCAATATCAACTTCGCTACGGTAGATGACATCACAGAAGCTAATATGGTCTGGTGGTTATACCCGCTTGATGAAGGCCTTGCCGGCTGGCACGAGTCACCCGACGACAGCAACCCCTCCCATCAGCGTTGGGGCCTGTTCAACAGCTTCTTTTCGGATATCTGGCGCGTAAAAAGCTTCGGCAGCGTCGGGCGCACGACCATGATCCATGAGATCGGCCACGGCCTTGGTCTTGCTCATCCTCATGACGGTGGAGAGCGTGCGGATGGCACCACGTTCCCTGGGGTAGCCGGCCCGAAGGACATCGGGGAGAACGGCCTGAATCAATCCGTATATACGCAAATGTCGTATAACGACGGATTGAGTACTGCGAAGGGTGACTTCACCTACGGCCACCAGGGCACGCTTGGCGCCTTCGACATCGCAGCCATTCAACTGCTCTATGGCGCCAATATGACCACCGCCACCGGCAACGACACCTACACGCTACCGACGGCGAACGCTCCCGGCACGGGCTGGTCCTCGATCTGGGATGCGGGCGGCATCGACACGATCACCGCAGCCGGATCCACGGCCGGTGTCACCATTGACCTGCGCGCCGCCACCTTGCAGCAAGGTGATCCGAACGCGGGAGGCTTCCTCTCGCAGCAGACGAAGATCGCAGGCGGGTTCACCATCGCCAAGGGAGTGGTGATCGAGAATGCGGTAGGCAGCGCCTTCGACGATGTGCTGATCGGCAACAGTGCCGTCAATTCCCTCAACGGAGGCGCCGGCAACGACACCTACTTCATCCAATCGGCCCAGGACATCATCATCGATTCAGGTGGCGTCGATACCGTCTATGCAACCTTCAACTACGCGAACCCTGCCATCGAGAATGTGATCGTGAACGGCGTTGCAGTGCAGTCTGGCGGCAACCCTGTCGTCGGCGGTTTCCGGATCGTGCGCGGCGGGGTCGGCAAGGACATCCTGACGGGCAACGCGCTTGACGACAAAATCTATGGCGGTCCCGGAAAGGATGTTCTGACGGGCGGCCCAGGCAAGGATATCTTCGTGTTCGACACGAAGCCCAGCAAAGCCAATGCCGACAAGGTAACGGACTACACGGTTGCCGACGACACGATCTGGCTCGACAACAAGGTGATGAAAAAGCTCGGCAAGGGGACGGCCTCGAAGCCAGGGAAACTCAGCAAGAAGTTTTTCGCGCTGGACAAGGCGAAGGACGATAATGACTACGTCATTTATGTGAAGAAGAGCGGTGCGCTTCTCTATGACGAAGACGGCTCCGGGGCGATGGCTGCGGTGCAGATCGCTACGCTCCCGACAAAACTCAAGGGTTTCTCTGCTTTGGAGTTATTCGTCGTCTGATAGCTTAGGCTCCTTCGATGGGGCGCGTTCAAGACCGCCTCGGCCGCTGGGCTCCCCCATCAACAATGTCATCGACGGAATGTTGCAGAATACGGACGAGCTCGAGGCGGCCGAGATCAGGCCGCGCAGGTGGCGGGCAACGATCAAAGAGGCACGTTAATCGAGCATTGCAATCCTTCCGGAAGAAAGCGCATCTCCACAGTGCCTTCCAGATCGTAGTCAATATTGCGTTCGATCAGCCGCGAACCGAACCCTTTGCAGATGGTCTCCTGCACGACAGGCCCGTTGCTCTCCACCCACATGATTTCAAGGCGAGGCTTTCCGGCCTCACTGGCGGTTTTGCGCCAGGCTATATCGACTCGCCCGTTGGGCGCCGACAGCGCGCCGTACTTCGCGGCATTGGTGGCGAGTTCGTGAAACACCATGCCGAAACTGACCGCCTGTTGCGGTGTGAGGCGAACGGGCTCGCCGGAGGCGCTCACACGGCCCTCGTCGAGACCGCCATAGGGTGCGAGCTCCGCAGAAAGAATTTCGCGCATGGGGGCGCCGTGCCACAACTCCTCCGTCAGGATGTTGTGGGTCGCCGACAAAGCGAAAAGGCGCGCTTGAAATGCTTCCTTGAAAGCCGCGAGGCTCTTGCTCCCATTCAGAGTGAGAAGAGCCAGGGACTGCACAACCGACAGCGTGTTCTTCACACGGTGATTGAGTTCGTGAACGAAAAGCTGCTGCCGCTCTTCGGCCTCCTTGCGTTCGGTCACATCGAGGCAGGCGCCCACCATAACGGATTCCTGGCCCGGATTGTCGGGGAGCATGCGGTTGCGGGAATACATCCACCGAATCGTGCCATCGGCCCGGATCGCGCGAAATTCATAATCGGCCCCCCCAGTCGCCAACGTCTCACGAGACCTCTGGATGACCAGCTCGCGATCGTCAGGATGAACGAAGCGAAGAAAGTCCTCGCGGACGCAAGGCGAATTGGCCGGATCGATTCTGAACAGATGATTGAGCGCGGTGTCCCATTCCACACAATCCTCGCGCATGTTCCACCACCAAGTTCCTGTGCCGGAAGCATCCAACACCGTTACCAGCTTTCCCTGCGCCAATTCCAACCGGGCGACAGCAGCCCTGAGCGTGGCGGCAACGACGACCGACAGGCCCGCACCGAAGAGATAAAGACCGAACTCGGTGATACTCCCTGCAGTGAAGGGAGCGTTTTCACGACTCGGAAAAATGAAAAGTGCGGCGACGGCGCTGATCAAAATCGCGAATGCGCCGGCCCCCGCCCCACCGATGACGGCCGCCATCAACACAGCCGGAAAGAGCGAGACATCGAGAAGGTCGTCTCCCAGAACAGGTGTGAGCGCCAGCCGCGCAAGGATCACAGCGCCGACCATCACTGCGGTGATCGCATAGGAGAGGATCGAGTTCGCCGGAACGAGCTTGGTATAGCGGATGAGCAAAGGGAGGCCTTGGAGCGATTCTGGATACTATAACATTCCAGTACGGTAGGTTCTAGTATTCTCGGGCTTGTCTGTCCTTTCTCTGCTCGGAAGAAAGAACATAAGTACGCCCCATCGGGCTCAGGGAAGGCCTCGCCTGATCTTCGACGATTATCGTCGCATCGCTCATGACCGAGCGCCGAAAGCGGTAACCTGCACTTACGGTGCTAGATACGCCCCAGAAGAAACAGGATGAGGAGGATGAGCAGGACCACGCCGAGGAGGCCGCTCGGTCCATAACCCCAATTGCGGCTATAAGGCCACCGCGGCACTGCGCCAATCAGAAGAATGATAATGATGATGAGAAGGATGGTGCTGAGAGGCATGAGGGAAACCCTTCCGTTCGTGACCGCCTGAAAGTTTCGTCGATCCGCGGCGACCGTGCCGCTAAGGATAGACACAGAACTTGACGCGAAGGATTAAGTTCCGAAACGGAGTTATCCCCAGACAACAGGTCACTGCCTAGCTTCAAGCAGGAACGATGCCATGCCTTGGACGTTACCCCCACGGTGAAAAGGCGCCGCCTTAAGGTGCGCCAAGGCTTGAGGAGGTTGCGCAATCGATGCGGCAGGGCGATCCAAGCAAGAAGTCCCCCGCTTTCGCGAGGGGAAGAGACGATAGTTCAGTGAGTCTGAAGAAAGAAAAGCGGCCGGCCTTGAGCCGATCCGTGCAGAACCAGCTCGGCCAGCGCCTCCAGAGTTTCTACGACAGTCTGGCGCTCGGCGAGACCCCTGTTCCGGAGCGGTTCATAGAGATCATCAACCAGCTGGACCAGGTCGAACTCGACCAGGAACAGATGGGACGGGAGCGGAGGAAACAGCATTCATGAGCATCGACAACGCGCTGCGCGACGACATGCTGAAGGCTACTCCGAACCTTCGGGCCTTTGCCATTTCGCTGACCAACAACGTCGACCGCGCTGATGACCTCGTGCAGGAAACGCTGATGCGAGCCATCGCTAACATCACGCGCTTCCAGCCCGGCACCAATATGCAAGCCTGGCTTTTCACCATTCTACGGAACCTATTCCACTCTGAATACCGCAAGCGGCGGCGGGAAGTGGAAGATGCTGACGGTAAGTACGCAGCGACCCTCGCCGTGCAACCCGCTCAAGGCGCCCATCTTGATTTCGAGGATCTGCAAAAGGCCTTGACGCGCCTTCCGGCGGATCAGCGGGAAGCCGTGTTGCTCGTCGGCGCATCAGGCTTTTCATACGAGCAGGCTGCAGAGATCTGCGGCTGTGCCGTCGGCACCATCAAAAGCCGCGTCAACCGTGCGCGAAACAGGCTCGCCGAGTTGATGCACCTGCGTGATATGGATGAGGACCTCGGTCCCGATCAGGTCACCCTTTCGGTCATGCAGGCAGTCGCATAGGGCGACCGTCTCGATTGAGAGCGGCCCCATTTCTTGAAGCACAATCAATTCTTGTGCGCAGGATCGATCCGGCGAAGGGTAATCCCTTCGCCGGATCGTGCGCCTTAGCGGCGACGGAACTGCGGGTTGCCGCGCTGCGGCGGCCGGGGGCCGGAGGGCGCACCCGAATCCTTGTGACGGAAGATCAGGCGCCCCTTCTCTAGGTCATAAGGGGACATCTCGACGGTCACGCGGTCACCCGCAAGCGTCTTGATGCGGTTTTTTTTCATCTTCCCTGCGGTATAGGCAACCACCTCGTGCCCGTTATCCAGCTGCACCCGGTAACGGGCGTCCGGCAGGATTTCGGTTACGAGACCCTCGAAGGTGATGAGTTCTTCCTTTGCCATGCAAAGCCTTCCGTCAAACAACAAAAAGGCCGCCCCGAACCGGAACGGCCGCTGCAGGAAGACGAGACGAGCCCGCCCTCCAGCAAGAAAAGCTTACGCGCCCTGCAGATTTACTGCGGACGTCTTGCCCGTACGCTGGTCCGTCTGAAGTTCGTAGGAGATCTTCTGACCCTCGCGCAGACCACGCAGTCCGGCGCGCTCAAGCGCGGTAGCGTGGACGAACACGTCCTTACCACCGTTGTCCGGCTGAATGAAGCCATAACCCTTGGTCCCGTTGTACCACTTCACCGTTCCGGTTTCCATCTGGAACACCCTTCACTATCGTTTGCACGTAGACGGAGCGCCAAGTGTCGATCCGTCAATGGTCGAGTTTGGTAGAGAGGAGACGTGCGCCCGGCAGTGCCAGAGGCGAAGCAGCCCATTCGTCCGGCCAAATGTCGATGCCATTTAACTAAGAGATACCCCCAGAAAAGGCAAGATCCACACTTGGCTAAGATGCTGGAAAGGGTCACCAAGCAGTGGCGCGATCAGGCTTTGCGGCTTTCACGAGCGTCTTTCGGAGATGCTCGAAGTCGTCTGCATGAGCGTCACTACCGCTGCGGAACACCGCCTTCCCTGAAACAAAACAGAACCCATATATCGCGGAAAAGGATTTGTACGAATGGCCGGGATTTCCGTCACGCTTGAGGGCGATAATATCCAGCTCGCCTTCAAGAAAGGCGAACAAGCGACTGCGGTGGTGATGGATCCCCAGGCGGCACGTTCGCTCGTGAAAGCCGTGAGCCAACTTCTCTTCGCGATCGGCGAAAGCGACGAAGACGATGTCGAGCCGGAGGGCGATTTCGTCGACGTCACCTCCCCCACCATTGACATCGGCATGGATGAGAATGGCCTTGCCGTCGTGTCGCTCCAAGCGGGTCCGATGCCCCCCTTCATGCTACGTCTGAAGGACGACGAAGCACGTCATATTGCGCAAAGCCTGCTCGAAATTCTCAACAGCCCCCGCGATGCCCGGATTTCGCTCGGCGGACACTGAAACTCTTAAGCATCCGACTTTCGAAGCCTGGAAGCGAAACAACCGGGGAAGGTCCCCGGCCGCTCTAAATTCAGTTCAATTGTTGAATGGCGGACAGTTTCCACGGGCCGCTCTGGTCACGACGGAATGTCCATATTTCCGCGACCTCCACCGGCACGGTCGGATTGCCTTCGACGATCCGGCCCGTTGCCTTTTCCTTCGTCACATCGAGCAGGGAATAGCGCATGGCGACGGTCGCGTAGTCGACGACACCTTCGCGCCAGGCTTCAGCTAGATCGCCCTGGAGAAGGCGGACATTCGAAACGGAATTGACGAGGCCGCGCGACGCGTAGTCGTTCAACTCCTCCTGGATGTATCCTGCCATTTCGGGCGTCGCCGATTGCCAAATGGCAGCGACGTCGCCGTGGGAATAGGCGCCTTGCGTCTCGACGAGCGCCTTCTCAAAGGCGGCATAATCCTTCTCGCCGATGCCCACTTCGTCGCGCGTGGCTGAGCCGCGAGGCGCTGCCTGCGGACGAGACAAGCCGAGACCGTTCAGCGCCGAGCCGTAACCTCCACCCATAGAGCGCGAAGAAGCTTCCGGCGACGCGCCTGTGTAGGCATGACCAGCGAACGCCGGCTGCTGGCGACGACGAAACCATTTCAACGCGAAAGACGCCAGCAAAACGATCAAGCCGATCTGCAGGAGCAAGCCGAGAACGGAACCGAGCCCGGCGAGACCACCGAAGAAGCCGTTACCCATCAGCATACCGATAAGGCCTGCTCCGAGAAGACCTGTAGCGAGTCCCGAACCGAAACCGAAGCGGCGCGGCTGAGCGGCCGATCCGACCGGCGGAATCGTTCTTTGATCACTGAGGTTGGGCGTCTGCGAACGCTGAATCGGGGTCGCAACGTTCGGTGCGGTGTTGGTTGTCGGAGGGGCGCTCCAGGTGCGTGCGCCCCGAGAGCCGACGCTGCTGCGGCCACCTCCCATGCGCGCTTCCGCGACGCCGGCGGCAAGGATCAGCCCGACGGCCATGAGCGCTACTGCGCTTTTACGATACCATTTCAAAGTCTTCGTCACAGACATAGTCCTCCCAGACCAACCATGTAGGAATGGCTTCGGCTCAGCGAAAGAGGATCGCTTATCCTTTTTAGGACAACGCCAAAAGACGGCGCACTTTCCGCCTTGCCGCAGCGAAACGGCCGCGCGCGTGAGCGGCCCGCCATTGCGCGAAAGAGTTTCTCGCCGTTGCGATGCCGCTTCGAATATGGGCGACGATAGCCTTCGCGTCCTGCCAGATCTTCATTTTTTCCAAGCGCATATGAATGGCGTCACGGACTGCAAGGCATCGCTCGAAACACCAGGCAAACCAGTGGATACTCAGAAGCTTATCGCGCCCGATGGCAAAAAGCCGCTCGGCGAGCCCAACTCCGACGATCTTGGCAAGAGCGAAGACGAAGAGGCCTGACAGAATGTGCCCCAGACCCATCAGGTAGAGGGCATAGAGCTTGAAGGGTTCGATGATCGCGAGCGGAACCAAAAAGAGCGTCAGGATCCCATAAGCCGGCATTTGCCCGATCAGCATCTCGAGTCGCCGGATCGCCCCGATCTGGGCCAGACGCCGCACCGCCGGGACAACCACCGCGCGAAAGGCGTCGTCGATCAAAACGACAATGATCGCCAGAGCAAGGATTGGCCCTTGGAGGATGCGTTTCAATGAAAAGTGGGATTTGTGGCTCTGCATTTTTGGGCCTGGGTTCGGTTCTCGCAGCTGGATAGCGCTCTGGAATTATGGATGATGTAAGGCCGATTTGAACCAACGTAGTTCATGTCGCAACGACAGATAGGGCCAACCGAAAGACGGCACCATTTCGACAGAAGTACTTTAGTATGTATTAACGTTCGCTCAATTCGAGAAAACGCGGATGTTCTTTTTTTGTTCGAATAGATTGAACACGTTTTCGAGCAAGGAATATCAACCCAGTGCGCCCGATTTATTCCCCGTTATTCACAGGCTTGGGACTCGACAATCTCATGAGAGAATGTTCTATTTTTGTTCTTTATCCATGTGAAAGATATGGCAGCGCTTCAGCCCTCGGGCCTTGAACGATTGTACGTCGATTTCGATTCATTCTTCGCGAGCGCGGAGCAATATTTCGATCCGCGCCTGCGCGGAAGGCCGGTCGGTGTCATTCCGATCAAGTCTAATCACACGGGCCTCATTGCCGTGAGCCGCGAGGCGAAAGCTGTCGGTCTCAAGCGTGGCATGATGGTACATGAGGCGCGCCGCCTATGCCCTAGCATTGCGCTAGTGGAAGCGCGGCATGATGCGTATGTTGTCCTCCACAAGGCGATCATCCGGACCGTGGAAGAGATCGTTCCAGTGAAGGGCATCTGTTCCATCGACGAAATGGTCTGTGCCCTACTCCCCTCGGAAGAAAAGAACGCACACGCAATAGCGCGGCGCATAAAGGACGCGCTCGCAGAGACGTTCAGCCCTGTCCTCACCTGTTCCATCGGCCTTGGCCCCAACGACCTTCTCGCCAAGATCGCGGCTGAGATGAATAAGCCGGACGGGTTGGTGACCCTCCACCCGGACGACTTGCCGGGGTCTCTTCTCGCTCTGCCTCTGACGGAGGTGCCCGGCATCGCCAAGGGGAATGCCGCGAGGCTCGCACGCGCGGGCGTGACCGACATGGCAGGCTTCTGGCAGCTTCAGCCAAAGGAGGCTCGTCGCATCTGGGGGAGCGTCGAGGGCGAACGGCTCTGGATGGGCCTGCATGGCTACGCGGTGGAGCGCCCAGCCACGGAGCGGCGCATGTTCGGCCATGGCCGGGTCCTGCCCACCGACTGGCGCAACCTTCCAGGGGCCTATGCCTGCGCGCGAGTCCTGCTGGCCAAGGCAGCAAGTCGGATGCGGCGGGAAGGCTTTGCCGCCCGATCCCTCGGTTTATGGCTGAGAGATCGACAGGGCGCCGATTGGCACGGAGAGGAACGCTTCCCGGCGACATGGGACGATCCGGCCCTGCTGGCCGCTCTGGCGGAGTTATTTCGTCGGGCGAAGTACGAATACTCCTCTCGTCGTGCAAATAACCTGCACATCGTTCTGGCGGAGCTACAGCCCGTCGAAGATATCGGGAAGGATCTCTTCTCGAATACGGCCGATGCGCAACTTCGCCGACGCATGGAAAGCCTGTCGCTCGTCGCGGATAGACTCAATGCCCAGTATGGAAGCCGCATACTTCACTTCGGCCCCTGGCCAGAGATCCCCGGCGGGTATGTGGGAGCGAAGATCGCTTTCAACCGTATTCCCGACGAGAAGGATTTCGATCTTCCGCGCGCCAGTTGATTGGAAACGGCTCGTGGTCTCCACCAGGGAGCGACTGCTCTTTTCGCGTCACCGTAAACCGAAGGTCGCACGAGGCCATCTCCTCGGCTAAACAGAAAAACAAAAACCCCACCGCTTTCGGCGATGGGGTTTTTTGAATTCGATCAGGCTCTTGTTGGAACCACTGCAATGACCCGGATCAGGCCGCCTTGGCCTTCGGCTGAACCTCGGCCGTGTAGTCGTCCATCAGGATCTTCGTCATGTTGCTCGGCTGGAACGTATAGGGTCCGATTTCGGACACCGGCGTCACTTCGGCCGCCGAGCCTGTGATGAAGCATTCGCTGAAGGTCTTGAGCTCATCGGGCATGATGCGCCGCTCGATCACTTCGAAACCGCGCCGCTTGGCGAGTTCGATGACCGTCTGGCGAGTGATGCCGTCAAGGAAGCAATCGGCGATCGGAGTATGGACCGCGCCGTCCTTGATGAAGAACACGTTCGCGCCCGTGCATTCGGCCACCCGGCCCTGCCAGTCGAGCATGAGCGCGTCGGCATAACCCTTGCGCTCCGCACGGTGCTTGGAGATCGTACAGATCATGTAGAGACCCGCGGCCTTCGCGGTGGACGGCGCTGTTGCCGGATCCGGACGACGATAATCGGCGATATCGATACGGATACCCTTCATCTTCTGGGACGGATCGAAATAGCTTGGCCATTCCCAAGCCGCGATGGCGAGGTGGATCTTGTTGTGCTGCGCGGAAACCCCCATCATCTCCGAGCCGCGCCACGCGACGGGGCGCAGATAGCCGTCCGTCAGCCCGTTCTTCTCGAGCACGAGGCGCTTGGCGGCATCGATTTCGGCCACGGTGAAGGGGATTTCGAAGTCCAAGATCTGAGCGGATTTCTTGAGCCGCTCGGAATGCCGGGTCGACTTGAAGATCTCGCCGCCATAGGCCCGCTCGCCTTCGAAGACGCTCGAGCCATAATGAAGGGCATGCGTCAAAACGTGCACCTTCGCGTCTTTCCACGGTACGATCTGTCCGTCATACCAGATCCATCCATCACGTTGATCGAAGGGGGTAGCGGACATCGTTCGTCTCCTTAAGGATTGTCGGCCGTTTTGGCGAAACACCGGGGCCGTGAAATTTCCGATGTGCCACCGTGCCTTTTAAGGTTCATTCGTTTCACAGAAGCGACTTGACGAGTAACAATCAGCCTGAGATATGTCAACAAGGCTGACTTAAAAAACAGGTTTTGAGATAGTGCCCGACGCAATTCAGGCTCTGAAGCGGCCACGGCCGGACGGAGAAGCATTCGACGGAGAGACCCCGGCGGATATGCCGGCCTATGATCTGATCGAACTTTTCTTTTTCGCCTATCGCGATTTCGTGAGCGACCCCGACCGGATCCTCTCGGAATACGGCTTCGGCCGTGCTCACCACAGGGTTCTTCATTTCGTGGACCGTCAACCGGGCCTGACCATTGCCGAATTGCTCGATATTCTACGAATCACCAAGCAAAGCCTCAACCGTGTCCTGAAGGAACTCATCGAGAAGGGGTTTATTTCAAGCAATGCCGGCACGGCAGACCGCCGCCAACGGCATCTTCAAACCACGGCGGAAGGGCACGAGCTGGCGCTGCAGTTCTCTAAACTGCAGACCCATCGTATCATGCGTGCCATGGCCGACCTGGACCCCACTGCGAAAAGCCTGATCAGCGCTTATCTTCTGCGCCTGATCGATGCCAATGACCGTGCCCATGTGGAGCGCCTCGTTTTTGGCGGGACCAACTGACATGGAGGTTTCTCGCGTCGATATCCCAGATCATGCCGCGCATATTCTTGTGGTGGACGATGACCGTCGCCTTCGCGATCTTCTGGCTCGCTTCCTGGGCGAGAACGGATATCGGGTCACGACCGCCGCGAACACTGCGGAGGCGCGGGCCAAGGCTGAGAACTTCGTTTTCGACGCGCTCGTTCTCGATGTCATGATGCCGGGTGAGACAGGCTTCGATTACGCGCGCTCGTTGCGCGGCCAATCGCAGATCCCGATCCTCATGCTTACCGCCCGTGCGGATGCGGACGACCGCGTCAACGGTCTTGAGATCGGGGTCGACGACTATCTTCCAAAACCCTTCGAACCTCGCGAGCTTCTCCTACGTCTTGGCAACATTCTCCGACGCTCGGCGCCGGTTGCGACAACAATCGAGAGCGACACTCCCGAGCAAATCCGCTTTGGTCCTTTCACCTATCGCTTCGATCGCGGCGAATTACGGCGCGACGCGGAACTGGTAAGGATCACCGAGCGTGAACGCGAGATCCTCAACATCCTCGGCGAACGTGTCGGAGGGAACGTTGCGCGTGAGGAGTTGGCAGGCAACGGGATCGGCGCGAACGAACGCACCGTCGACGTTCAGATCAACCGCCTGCGCCGGAAGATCGAGAACGATCCTGCCAATCCGATCTTCCTGCAAACCGTGCGCGGGATCGGCTATCGTCTCGTTCTCGACCGATGAAAGTCAGAAGGTTCTTCAAGCGTTCGTTTCTGGGCCGGGCTCTGCGCTGGTTGGGAAACCTATTGCCGAAGGGCCTCTATGCGCGCTCGCTGATCATCATCATCGCGCCTGTCGTTCTGCTGCAATCCGTCATCGCCTATGTCTTCATGGAGCGGCATTGGCAACTCGTCACACGCCGGTTGTCTGCCGCCGTTACCGCCGATGTGGCAGCGCTGGTCGATATCTACGAGAGCTATCCGCAGGATCGCGACGCAGCGACGTTGGCACGGATCGCGTCGGATCGCTTGCAGTTGGATGTCGATATTCTCCACGATACCGATTTGCCCGCGCCAGGTCCGAAGCCGTTCTTTTCCATTCTCGATGAAACGCTGTCGGATGAATTGCGGAAGCAGATCGACCGCCCTTATTGGATGGATACGGTCGGGCGTTCGAACTACATCGAAATTCGCGTGCTGCTGAACAATCAGGACGTGATGCGCGTGCTCGCGCGGCGCAGTCAGGCCTATGCATCGAACTCACACATCTTCCTGGTCTGGATGGGCGGATCGTCCCTCGTGCTGCTCGCCATCGCCATCCTGTTCCTGCGCAACCAAATCCGCCCGATCTTGCGACTCGCGGAAGCGGCGGAGGATTTCGGCAAAGGGCGCGAAATCGAATTTCGCCCACGCGGCGCGCGCGAGGTCCGGCAGGCCGGTCAAGCGTTTCTCGAGATGAAGCGCCGTATTGAACGCAGCATCGAGCAGCGCACTACGATGCTGAACGGCGTCAGTCACGATCTTCGTACGATCCTCACGCGCTTCAAGCTGTCGCTCGCCTTGATAGAGCAGACGCCGGAGGTCGAAGACCTCAAGCGCGACGTAGATGAAATGAGCCGCATGCTCGAAGGCTATCTCTCCTTTGCGCGCGGCGATGCCGGCGAGCACGCGGTGACCACGGACTTGCGCCTTCTCCTGAGTGAGCTGCAATCAGACGCGGAACGGCAAGGGCATATGACGACGCTGGACGTCGTCGGCGATCCTAACATCACGGTGCGCATAGATGCGTTCCGCAGGCTGCTGTTCAACCTCGTGTCAAATGCTGCGCGGCACAGCGACACCATCGAGATCTCAGCCAATCACGAGACGCAATGGCTCGTTCTGCACGTGGACGATGACGGCCCCGGCATTCCACCTGACATGCGCGACGAGGTGTTCAAACCGTTCTTCCGGTTGGATGAAGCGCGCAATCAGGATGAAGGCGGCTCCGGCCTCGGCCTCGCCATTGCACGCGACATCGCGAGAGCCCATGGCGGCGACATTAGCTTGAGCAAAAGCCCCCTCGGTGGACTGCGTGCGACCGTCCGCCTGCCAGCCTGATCAGTAGAGTTTGCCGCCAAGCGGCACATCCCGGTCGGGCCTGACCAACATGACTTCGCCGTTGTCGTCCGGCACACCGAGCGTCAAAACCTGCGACATGAACGGACCGATTTGCCGCGGTGGAAAATTCACGACCGCGAGGACGCGTTGCCCCACCAATTCATCCAGCTTGTAATTCGCCGTGATCTGTGCCGAGGAGCGTTTGGTGCCCATCTCCGGTCCGAAATCGATCGTCAGTTTGAAGGCCGGTTTGCGCGCCTCCGGGAACGGCTCGACGGCGATGATCTGGCCTACGCGAATATCGACCTTCAGAAAATCGTCGAAAGTGATTGCGGCCATCGCGGCCGAACCTTGGTTCATACTGCCCCCAAAAAAATCTCTGGCAAATCGCTCTAGATTGTCGCCGCCGGATTGCTGGTTTCGCCATCCTTCGTGCGCTGCCGCGATCCATCATGCCTGGATTTCGACTTGAGGCAAGCACGCCCAAAAGCGCGCAATGGCGCTGTCAGACGGCAGAAGCCGTCAGCGCTTTCCAGAACGCTCTCGCCGCGCCTCAACTCGCGATCGAGTCGTGCCATGGTGCGGGAGAATGAAGGATCATCGTCGTGCAACCATGTCCGCATGGTTTTCCCGAACACGAGAACAGCTCCTTGCAGCTTCAGCGCGCCGAGGGCTCCATCGGTTGAAATCCCCGCCGATGCGAGCATGAACCGCTGTGAGTTGACGGCGGCGCGATTGAGCGACGCGAGCGAAAGCGGGTCGAGACTAAGTGTGTGCGCAATACGCTTCAAGGAAGCCTTGTAGGGCGCCAGCGCATCGAGGCGGCGCATCATCACGTCGAAAACGCGCTCGCGCGCAGGTTCCGCCGCGAGATCGGACGTCGTTCCCTCCAACACCTTGCGATCGATCATACACGAGAACGCCCCCAGGATGGCGCCCTTCGAGGGAAAGAGATCGCGAAAATCGGCGAGGCTGACATCAGCCGCATGGGCGATGTCGGCGATGCCGATCTCATTCCAGGAGCGTTCGGCGGCAAGCTTCATGAGAGCTTGAACGATGGCCTCTTTCTTGGATCCAGCAGAAGGGGTCGGAGCTTCGATCGTCATGGCTTTCTCCTAAAGAGATGTTCCATTCTCATCTAGGATTGCGCCGGGCGATTGCCACCACGCTCAGCCCGCAAGCTCTTCCGCGCGACGCTTTGCAGCGGCGACAGCATCTCGCATCAAGGTTTTCAGACCAGCCGGATCGGTCATGAGAACTTCAAGGGCAGCCGCCGTAGTTCCGCCGGGCGAGGTGACATTCTGCCGAAGCGTTGCAGGAGACAGATCGCTCTGCATAAGAAGCTCTCCCGCCCCTGTCACGGTTGCCCGCGCCAGGCGCGCCGCGAGGTCGGCGGGAAGACCGGCTGCCGCGCCCGCCTCCGCCAGACATTCGACGAGATGGAACACGTAGGCAGGGCCAGAACCCGAAACCGCCGTGACCGCGTCGATCAGATCCTCCGAAGGCAACCACTCGACGATACCGACAGCGCGAAGAAGCGCATCGGCTGTTTTCTTCTGCGCCTCGCTGACATGGGTGTTCGCCACCGCACCCGTAGCGCCGCGCCCGACGCTCGCCGGGAGGTTCGGCATGGCGCGGATCACCGCCTTGGCGTTGGGCATTTTCTCAAGAAGATTCCCGATGGTCTTGCCCGCGAGAATCGAGACGATGAGCGTGTCGGAACCGAGCCAGGAATTGATCGTCGGCGCGGCTTCATCGAGCATCTGCGGCTTGATCGCGAACACCAGAACCGCAGGCGATTTTACCGTCGTCGGGTTGAGTGCGATGCCACGCTCCGTGCAAAGGCGAACCATCTCATCCGACGGTCGGGGATCGACAACAGTGACGGCAGAAGCAGGCATCCCCACGGCAAGCCATCCCTCGAGCATGGCGCCGCCCATCTTTCCAGCGCCGACGAGAACGAGAGATGAAGGGAGATCGGAGGCTTGAACGGACATGACGACCTGTCGCTTGAACAAGGGAGGCGGTATCTATTCCATCTCGGTCGCTGGCTGTCGAGATTGACGAAGGCCACGATCCCTTCGCCTCACGCCTTCATGCCCATACGTGATCCGGGCATGAATGTGCTGAGGAACCCGGATAGCGGTTCAAGCATCCGGCCACGAGAAGCGCGTCGGATCGTGCTTCTAGGCTTCGCCTTCCGTCTCGAACAGAACGCAGTCCAGCGCTTCCTGGGCCGACTTGCCGCCCCACATGACGAACTGGAAAGCCTGAAAATAGCGCTCGCAGGCCTCGACCGCGACCTTGAGCATGGTCTCGCATTGCCGCTGGGTTGGCTCCGCACCGCCTGCGAGCAGAAGGCCGTGCCGGAACATCACCACGTTACCGGTCGACCACAGATCGAAATGGCCGATCCACAATTGCTCATTGATGCGCGCGATGAGGTCGAGAATGTGCCGCCGCCGGCGGTCGGACACTTTCAGATCGAAAGCACAGGCCACGTGGAGCGCCTCGACCTCCTCGAGCCATGTGAAGGCAACGCTGTATTCGCACCAAGTCCCGTCGACCGAGATGGACATCTCGTCGGCATCCGCCCGGTCGAAAATCCAGTCACGTAGGGATGCAAGCCGCTCCACGATGTCGAGAGGGTGCTCGGCACGGTCGATTTCGAGAGGTAGCAAGGACATGTCGACCCAGATCGTCTCAAGCAAGCCCGAGACCAAACAAGGCCCCTTGCAACAGAATTGCTTTTTCGGCTCCATTGAGAAGCGTATTATCTGCCTAATCTTTGAGATTTAGACAGATGAATCGCGCCTCGAACACGAATCAGCTCACAACTCGACAGTCCAGGATTTTGGCCACCGCCACAATGCGTTTGGATCACCTGTCCACAACGGCCCTCGACATAGCAGGCCTACGTCGAATTCATGCCGGGGGCAGGTGGCTATTGGCTGAGGCGTTCCTCAAGCGCCTTCAACCGGGCGCTCAGACGTTCGTTCTCCTCGCGCGCTGCGATAACCATCTCACGCAGGACGTCGACTTCCTCACGCGTCGCCACATCCATGTCCTTGATCAGGCGCTCGATCTGGGCCTTCGCAACCGTCTCGACTTCACGCCTGACGCCCTGAGCGGCGCCTGCGGCATCGGTCGCCAACCGGGCGATTTCATCGAAAATCCTGTTTGAGGTCTGAGACATGGGCCGATTTCCTCGATTTGCACCGGCCTTCATGTGGTCGTTTTCGCGAAAAACTGCAACAGGGTTGACGGTTTCCGCCCGTCGGGTCCAATGACAGCGTGTTTACGAACAGGTCCCTATGCCCCTTTTCGCGATTCCCTTCCCCGCTATCGATCCTGTCGCCATTTCCATCGGGCCACTTGCGATCCGATGGTATGCTCTGGCCTATATCGTCGGGCTTCTCGGCGGATGGTTTTACGCCAAGAGGTTGGCCGCCAGGGCCGGTCTTTGGGGCTCCCTGCCCCAGCCGAAACCCATCGACATCGATGACCTCATCGTCTGGGCAGCGTTGGGAGTCGTTCTAGGGGGCCGCGCGGGCTATGTTCTGTTTTACAATCTCAGCGCTTATCTCGCGGAGCCGCTCGAAATCTTCGCCATATGGCACGGTGGCATGTCGTTTCATGGGGGCCTGATAGGCGCGACTTTGGCGATCATCCTGTTCGCCCGTAAACGCGGGCTCAACGCCCTCTCGATCCTCGATCTTGCAGCCGTCGTCGCTCCCATCGGCCTTTTCTTCGGCCGCATCGCCAATTTCATCAATGGCGAACTCTGGGGCCGCATAGCGCTGGATTTCCCCTTTGCAGTCGTGTTCCCCCATGCGGGTCCCCTGCCGCGCCATCCGAGCCAGCTCTATGAAGCGCTCGGCGAAGGCCTGATACTCTTCCTCATCATGGCCTGGGCTGTTCGCCGCTTCGGCTTCCGCCGTCCCGGTCTTCTCTGCGGTGTGTTCGTCATAGGTTACGCCATTGCCCGGATCGTCTGCGAATTCTTCCGCGAGCCCGATGAGCAACTGGGCTTCCTGTTCGGCTCCGCATTCCAGTTTCTGGGTGGCGGTATCACCATGGGAATGGTGTTGTCGCTCCCGCTCGTGTTACTCGGCATCGGCTTGATATGGGTTGCATCGCGGGGCCGCACGCTGCCATCAGTACGCTCCGCGTGAACGGGTTCGAGGCGCGTCTCAGCGAGTTGATCGCCCTTGAGGGGCCGATCACCGTCGAGCGTTATATGAGCCTATGCCTCCAGCACTATTACGCGACGCGCGACCCGCTCGGCGCGCGCGGCGATTTCACGACCGCACCGGAGATCAGCCAGATTTTCGGCGAGCTTCTCGGCCTCTGGGCCGCCGAAATGTGGATGATTATGGGACGTCCCTCCCCTTGCCATCTCCTCGAACTGGGCCCCGGTCGCGGCACTCTCATGGCAGACGCATTACGCGCCGCAAAGGTGCTGCCTGAGTTCAGGTCCGCACTGCACGTGCATCTCATCGAGACGAGCCCTGTATTACGCGAAAGCCAGCGCACGGCGCTCGCGGAATCAGGCGTTCCTCTCTCCTGGCACAACCGGATCGAGGATGTTCCGTCCGGCCCTGCCATCGTCTTCGCCAACGAGTTCTTCGACGCCCTTCCCGTGAGACAGTATGTTTCCACAGAGCGGGGCTGGTGCGAACGCCTCGTCGGCCTGAGAGCTGATGGCCACTTAGCATTCGGTCTAAACGCGGAGCCAGAAAAAACACTCTCTCAATCTCCTCAGCGGCTTGGCGAGATTCTAGAAATTCCGACAGCATCTATTGCCGTCGCCGGAACACTAGCGCATCGGCTTGCAAGCGATGGTGGCGCGGCTCTCCTGATCGATTACGGCTATTGGGGACCGGCCTTCGGCGATACCCTTCAGGCGGTGCATCGGCATAAGTTCGTCGACCCTCTGCAAGAGCCCGGTGAGGCGGATCTCACCACCCACGTGGATTTCCATTGGCTCGCGAAAGCCGGCATCGACAGCAAAGCCCACTTCCACGGCCCGGTCACGCAAGCCGCGTTTCTCGAAGGGCTTGGGATCGAAACCCGAGCGCGCTCGTTGAAACAACGTGCAAGCCCGTCTCAAGCTCACGACATCGATCTTGCCGTTCAGCGGCTGACCGAGCGCGGAGAGAAGGGCATGGGTGAGCTTTTTAAGGTTTTGGCCCTAAGCCATCCTGATCTCGAAGCCGTGCCCGGATTGCCAATGGGGCGCTTTCAAAACGCGGAACTCTGAAGACCCATGTTCATCGAAGCGCCCGAACTCGCCTCCTATTCCAACATCAAGCACGCCTTCTTCACGCGGCAGGGCGGCGTCTCGCAAGGAATCTACACGTCCTTGAACGGTGGCCTCGGCTCCTCCGACGAACCGAGCAATATCGCCGAGAATCGTAGACGCATGACAGTCGATCTCGATGTGGCCTCCGACGCGCTTTTGAGCCTCTATCAAATTCATTCCGCCGATGTGGTCGTCGCCGATGGCCCTTGGACCGGAGAGCGTCCAAAAGCCGATGCCATGGTGACGAAGGTCCCCGGTATCGCGCTCGGCATTTCGACAGCCGATTGCGGCCCGGTTCTGTTTTGCGACCCGGAAGCGAGCGTCATCGGCGCGGCTCATGCGGGTTGGAAAGGTGCGCTGACAGGCGTCCTCGAAGCCACCATCGGCGCGATGGAAAACCTCGGCGCACGGCGCGAACATATCGTCGCCGTGCTCGGCCCGACAATTAGTCAGGCAGCCTATGAAGTGGGTGCCGACTTCGTGGAACGTTTCGCCGAGATGGATAGCGACAATCGGCGCTTCTTCATCCCGAGCATTCGCGAAGGTCACGCGCAGTTCGATCTGCCCGCTTATATCGGCTCGCGCCTCGGAGCAGCGGGTATCGGCGAGTTCGCCGATCTCGGCCTGTGCACCTATTCCGATGAAGAGCGCTTCTACAGCTACCGGCGCACCACCCATCGCAAAGAACCGGATTACGGTCGCTTGATCTCCGCGATTACACTGCTTCCAAGCCGGCTCATTCTTTGATGCCGATCACATCCGGCGTCTCCCAGGCGAGATGCTGGCCGCCATCGACCGCAATCATCTGGCCGGTCACGCTACGCGCCTGCGCCAGATAGAGAACAGCCTCGGCGATTTCTTCCGGTGAACCTCCGTGACCGAGAGGCACGGCGCGGTTCTGGCGCGCAAAATCCTCTTCGCTTTGTCGCTCCCCCATCAAGGTGGGGCCGGGACCGACCGCATTGACGCGAATACGCGGTGCGAGGGCCTGCGCCATGGTGTGCGTGGCGGCGAACAGGGCCGCTTTGGTCAGACCATAAGAGAAGAAATAAGGCGTCGGCTTCCACACCCGCTGATCGATGATGTTGACGATGCAGCCTTCTCGCCCGTCCGGAAGCTGTTGCGCGAAATCCCGCGCGAGGAAAGACGGCGCGCGGAGATTGGCCGCAAAATGCAGATCCCACGTTTCATCACCAAGGGTGAGTAAATTATCCTGTTTGAAGGCCGACGCGTTGTTGACGAGAAGAGTCAGCGGACCAAGCGCCTGGATGGCCTCGGGAACGATCCGTTCCACGTCGCGAAGGTCGCAGAGATTCGCCTGAATAATGGCAGCTCGACTACCGATCTCTTCGACGTTAGCCGCCAATTTCTCCGCGTCGCCGAGGGAATTGTGGCAATGAATTGCAACAGCATATCCTTCACGGGCCAGCTTCAGCACGATGCTTTTGCCGATCCGCCGGGCGCCGCCCGTCACTAAGGCGATTTTCTTCACTCTCTTCTCCCGAGCTGTTGCCTATATGCTGCAAGGGTTTCCTTCTTAGGGCAGAAGTCAAATTTCTGCACCTCGAAGCTGAACCAAGAGCGAAGCTCGGCGTTTAACTCTCAGCGATGCCACAAGGGAACGGCATGCACATTCTTGCCACGATGCTGCCACGGTGCCTTCGGGCGCTGTGATTGGCAGGCAACAGACCTCGTGCGGCCATCGCTCTATAAGGTGCCTGTAAGTCGTCCCGGGCTTTTGGGGCACGGGTCAGACAAACGATAGGAATGGAGACCATGAAGAAGATTCTTCTCGCCGGCGTTGCGCTCGTCGGTTTTGCCGGAGCAGCTGCGGCTGCGGACCTTCCCTCTCGGGTGGCACCGGCCCCGATCATTCCGGTGATCCCGGCCTTCACGTGGACCGGCTTCTACGTCGGCGTGAACGCTGGCTATGGCTGGAACTCATCGAACGATGACAATGTGTTCGTTCCGGGCGTCGGCTTCGTCGGTAACGGCGGCAGCAACGGCGGCTTCGTCGGCGGCGGTCAGATCGGTTACAACTACCAGATGGGTCAGTTTGTGATCGGTGCCGAGACCGACCTTCAGTACGCTGACCTCGGTCACCGGAACAACGACGTGTTCGTGGGCACCTTCGGCTTCAACAACAAGAGCAGCGACAACTACTTCGGTACTGTTCGCGTGCGTGCCGGTTACGCCTTCGATCGCGCTCTGATCTACGCCACCGGCGGTTTCGCTTACGGGG